>CAZHUP010000305.1:0-3124 GCA_964535495.1 uncultured Rhodohalobacter sp.
CTAAGAAAGAATTAAGAAAACAAGATGATTTCAATGAGGAAATTATTCCTCATCTCGACGCATTGTACAATTTTGGATTAAGACTAACCTCCGATCCTAACGACGCAGAAGATCTTGTTCAGGATACTATTGTTAAAGCTTATCGATTTTTTGACAGCTATGAAAAAGGTACAAATGCGAAAGCCTGGTTGTTCCGGATACTGAAAAACTCCTACATCAACAACTATCGGAAAAAATCCAAGAAACCTCAGGAAGTTGACTACGACGAAGTTGCATCTTTTTATGAGTCCATAAGAGCCGAACGAACGGAAACTTCCGACATGGAAGACAAGATGTTCCGCGAACTCATTGATGATGATATTTCAAATGCCCTGGATCAAATACCTGAAGATTTCAGAACCGTTGTACTACTGTGTGATGTGGAAGATTTTACCTACGAAGAGATAGCAAACATGCTGGATGTTCCTATAGGAACCATTCGGTCCAGGCTACACAGAGGCAGAAATCTATTGAAAGCCCAACTGATGGATTACGCTACCAAAAAGGGGTACACTCAGGACTGATTTTCTGATACGGGTATTACAATTCGGATGGTTGTTCCCCTGTTTACTTCTGAGTTAAGTACAAACACCTTACCGTTGTGATAATCCTCAATAATTCTTTTCGTCAAGCTTAAACCGAGTCCCCACCCTCTCTTTTTAGTACTGAACCCGGGTTTAAAAACATCACTCAAATTCTTATTATCGATTCCCGTACCTGAATCCTCAATGTCTATATATAGTTGAGGCCCATCCTGAGTGACCGCAATAGAAACGAAGGCATTTTCAGAACTTGATTTAATAGCGTCCATCGCATTTTTGATAAGATTTTCAATCGCCCATTGAAAAATTTCAGGATTGAGATTTACTTTGGCATTCGTCTCAATCGATTTTCTTACCTCAATGTTTTTCCCCAGCTGTGGCAGGCGTTTCTCCATATACGCGATTACTTCATCAATTATAGGGTCGATACTTACGCGTTTCAATTCAGGCTGCGAGCCTATTTTATTAAATCGTTCAGCAATTCCCTTCAAACGACTTACATCATTTTCCACCTCATATGCAATAGAAAGTGTCTGCTCATCATCCTGATGTCTATCTTTTAAAAGCTGTAGCCAGCCATACATACTCGAAAGCGGCGTACCCAGTTGATGCGCTGCCTCTTTAGCCATACCAACCCATAAATTTGACTGCTCAGAACGGGTAATACTTCTATACGTTGTGAAACCCATCCCCATCAGCAGTGCTAATATGCCAAACTGTATGTAGGGGAAATATCGAAGATATTGGATGGTTGGGCTTTCGCCGTAGTACACATACCTTCGCCTGATTCTTGGTTCTTCTCCGAATGAGATTGGAATTGGAGGAGTACTGACTGAGTACTTATCGATAAACTCCGTTACTGAAATATCCGGGTTATCGAGATTTCTGTAGAAAACAATAAAATTTGGCTCATCAACAACGATAACAGGAATATTGAATAGATCGGGACGTATAATCTGAGAGAAGACAAATCCCGCGTTCGACTCGTTCGCCTCAGCTTCTAAAATCATCCTTGTAAGGCTATCCGGTACATCTTGATATCTCTCCAGTTCATTTGCTACCGTGAATAGATCACGACTGGCTCTATCGTGAGAAGGAAGGTTGTAAAATTCAAAAGCTTTTGCCCACAACTCTATACTGGTTCTCTCTTGCTCCATAATTTTGTTGAGCAAAAACTGATTGTAAAAAAAGGAGACTCCTGCCAATATAATCAGCAGTACAACCAGAATAATCTTCAGTCGGTTTAAGGGAAGCAGTTTTCGCATTAAAATGCTGAGTGCAAGGTTTTATTTGACAGACTTCAATATCTAAAAAAGAACGCTCCCAAACCAACTGCAGTACAATTAGAAGTGACGCTTATGCGGATGCTTTCTGCTTTTCGTACACCGGTGGTGCTTTCTTTTCAATAGTCTCGCGAGTAACAATACACCTTTTTACATTTTTCATAGAAGGGAGTGTAAACATCACATCCAGCATGGCGTCTTCCAAAATAGACCTAAGACCACGTGCACCGGTTTTACGATCTCTAGCACGTTCTACGATAGCCTGCAGTGCATCATCTTCAAAAATCAATTCGACATCTTCCATATCGAACAATTTTTTATACTGCTTTGTGATAGCATTTTTGGGTTTGAGCAGAATTTCAGTCATTGCATCATCCGAAAGGTGTTCCAGACCACAGATAATTGGAAGGCGGCCGATCAGCTCCGGAATGAGACCAAACTTTTGAAGATCTTCAGGCTCAATTTTAGTAAAAATCTTCGGATCATCTTTATCGATAATTACCTGATCCTCAGAATGAAAACCCATTGAACTGGACGATAATCTTCTTGAGATAATTTCTTCCAACCCGCTAAATGCACCACCACAAACAAAAAGGATATCAGATGTGTCAAGCTGAATAAAACTCTGTTCAGGATGCTTTCGACCTCCTTTTGGCGGAATATTTGCCGTTGTACCTTCCAATATCTTGAGCAGGGCTTGCTGCACGCCCTCTCCGGACACGTCCCTTGTTATGGACGGGTTATCGCTTTTCCGGGAAACTTTGTCAATTTCGTCTATATAAACAATCCCGCGCTTGGCACGATCTACATCGTAATCCGCCGCCTGTAACAAATTGCTTAAAATGCTTTCAACATCTTCACCTACATAACCTGCCTCGGTGAGAACGGTAGCATCAGCGATAGTAAAAGGCACATCAATCACATCAGCCAGAGTTCTGGCAAGAAGTGTTTTACCTGATCCTGTTGGACCCAAAAGGCAGATATTACTTTTCTCGATGCGGGTGTCATCATAATTTGCATCCGCACCGGCAGATATTCGTTTGTAGTGATTATATACCGCTACTGCGAGTGCTTTTTTGGCATCATCCTGGCCAATTACATAGTCGTCAAGCTTCGCTTTGATCTCCAGCGGCTTGAGCATCGGTTTATATTTCTTCTCTCTTCTCTTGTTCAGAGCTGCAAGATCACTTTCTATAATACTTGAAGCGTCTTCAACACAGTGATTGCAGATATAAACATCAGGCCCTGCAACCATCGAGT
>CAZHUP010000306.1:0-3120 GCA_964535495.1 uncultured Rhodohalobacter sp.
AACAGGATGTGGAAAATTACAGGATTTACAAAAGGGCAAGAGGCGAGGAAAATCCATCGGTGATTGGAACGGTTTCTTCAGAAACAACCCGGTTTACTGATGATGAAGTGACTGAAGAAACACTGTACTGGTATTCAGTGTCCGTTGTACGCGGCGAGCAAGAGAGTTCCAGGGGCAGGGAGCAATCTGTCTCAGTAAGATAATATCAATAAAGAATTTATCTCTTAATTAAATCAGTTAATAAATATAAAATTGTGTTTAGAACAATTACTCATATCTCAGTAAAGGTTGTTAAGCACAAATTTTTGTTTTATTTAATAATTTTTTTGGCACAGGGAGGAGTGTTTGCCCAATCTACAACCAATGTGTCCATAACAGGAATTCCAGGAATTTTACCCAGTCCGTATTTCAGTGATTTTGAGCGAAATGTATATAATGGAGTTTACCAGGTTCAGGCGAATGTAGTTGGAAGATCATCAGTAAATGTTCGCTTTCATGTTACCATATCCAAAGACGGCCAGGAACTGATCGATGAAACCTCTCTGCCCGTGGAATTGGATCCGGGAATGAATATACTTTCACCCTTTCCAGGATTTGTAGAGTTTTCAAAAACTACAAACCAGGTAATGAGAGGCCTTCCGTCTGAAATGGTACAGCAGGTAATCCAGGGGGGTACGTTTCCGGAAGGAAATTATACCATAACCATGCAGGCGATTGAAGTTGGTTCAAATGTGCCGACAGGGTCCGTTGGTGTCGCAAACTTTATGGTTCGCTATCCTCAGCCCTCAGTCCTGTTAACACCGGCCAATGCTAGATCTGTTGCAGTCAGTTTTCCGGTTTTTTCGTGGACACCCGTACTGGCGCCTCGCGGTACAACGATTGAATATGATTTTTTACTGGTTGAAGTTTTTGACAGGCAGAATCCCGGTGATGCATTGCTCAGTAACAGAGAACATGCTTCCGTTCAGTTGATTGGCAATACAACACTGCCCTATACCGGTGAATTTCTTCCATTGGAACAGGGAAAAACCTATGCATGGCAGGTAACAGCAAGAGATGCCAACGATCAAATACCCATTAAAAATGACGGGAGAAGTGAGATTTATACGTTTACTTATGGAGATGAAACAGAGGAAATAGAGGAGGAAGAGGGCGAAGAGGATATCGTAACTGCACCAGTACCGGATTTTGATTTTGGCCCACCCATTATTCCTGTAACGACCATTTCAGGAGATGTGAATTTCAGGTTCAGCCCTACAGAAGGCGGCATCGATATTGAAACCATAACCTCTCAAGTCGCTGAGACAAAGAATGTATTGCAAGATATACGATTTGCTGAAGTTGTGGACGACCCCAACTCTCAAACAGGCGTCAGCAATATGCAGGAAGGCCAGGTGCCAACCGGAATTGGTGATGGCATGGTCCCTGAACACACCGTGCCGGTTTTTGGCGGAGGCAATACAAGCAGTGCCGAAGTCCAACCGTTTGATTTTATGGATAGTCAAATTCAGGATGCCATACCGGATATGGGAACGTATCTACTGCAAGGGGTTTCTGTTAAAGCTGTTTATAGAAAACAGGATGGAACTTCAAAAGTATTGGCCTCGGCAACCGCTGATGAGAACGGCTCCTTTACATTGGAATTGGTTCCATCGGGCCTGCAGGAACTTACAAAAACACAACCTTCAGGTTTGTCAACCAACCCGGATGATTTCCTAACACAAAATATAAACATGGATGATTTAGCAGATCAAACACAGCGTGATATTACCGCCTCTTCTGAATCAAGGGTAACGATACACATCGTAGTTGATTCACCCTATTTTGCTTTCGTGTCAGAAACACCTGTTGAGGTAAACACCAACTCTGTTGAACAAATGAATGTAGGTTCACTCACGGGAACGGCCCTCACATATCGATTGCAGCCCGATGTTATAGACCGGGAAACCGGCCAACCTGTTCCTGAAGCAACTGTTGAGGTTTTCAGGCAATTAAGCAGATATGCCTCAGATCCAAATCTTGAACACGAAGGCTGGCCAAAATATCAAACCAGCGAGGTAAATGACAACCTGGAGATGATTTATGGAAAGCCTCACATTAAAGTGGCTGAAGTCACATCTAACAGGCCGGTAACACGTCTATTCCCGCGTAAAGGAGGTTCTTACGACAGATATGTTGTAAGAGTAAACGCAAGGGGCTATGAAACCATGTTGAGCAACCATTCGGCTTTCCTTGAGATTCAGCCCTTTGAAGCGGTTACCATCAATCAGGAATATGAGTTGGAGATCGGCCCGCCAATGGTAGAGGGGAGAATTATAAGAGGAGACACCGATGCGCCTATGACAAGGGTAAAGGTTGGTTTAGTAGGTACAGATTATATTACAGAAACAGATGAAGACGGAAGGTTTACCATTTCAAATATTGAACCACGTGAAAATGAATATACCCTGCTGGTTGCAGGCCGCAACTTTGCAAATTACAAGGAACAGCTTCTGCTCAATGAAAACGGAATAATAGTTGACCGTGACCCGATTGTGGTAGACCCGACTTTGATTACAGTTGTAGGATATGTGGAAAATGAGAGGGGTAATCGTGTTGCAAATGCAAAAATTCAATGGGAGGAAGGGGGTGCTCCTGTACAAACAGATCTTTTTGGCAGGTTTGTGACGACAAACACCGTGGGTACACATCAGCTAAAGGTCAGTAAAATTGGTCATCGCGAAACTGATACCACACTGACCGTGCAACTGACAGAAGAAACAGAATACGAATATTCAGAACAAACCTTTGGTGCCGGATGGAGCCCGGGTTTAGGCAGTAGTTATTCTTCGGCGGCAGGACAGTGGGCAGGTAATCTGATGAAAACAGATACTTTCCAAAATCCTGTTGAACAAGAAAGCGTTGGCGCACCTCTATTTTCGCCCGGCTCTATTGGCTTTTTTGGCAGCAGCAATTCCACTTTTAATATCAATGAAAATGAGACATCAGATATTATTGATTCCAATAATCTGAATATCAATCACTCCCAATTTGGGGATATTTTGTCCTATTTTGGGCATCTGTTTGATGAAACCGGGATTCCGGGGGACTTTTATGATGCGGGAGCTATAGTTATAAACC
>CAZHUP010000307.1:0-3111 GCA_964535495.1 uncultured Rhodohalobacter sp.
TTAATATAATATTCAGTAAATCAATTAGTATCGCGACCCCAACCTTGGTCCCGAAGCGTCGGGATGCTCTACCACTGAGCTATTCCCGCTGGTGTTAATATAATATTCAGTAAATCAATCAGTGACGCGACCTAAATCTTGATTCTCTCAATTAACCGGAAGGATGCTTCTCTGCAATTCTCCCGCTTTTTCAAGAGTCATAAATATACGACCATCTAAGGGACCTTTTCAAGACTATTTTTTGATTTTCTTTAAAACCTTTTTGGAATGAATATTGGCATTGATAAAATCATCAGATGGAATAATCGGTTTATCTCTATATCGATCCACAATACAGAGGAATCCAAGTACTTCATTTCTGTCAGCTTGAAACTGATGAATAGTTTCCGGAGCGATGTAAATTACATCGTGTGTGTTGATTTCAGAGATTTGGTCATCCAAAATGACAGAACCTGAACCTTTAATCACAATCACACTGTGCGGATGCCTGTGCATTTCCAATGATGAGTATCCATCTGGGTCTATTTCGAAATAGCGCGTATGTGTATTCAATTCCGGAATCTCACGATCCAGAAGGGAGTAACGGGAGATACTTTTAAAGTTAGAACCATCAGTCTTATACTTTTTCGGTTCTATTTCACTCCAGCCAGATTGTGTGGATTTTATAATTTTGGAATTATTTTTCATGAATATTAAGTGCTTTTTGAAATTTTTGAGCAGCAACCTGCAGACCATCCGGGTGTTTATATAAACTTCCTCCAATCAAAAAGAGTATATCATGACCGTACCGTTTAACTAAGCCGGAAATAGTGTCCAGTTTTACTCCACCGCCGGGTGCCGGAAATGCTGATTTCATGGACTCAAACCCTTTCTGACAAGAGCGGTTAATGGCGATACAAGTATCTGCGGTAAATGAGAATCTGCCCTGAGCATTCGGATAGATAATTGCATCTGCCCCGAATGAGCGCGTCAACTTTCCAAAATAGAAAACCGGATCTACACCGCTTTGGTTGATAACGTACGATCCGGAAAATGTTGGGTGAGCCATGATTGGCACTTCGCTAAGCTTTGCCAGTTCATGCATAGTTTCAAAGCCAACAAGTTGTGGGGCAATTAAAACTCCATCAGCGCCTAAGTCAATGGCTTCTTTGTAGCGTTCGAGAATATGTATAGCTGAAGTAGTTATGTTTGGGAAATAGAGAGTTTTTTTTCCGCTAAACTGCTCACCCTCACGAACAGCTTTTGCGCACATTTTCACCCTTTTTTCGAAACTTGCAGAAACCTGGTTGGTCAAGCCGTGGTCGTCTTTGATGATATCAATTCCACCTTTGGCAAATTGAAGCGTCATATCTGCCAGTTCAGATGGAGAGGAGCCAATCGGTTTGATCACAGCACAGCTGAGCGGTCTGTCTTGTATTTGCAGCAGTTCTCTAAGTCCACTTATTCCAAATGACGGACCCTGAAGCAACTCATTTAGATAAGAAGGATCTGCATCAACCAGGCGACACCACGGCTGAAGTGAAATATTACCAAAGAGTACGTTTAGGAGTTGCGTGGGATCGCCGTCTACAATTTGAGTATTAAAAAGGATTGTAGCTTCCCAGACATTTTCTCTAGCTTGATCTAAATTATGAACCTGGGCGATTTTATCTTTTGATGATTCCGGAACCACTTCGGGCGGCATCTCAACGGATTGTTCTATACTGATCTGCCGTGCTTTTGAGGCCGCTTCATCTTTACTGCTGGCCTCAATCTGATATTTAACCCAAAATGTATTCCGGCTATTCATCTTTTCATTTTACCGAACAATGGTTTCATTCCTTTTTGGTCCGGTTGATACGATTGTAAATTTCACACCGATGAACTCTTCAATAAATTTGATGTAGGTTCTTGCATTCTCCGGAAGGTCATCAAATAATGAGATATCTCGGGTGACAGACTGCCAGCCGGGAAATGACTTGTAAACCGGTTTTAAGCGTTCAACTTCATCAGTATCTGAAGGGAAGTGGTTAATCTTTTCACCATCCAGTTCGTAGTGCGTGCATACTTTGATTGTTTCAAAATCATCTAATACATCCAGTTTTGTCAAAGCAAGCTCATTCATTCCATTCAAGCGCACGGCATACTTCAAGGCAACAAGGTCCAACCATCCGCATCTTCTTGGGCGGCCGGTTGTGGCACCAAATTCTTGCCCGTTCTTTCGAAGTTTTTCTCCGTCACCGTCGTCAAGCTCGGTCGGGAAAGGACCGTTGCCAACCCGGGTGCAGTACGCTTTTGTAATTCCAAGAGAGTGGGTGATGGCTAAGGGTGGAATGCCGCTTCCTGTGCAAGCACCGCCGGCAGTAGGAGACGATGATGTAACATATGGATATGTTCCGTGATCTACATCAAGCAGGCTTCCCTGAGCTCCTTCCAGAAGTATTGGTCTTTTGTCCTCAATCGCTTCGTGAAGAATATGAGTAGTGTCGCAAATATATTCTTTAATAGAGTCGGTTGCTGATTTAAGCTCCTTAATCATTATATCAGCGTCCAGCTCAGGCTCACTGTAAACATGTTTGAGAGCGTTATTAATATCAGCTAAATTTTTGCGAATTTTTTCTTCCAAAGCTTCTTCATTTAGAAGATCGCCCATTCGGATACCGATTCGTGAAACTTTGCTGACATACGCGGGACCGATTCCACGGCCGGTTGTTCCAATTGCATCACTGCCACGGCTTTTCTCTTTCACCTGATCAAGCACCTTATGGTAGGGCAGAATAACGTGTGCAGAGTTGCTGATATATAGCCTCTCTTTTAAATCGATATCCACGAGCTCTTCAACCTCTTTGATCTCTTCGACCAGTGCAATTGGATCGATTACAACACCATTACCGATGATGCATTTTGAATCTCCGTTAAACATGCCCGATGGTATGAGATGGAGGACAATTGTTTTGTCGTCAAACTTTAACGTATGTCCGGCATTAGCACCTCCCTGGTATCGAACCACGTAATCGGTTTCAGCACTTAACAGATCTACAATTTTACCTTTTCCTTCGTCGCCCCACTGGGCGCCTATAATTATTCGTACAGCCATATGTCCCAAAAAAAAGGAGGTGTTGCATACACCTC
>CAZHUP010000308.1:0-3105 GCA_964535495.1 uncultured Rhodohalobacter sp.
CAAAACCAGCTGTCCTGCCATTAGACGACCGGGCAATTCATCGAATTGACAGAATCCAAAGATAGAAACAAGAATTTTATGTGTCAAGGATTAATTACACTTTTAAACACTTCACACTTATGACAGTTCCTCTGCTTGCAGAACCTTTTGTATTGATGCGCGAGTCCGAATTTTTTCAAGTCTTTCTCTACCTCAAAACCCGACTCTTCAAAGGGCTGGAGTACTTCTTTGGGAAGTTGCGCAATTGAATTTACCCAAGCATGGTATGCACTTGAGCAGAGATGCTGCGCATGAAACAGATCGCCAAGCAGATAAACCGAAGGTAAAAACACCGTTTTGTGAAGAATTTCCATTCGTGAACTGCCGGGGAGTTCAGATTTAGAGAACGAAGCAGTTAACGAATCCCAGCAGTCAATTCCTTTTCTCAAAAATGTTTTAAAATCTGTGTTGTTGATTTGATAGTGCAGCATTGCAGCCTGCCGCACTCTGTTTTTCGGTTGGCTGCCCGGCCTCATTCCGGAAAATTTCCAGATATACTTTTCACTCCCGGGTTTCTCAAAAGCAACACTCATCACCTGTTCTACAAATTTCTCTATTTCCGGTTCTGGGTTTACACTTTTATCGATTTCTTTAAGCAACCTGGCCATCGATATTCGATTGGACGGAATGCCAAGCGCACTGTACAGCTGTAAAAGAAACGCTTTTCGCCAAGCCGTAGATGGCGGCAGGCTTGGATCATACCCCTCCATCAGCTCGTCTACTTTGTAATTGAAATACTCTTTGTGCGCTCTCTCTATCTGTATCTCAAAAGCTCGCTGATGAATATTTGTAACACTTGTTGCGCACGGCAAACTCCCACTCTCTTTTGCCTTCAATAGCTTGTAGAGTGATTTGTTCAACTTTGAACTTATGTTTAGCAGAGCAGGCCTGTGCCCGTCAGATGTTTTTGCGACTCCACCATCCCCCTCTAATACCACATGAAGTATCACACTGTTGAATTCCGGATCACTATGATGAGAGTGATCAAACCACTCTTTCTCCCGATTGTGGATCTCAACTGCCCCATAAAATTTTAAACCGTTTATAGTTATGCACGCATTTAAAAAGTCGGGGCCTGCCCCGGTGTTCTTACGACCGGGGTCGTGAATGTGTATAGGGAAATTATCCTGAGTTCTGAGATTATTTAGATCGAACTCCAGGTTTTCCCAAACCCATTGGAGAAGAGATTCCTTATATCTCGCACCCATTTATCGCGGTAGATTCAGTTCTAAATCATCAATAGTAAGCGATTCAGTAGCTTTATAAAGATCAGGAATTGGATCTTTAAAATTTTTCTTCAAGTCGGCTTTTATAGCTTCCAAATGAATTTTACTCGATTCAGTTAAATGATTTGTTCTGCTGCGAGCAGATACAACCATAGTTTTAGATCTCTCTTTGGTTGTATCAAAAACTGCTTTCATTTCAGTTCTCTTAGTTCCTATCAGAAAACCGGCAACAATTCCGCTTGCAAATGTTCCTCCGGCTAAAATCGATTGTTTGACTAAATTATTCATAATAACTCCCTTTTCTTCTTCGAATTTACCACATCCTCATTTGTATATAGTATACTAAAATGAATACTTTCTATGTAATTTTAGACAACTTATTTAATCTCATGATTTTATCAGACCACAACAGAATTGAACGAACAGTAAGACGAATGGCTTACCAAATTGTTGAAGAAGCACACGGCAAGCAGATTCAATTAATTGGTCTCAACGAACGTGGATTCGCTCTTGCAGAACAACTCAGCCGTTTTATCAAAAAAGGATCTGATTCACCGGTTTATTCTCAACAGCTCTGGGCGCATTCGGATGATTTGTTTTCCTTAACTCAGCCTGTTAACGAAAATACCGTCTTGGTCATTGTTGATGATGTGATCTTTACCGGGGAAACAATTCTCAAAGGACTGGATAAAATCTCCGAAAGAGAACGGTTTGATAAGATTTTTGTTTCTGTGCTTGTAGATCGGGGACATCGAAAATATCCAATTCAGGCAGCTGTAATTGGGATGAATATTCCCACAAAATTGAACGAACAGATCACAGTTAGCCTTAAAAATGGAACTACCGACTCTATTGTATTAACGGAAAGCTGAATATTTCAACGTAATAAATCATCTAAGATCCCATAATGAAAAATTTATTTGCACTCATTCTGCTAACTTTCACCACAGTTTTAACAGCAACCGCACAAGATATGGCCGTACCCGATACATTGAACGGCTGGGACATTGGCTGGGTAGCCGGATTGAACGGATCTCAGGCCGCTTACTCAAATTGGTCGCAAGGTGGGATAAATAATATTGCATTCACCGGAAACTCTGTATTTACTGCAACCTACAAAAAACAACGTTTTTCGTACATTTATGCCTTAAACACACGTTTTGGCCAGACAAAAATTGAAGGTGAGGGTGTCAGGAAAACAGACGATCGCCTCTCTGTTAGAAATCGTTTTCTCTATGATCTTGGAGATAAGAGAGATGGTGATTTTAAGCTCTTTGGAAATATAAATTTCAGAACTCAGTTCGCTGAGGGATATCAATACGGGGAAGCACCGGACGGTGGAAATGTCTTAATTTCAAACTTTATGGCTCCCGGATATCTCTCAGAAAATGCAGGTTTAGCCTATGTCCCAACCGAAAACTTCTCCTTTGAAGCCGGTTTGGGTCTTCAGCAAACATTTGTCCGCGACGAATCACTTTCCACACTATACGGACTGGATGAAGGAGATACATTCAGAAATGAAGCCGGTTTAACATTTGGGATTGCCTTTCAGAAAACATTGGGCACAAACCTTAGTTTATCATCATCCATAGAGACATTCACAAATTTAAATAAAGCCGTGAGCAGTACAGACGTTTTTGCAACCAATCAGTTCACCGGAAAAATTAATGATTTCATGAATGCGTCAATCCGTCTGGATTTCATTTATGATGATGACTATTCAAAAGAGTTGCAGGTTGCTCAGGTATTATCAGTAGGAGTTTCATTTATTCTCATTTAACGGCAGATCGTTGAATCAATTTACCCCCTATCTTCCCCTATTAAAAAAAGCGCTGCGCAA
>CAZHUP010000309.1:0-3103 GCA_964535495.1 uncultured Rhodohalobacter sp.
TAATCTTATTGATTTTAAACGATTTTTTATGTAACGCTCTGATGTAACATGTAACACGTCGTTGATTTTTTAGCTGGAACGAGGTATAATGTAACAATGCAAGACTTGATCTTAAGTGAAAGAGACAGCGATTTGTTGTTCCGCAATTCTGATCTCGTCATGAGCTCAGAAGCAGACGCTATTGCTCAGCGAATACAGTCAAAACTCCGGCTCATACGCGGTGAATATTTTAGAAACCGGCGAGCCGGGGTTCCATATTTTGAAAAAATTTTGCAAAAAAATCCACGGTCAGAAATAGTCAGATCTGTTATTCGTCGCACGATATCGGATGACACAGATGTAGAGAAAATAGAAAGTTTAAATTTCGATTTCGATGGCACTACTAGAAGAATGACTATCAGATTCACTGTTAAAGTCGCTAATAGTTCAGGAACTGTCGTGACAAGCGAAGTGGAGGTTTAATGACCGGGCTTACAAGGTATGGGTTTTCAAGCAAGCGTTTTTCTGAGATTCGATCTGAAATTATTGACGAGATCGAAGAGCGGCTCGGTCCGATTAATACTAGCGAAGAATCTGTTATCGGTCACATAATCGACACAGTTTCTGAACGTGAATCTGAGCTATGGGAGCTAGCCGAGTCAATTTATTACTCTCAATACCCCAGCACAGCTACTGGCAGATCGCTTGACCGCGTTGTTGCGATTAATGGCTTGAGTAGAAGACCGGCATCTAAGTCTTTTGCTGATGTTGTGCTACTCGGTGATCACGGCACAGTTATACCAGCTGGTTCTCGTGTAAAAAACAGCGATTCAGGTGATGAGTTTGAAACAACTGCTGAAAATGAAATAGACAGATCAAATTGCTTAGTTTTAATGTTCGATATTGATTCAGATGAAGGAGATTTTGAAGTAACTATTAATGGTCAAACTGTCTCAGTATCAGCGGACGATAAGGGTGAATCTGACATCGCTGAAGAGCTTGCTAGCGAAATTAATAGTCTCAACGCCGTTTCAGCTGAATCTGATGATGAATCAGTCAGAGTTGTTGCAGAAGATTTCACAACGACATTTTCTGTACAAGCACTGTCAGAAAAATTTGATAACATACAATATGGCACTCCCGTTGAATTCCGAGCCGTTGAGCCGGGAGGCATTGAAGTTTTTACAGGTTTGATTGACGAGATTGTCACTCCGGTTTCTGGCTGGAACGACGTTGAAACATTGACTGACGGTACGAGAGGCAACAATGAAGAAAGTGATGCTGAGCTTCGTGAGCGATATAAAGATTCGCTTCAAATTGTTAGTGCTGCAACAGAACCGGCTATTCGAGCACGTATTCTCGATGATGTTGACGACGTAGTTAGCGTTTCTGTTGTTTCTAATAGATCAGCAGAAAAAGATGAAGAAAATAGGCCACCCCATTCATTTGAATTGATTGTAAGCGGCGGTACAGAGCAAGATATTGCAGAAAAATTATGGGAAATTAAACCGGCCGGAATCGAGTCCGTCGGTAACACGTCTGTAACAGTTGTTGATTCAGAAAACCGCGAGCAAGTAGTTAGATTTACAAGACCGTCTGATGCGTATATCTGGATCCGCACAACTATCCGCGTCGGCGATTCTCGTGAACCGTTCCCTGAAGGCGGTGATGAGCAAGTTAAAACAGCGCTATTTGATTATGGCGACATGTTTGAAGTTGGTGACCCAATTATTTACCAGTCGTTCTACAAACCAATCTTTTCAGTCGCCGGTATTCTTGAAGTCGAAAACCTAGAAATTGCACAAACAGATTCTCCTGAAGACCCACCGGACGAAGAAGATTGGAGACGCGAGAATATAAAAATTGACTCTAATGTCGCCACTGTATTTAGTAAAGACAGAATTACTGTAAACGTCAACGACGAGCGTTCATAATGACTATTCGAGATATTCAAAAAGTTGATGATCATGTTAAAAAAGCCCTAGAGCGTATTGCATATCAATACCGTGGGTTGGATCGTTTTGAAAAACTAATAAGCGCTCTAGTTTCGGGCAAACAAGATTTTGAAGATAATGTACACCCGTTTTTAACCGACCGCTGGATCGACTCCGCAAAAGGTGATCAGCTTGATGGACTCGGTGAATTAGTCGGTGAAGATAGAAATAATAGATTAGATGGTGATTATCGTCGTGCAATTCGACTGCGCGCAGTGTTAAATGCAGTGTCCGGTCAGCCGGAAGGGATAATTGGGTATTTGCGAGCGTATTCCGCTGGCGAAAGAATTAAATACAGAGAAAGTTATCCGGCAACCGTCGAAGTTTTTGTCGACGGTGACAATGTTGACGCAGAAGTAGTCAGAAGCGTCCGGGATATTTTGCCAGCTGGAGTTGCTTTGTACGCATCTACTGCACCGTCTTTAGACACTAAGCTACATTTCGGATTTTCAGAAGAAGTTGGAGAGGGTAACTACTACGTAATTAAAATTTTTGATGGTTCTCTAATTTCTATTGGTGATAATGCGCTGTTAGGTGGCGGTGGACAAGATGAAGCAAATATAGTAAAATCAGACGATGTTGGAGGTTTTTCTGAGCAAATGCCAGAACCTTTTATTTTGAGCAGCGGACACCGACTGAAATTTAGCGACGGTTCATTAGCAAGTGTGACAGATCAAGAAGATCCTAAAATACGAACAATCAATAGCGGAGTGTTGACAGAAGACATTAGTGCGGAGCCGAGTTGATATGAGTGACTACAAAGAAAAACCAAGTCATTACCCAGAATTTGCAAGCGAAGATGTTCGAGATCAAGAAACCGGTCAGTTGAACGCTGTTGCGCCACCTCGTGGTCGAAGATCAGTCGGTTGGCAGCCTTTTGAAGAACCGCCGCGGCAGTGGCTAAACTGGCTCCTTAGAATCATTTATTTTTGGATACGACATTTTGATGAGACCCGAGGACAGCTTGAAATTGTAAACGGTGATTTGCCGGACGCCAGTGATTGGAAAGGTCGCATTTTATTTTATGAAAATGAAGGAGTCCCAGTTTTTAGCGACGGCGAAAGCTGGAAAAGAGTTACAGACGGAGAGACTGTGTGATGTCTAATAACGAAGAGACAGAAAAGCAGATT
>CAZHUP010000310.1:0-3094 GCA_964535495.1 uncultured Rhodohalobacter sp.
AAGCAGTTTTAAGGTTGAAGAGGGGAAATATCGTCTGGACGATATAAAGTCTGCAGAGTCTGTCTGGATGACAAACAGCGTGAGAGAAATTCAGGAAATCTCAGAAATAGATGGCATGCAGTTCACACACAATCAGCCCTTTTTCAGTCAGTTAAATGAATGGTTTAGAGAATATAAGAGAGAGTACAGCAGTTGAAGAAAACTCAATTTGATACCATAGAGAAGGCAGAGTCCTTTTTACTATCCATACCTAAATTTGGTAATGTTGGGCGATCCGCAGCGAATTTTAGCCTGGACAAAATGATCGCTTTTTGTGAGTTAATGGGAAATCCACAGCAGAGTGTACTGATGATCCATGTGGCCGGCACAAATGGTAAAGGCACTACTTGTCAAATGCTGGCCTCTGTTTACCAGGAGGCAGGGTTTAAAACAGGTCTCTATACATCACCGCACCTGATTGATGTAAGAGAGCGATTTATGATAAACGGTGAATGGATTGAGGACGAGAAACTCCTCGAGTTTTTTCAAAAGTTTGGGCAAGATGCAATTGAGCAGAAACTCACATTTTTTGAACTGACTACAGCGATCGCTTTCTGGTATTTCATGGATCAAAATGTTGATTTGGCAATCATTGAAACGGGTCTTGGCGGCAGATTGGACGCGACGAACGTTGTTAATCCATTGGTTTCGGTGATTACGTCTGTTGGTTACGATCATACCGATATTTTGGGAGATACACTGGAGAAAATCGCAGAGGAAAAAGCCGGTATCATTAAATCGAACAGACCTGTTGTTTTGGGCCGACTGGAATTTGATGCACAGACCGTAATTGAATCTATTGCTTCAAAGATCAACTCACAGGTTTTCCATTCTCTTACGTTGAAACCAACAATGGAAGATGGAAATATTATTCTGAACTCTGCACAGAAGTCAATTCAAATTGATGCGAAAGGAAGAAAAAGGGTAGATGCCATAAATGTTGCTATGTCATGGATCGTCAAAGAATTGATTCAGCCAAAATTTTCGGTGAGTGACGAAGAGTTTGTTAACGGGATTGAAAATATGGATCTTCGTTTTGGGGCTCATGCACATTTCTCGAAGATTCATTCCAAAAACTCCTGGTACTTTGACGGTGCCCATAACGTTGAATCTATAAGAGAATTGGTGGGAGAGCTAAAAAGCATGGCACCTGTTGAAAAATGGACGGTTGTCTTGAGCTTTATGGATGATAAAGTAAATCAGGAGATTGCAGATATATGGAATGAGTTTCCAAATATTAAGGTTTTTGAACAGGAGGGAGAGAGGGCGGCAAGCATCAAAAAAATGAAAAGCTATTTTCCTGTAGCAGAAGCAATTGACAGTGAGCGAGCCACCCAACTATTTGAATCACACGAAATAAAAACAGAATTAGTAATTTTTAGCGGAAGTTTTTACTTTTACAAGACCGTAAGGAACTGGTTGGGAACAGAAGCTTACGAAAATACATAAATCTTTCCGCTCTAAGCAGAATCACAATTCCCCATTGCGTACATCGGCTACTACGTTGAGCGCTACTCCAAATGAATTTACTCAAGAATTAAAATCTCATTATGTCGGACACTCAAACCGATAAGAATACAAATATCGACCTAGACAAATTGCACACCAAAACGGTCAAGGAACTTAAAGAAGTTGCTAAATCGATAGGTTTGAAAGGAGTTACTGCGTTAAAGAAGCAGGCAATTATTGATCGAATCCGTAATCAGGCTGAATCAAGCAGCAAAGGTTCTGACCAGGATCAGGGTAAGGAAAAGCCGTTGCAGAATATTACATACGGCAACCAGGCGCATATTCAAACTTACGATCAGGAATCTGATTCAGGAAGGTCTAAAAGAGGTGGGCAGCCAAATAAAAGGCATAAAAACAAGAAGCCGAATAAGAAACACGTAAGTAATGTTTTACCCGAATCTGACGCGCCAACACTTCAGGAGCGCCTCGATGAGATTATTCCGCAACTGGGTAAATTTTTATTGAATGAAGGTACGCTCGAAATTTTACCGGATGGCTACGGATTTCTTCGCTCCGTAAACTATAATTACAAAGCGAGTCCTGATGATATTTATGTATCTCCCTCACAAATAAAACGTTTCAGATTAAAACAGGGTGACTGTGTAATCGGAATTATTCGTCCGCCAAAAGTGGGTGAACGCTATTTTGCACTTTTGAGGGTTGAAGGTGTGAATGGCAAGATCCCAACAGATATGGACAATCGTGGAGATTTTGAAGATCTGCTGCCTGTCTACCCGGATATGAGATACAAACTTGAGCATAACCCGATTGAGTACACAACCCGGTTGGTAGATCTTTTTGCTCCAATTGGAAAAGGTCAGCGTGGTTTGATTGTAGCTCAACCTAAAACCGGAAAAACAACCATATTGCGGAACATCGCCAATGCGGTAAATAAGAATCATCCGGATACGAAAATTATAATATTGTTGGTTGATGAGCGACCGGAAGAGGTTACTGAGATGGAGCGTTCTGTGGAAAATGCTGAGGTTGTTGCATCAACATTTGATGAGAAGCCTGAGAATCATGTAGGTCTTTCGGAGATTGTGTTTGAGAAAGCAAAGCGATTGGTAGAAAGCGGGCAGGATGTTTTGCTTCTGATGGACTCTATAACACGCTTAGCACGAGCATATAATGTTGCCACCGGTAACTCAGGTCGAACCATGACAGGTGGTGTGGATTCTGAAGCGTTGAAAGCACCACGACAGCTTTTTAGTTCAGCACGAAATATTGAAGGCGGTGGAAGCCTTACGATCATTGCCACGGCTTTGGTTGAAACAGGTTCAAGAATGGACGATGTGATCTTTGAAGAGTTTAAAGGTACCGGTAACATGGAATTGGTATTGGATCGTCGTCTGGCCGAACGTAGAATCTATCCGGCTATCGATATTTTCAAAAGTGGAACCAGAAGAGAAGAGCTTATTGTACCGGATGGGGAAAGGGAAAAAGTGGTACTTCTTCGTCGCTACCTGAACAAACACAACGCGTTTGAAGCGATGGAATTCCTGTTGGACAAAATGAGAGGAACCAGAACCAACGAAGATTTTCT
>CAZHUP010000311.1:0-3060 GCA_964535495.1 uncultured Rhodohalobacter sp.
TATCGTAGCAACATAATCCCCTTGTAATTGTAAGAGATTCAAGCCGCCATAACAAGTCTCACGTCGCGAAGTACAAGAAATGGTGTAGTTTTCAACGGTATCCATTAAAATATATTGTGGATCGTACTGTTCGGCAAAAGGAATGCCTACACCCGTTTCAGGATCAATAGTGGAACGGTCAACCGTTTGGTCGCGTACAAACTGCGTCCCATCCATGAATCCAAAATTTTCAATGATGGGTACTCTTGGCGGTAAGAAGCGTAATTCAAATTCTTGACCACTATAACGTTTTGAGGTTAATGCCGGCACAAGAATAGACATCATGATAAGGAAAAATAAGATGATGGTTGCGTATAAGTTCGTACGGTTTTTCGCAAACCGTGTCATCGCATCTCTAAAATAACCAATCGGCTTGGTCTCAAATTTCTTATCAAAAATCTTTTCATCTTTTTGAACAAAATTAAAATCTTCTTTAGAAACATCAACATCCGGTGTATATTGATTTTGTTGTTCTTTCGGTGGACGTTTGCGCAATTTAGATTTAGCACTCATTTTCTAGCCCCCATTCTGATACGTGGATCGACAACACCGTAGGATAAGTCAACCAACAGAACAGCAAATAAGCTGACGATAGTATAAAAAGCAGTAACCCCAAGTACTAGGTTGTAATCATCTTGCATCATGGCACTAACAAAAATTCGTCCCGTACCTGGAATACTGTAAATCCTTTCGATAATAACAGACCCACTTAATAAGCCAACAAACGATGCGATAATCCCTGGAACAAGTGGTACCATAGAGTTACGCATAGCATGTTTTATCACGGATTGAGTTCGCGTCAAACCTTTCGTTCTAGCGAGTAATAAGAATTCTGAGGTTAAAACCTCTGACAACTCGGCTCTTGTGGTACGCGTCAATCCAGCTACAGCTCCAAATGACAGACCTAATACTGGAAGTACGAGCGCTTCGACACGAATCCATCCTTGGATATCGGCTGCGGGATATTGGGTTGGCAACCAATCAAGTTGATAACCAAAGACCAAAACAAAAATAGACATAACAACAAAGCTTGGAATTGAGATAAAAATCATAACACCTAAAGAGATAAGGTTATCCGTTAAATGGTCCTTTCTTAAGGCGGCGATGATGCCTAAACTAAATCCAATTGGAATATAGAAAAACAGGGCAATGAGATTCAACATAACCGTCACGGGTATTCTACTAACCAAAACATCAAATACCGGAACATTGGCTTGAACACTCTGCGATACACCCCAGTTCCACTCCGTTAAAATATTCCCCATCCATCGAACATATTGACGTGGAATTGGGACTGGCTCATAAATTCTTAGTTGAGTCTCCTCATCAAAATAAAAAGCATTACGAGGCAACTCTATTTCACGATCACGAATACCTTGAATGGTATCAGGATCGCGCTCAAGACGGCGGGTCATCAGACCATCGCGAACTTGTCTTTCATAATAAATTTCCCGTTCTTCTTCTTGCGGTGGTGGATATTCCGGTGCTAACCTAAGCAAAGAGAAGTTAACGGAAATGACCAAGAAGAGGATAATAAAAATCCAAAAGGTCCTAATAATCGTATACCTTATCATGAAATTCTCCTTCTTTCCTATTAATATAATATTTTGTCTTAGTATATAATATAACAGATAGAGTAATTTTTCAAGTCGATTATGCATATCCGTTATAGAAATGTAATTTTTATAAATAATATATTATAAGATGACATAATGTCGTTTGATTAGATGTTGGTTAATAAACAACAATGTTTATATTAAGCGTTTACAGTAATGCATTATTATGTCTGTCATAGTATTTGATATATTTTCTAATTATACCTTACTTCTAAACAAAAAATGCTATAAACTTTTATAATAGATTCCGAATTACGTATAATAATAGATAAAATGCAAAAAAAGACGACACCCAAAGGATGTCGTCTTTATGTTGAATTTTGTTTAATTTAAGTTAGTAATTACTCGTCGTCGTCATCTTCGATTGTTTCAGGGGCTACGATTTCTTGTGTAGACTCTTCGCCACCGAGGACATAAGCTGTACCATTGAGAGCTCTATGGAGAGCATTATATGACCACATTTCAGTTACTTCTTCACCTTCAAAGTTTGTATAAGTAAGTTCAATTTCAGCTTTAGAAGTATCAATACCCCAGTCCATGGTGAAGCCACCACGGTTATCATCAGCAAAGACGCCAAGGAAGCTAGCAGCATCCAATGTAGAACCTGAGATACCACCCATGTTAAGGTCACCAACACCAATTAAGCTACGTAAGTAATAGTTATCTGGGAATTGATGTGTGCTAATATCAACAGTAACACCAATGTCTAGAGATAAATGATAGAAGATACGTTCGAATTCACTCTTAACGTATTCAGCATAAGCCATGATACCTTCAGAGCCGGATTGGATACCTAAATCAAGAACGATAGTATCGCCTTCTTCATAGTATCCTTCCGCTACCATCTCTTCGATGATGTCGTAGAAAATTGCACGAGCAAGGTCAGGGTTAAAGCCTTGTGTTGTTGGGCTTAGACCACGACCAACCCATGTGTATGGATAGTCTTCTTCGAAGAGTTCTTTAGCGTACCAATCATCTTCATCGTCAGCTAAACCTGCTTCAATGTCTTGTTCAATTTGATATTCTATACCTTTTTGATAATCCCACTCACGGAAGCTAACACCAGATTCTGGCGCTACCATATAAGCCGGTGAGAAATAGAACATTTGAGGTTCAGAGGTAACGTTAACTTCATCCGCAATAGTCTGACGGTTTATAGCAAAGAATAATGCGTTTCTCATCGTCATACCATCTTCAAGCTCCCATGCAAGGAGAGGTTCAGGCACAAATGAGCTTCCTGGGAAACGCTCGAGTTGATCTTCTATAGTACCGAGACTGTTAACAGCCATACGGAAGGTAGTAGCACCAGGAATAAAGCGGATACGTGGATCGTCTTGATAATCCTCATAATGATGTGAAGGAACAGCAACAGATTCTAATCTACCAGCAAGGAACTCTTGGAAAC
>CAZHUP010000312.1:0-3048 GCA_964535495.1 uncultured Rhodohalobacter sp.
TACACCCAACTGCTCCAAGCGGCCACATTTCAAATCGGTACTATAATAATCATTCAGATTATCCAGTCCGCACACATCGTATCCCTCGCTGATGAGACGTCTGCAAAGATGATATCCTATAAAACCGGCTGCGCCGGTAACTAACACTTTTTTCATAATTGATTAAAAAATTGATATAAATAGATGCCGTCTCAGATCTTACTATAGTTGGATACTTCATACACGGCCATTTTCTATTATTTACTATTCCCCAGCAGGTCTTCTTCGTTCATAACCAGAGGGAGAGAGTCCACATCTCTCAAAAACATAAGTCCCTCTTCGTATGTGTAGTCTACCCGTTCGGGGGACAACGACCCTGAGAATAAATGTATCAACGTATCCATCGGAAGATTCGCACCCCCTGCGGCGAAAGATGATGTAAACGCGACGTGCCGGATATTGATTTCCGTGATTTTTGGAGTACCATTCAAATCTTCCTTAAAATCTACAGTAAAAATACCGTTCAGCTCACTTCCAACCTCTTTTGAAATATATTTCAAAGTCTGTTCAGAAATTTTCACGAGTTCGGGCTCATTAATCAGACGGCCGAATGAGGTGTTCCCGGTAATTCCGGAGGGGGCCACCTTTGCCATGATGTAGTTGACACGTTCTGCACACGCAGTTCTGGCAACTTTCCCATTGAAATAGAGCATCTTGCACGCCATGTTCCGTCCCGGAAGATATTCTGTTGCGATAAACTCATTCACGTCTCTATTAATAGAGATCCATTGGGCCATTGACGATTCTGATTCAATTTTCAGTGAACCCAGGCCGCTGGACCCTTCTGTACTGCGAATCCAAAATTCATCCCCCACTTCATCTGATAATTTCTTGAAATCATACTGATTGGGATCTACTTTTCTATACTTTGGCACCCATGATGTTTCCCCCAGAATCTCGTGCAGGCGATGTTTGTTCACCAATGTGTTTGCGAGATTATAGTCGGGGAGATGGACTTTAACTTCTGTTTTTAATTTTTCCGAAAATTTCGCCCATATAAGAACTTCAACTTCAGGAAGAACAATCGCTGCCTCAATATGTTCCTTATCGATAACCTCATTAATCTTATCCCAATACCGATCATCATCTGCCCTGGGCACCACATAGCTGTTTTCAAACAGTGATCTGTCGTATAGCCCATAGGCGAGCGGATTACAGTCCACACCAATAAACCTGAAGCGGTCTGATGACTCACCACTAAACTGTTTTACAGCACGTACAAATGATCGCGGAGTAGGACCACCTACTCCGGTTACCAGTATATTTTTCATAGATTATCCATTTTTTTAACTGACCCATAATATCAAATCCGACAGCCAATTTCCTGTTTCAACCTGTGAGTGTTTTTAACTCTGCATGATATATCTGTCGGTAGTACCTTATTATCAGACATTCAGTTTCGTTTCTTAAATTATTGGTTGACAAAGATTTTTCTGGACTAATCAGCTGGGGTTTCCGGGGCACAAAGTTTATACGACATGCTGAACAACCATCAACGGGATTCCTTCGGTAGATGTAAAATCTCTATAATTTTAAAGCACGTATTATGCAGTAATTTGAGATTTCTGTCAGCCTATGAATTTAAAAAAAGAGTGTATCTACCGTGGGATCCCGTCACGGAAAGGTCTGGATGAAATTTCCTGAGTAATTAACTCCGTTTTAATTTGTGCCGTCAAACGGCTGCATCGGGCGAGCTTCCGACTGGTTGACCCCCTCTCTTTTGACAACTTTGAGAATGGTAAGCCAAAAGATTATAAAATCGAGGCTCAGCGATACGTTATCCACATAATAGATATCTAACTTAAATTTCTTTTTCCAGCTGATTGAATTTCTGCCGTTTACCTGGGCCCATCCCGTAATCCCCGGCCTTACGTCATGCCTTCTGCGCTGTTCATCGGAATAGAGGGGTATGTATTTAAAAAGTAACGGCCTGGGACCAATCAGGCTCATATCTCCCTTTAGAACATTTATGAGTTGTGGAAGTTCATCCAGAGAATATTTCCTAACAAATTGTCCCGGTGCTGTTATCCGCTCAACATCCGGAAGCAGGTTGCCGTCATCATCCCGCTCGTCCGTCATCGTTTTGAATTTGATGATCTGAAAAGGCTCTTCCCTGTAACCGGGCCGCTCCTGAAAGAAAAAGATACTGCCTTTGTTTTGAAAGAACAGAAGTATTGCAACAATAAGAAAGAGTGGGGAAACAAGTATAAAAACCAGTAATGCAATGATGAAATCGAAAATTCTTTTTAGAAAGCCGGCGTACATGTAATCTGAATTAAACGCGTTTCAATTTCGACTTCATGCCTTTCTTCTCAGGCAGCTGCCATAATAATTTACACCAATCGTGATTGCCTTCAATGAGTCCCGGACCTTTTTCAGTAAGAACAACGTCCCACCCGATAGAGCGGTTTTGGGGGTGTTTTTTTGCTGCTCTTGTCACCATCTCAACAATCTCTTCCCAATATGGAATTTGAAATCCTGTAATCCTGACACCGGTGACGGGATGAAATTCAACATCCGGCTTTGTAATATCGCCATATACAGCATTGCCAATCACCACGCCGGTTTTTTCATCGATTGATGCAGCAAGATTCCCTGCAGCCATATTATCGACGTGCGAATCAACTGATATTCTGAAACGACACCCCAACAGCTCAACTTCCCCCTTGTCATTGAGCTCTGTGATCATTCGGATTGTGTTCACCGCAGAGGGCGACATTTTGTTAATTACAGCATGCTGAATTATAAATTCTTCAGCAAGATCATATTCATGATCTTGCATGAAATCGACGAGTGTTTTCGGAGTAAATTCTGATGTTTTCCGAATCTCAACCTCGGTCCCGCACTTTCCTGCAGCTGCTTTAAATACAATCTTTCCGGAAGAATTCGATAGGATTTTTTTCGCAAGTTCCGGTTTCTCTTTCATATCAATTTGATCCGCTACCGAGTGGACAAAAAATTCACCGTAGTTTTTATAAAATAGCGTTTTATCATCCAATATTATCCGCT
>CAZHUP010000313.1:0-3041 GCA_964535495.1 uncultured Rhodohalobacter sp.
ACCGTAAATCGAGCACCGCCATCTTCGGCGTTTTCTGCTTTGATCTCTCCCCCGTGCTGCTCTACAATATCTTCTGAAATGGACAAGCCTAAACCAAGCCCAAACTTTGCTCCGGTTTTTTTTGTGGTAAATTTAGATTCAAAAATTTTCTCCAGGTTCTCTTCCGGTATTCCGGGACCGGAATCTTTAAAAGCTACCCAAATCATTTCCTGACTCTCCCCTTTATCATTTTCATTCTCTACAGTCCCGCAGCGAATATCCAAACTTCCCTGTTTACCCATAGCGTCGGATGCGTTCAAAATAATATTGGTCCAAACCTGGTTTAACCCGGCCGCATCAGCTCTGATTTCAGGCACTTCAGGCAGATCTAAATAGAGATCATAAAATTTAATCCTGTTGCTGGTAAGCTGAAGCGTATCATGAATTCCCTCCCGAATATCGATCCACTCGTAACGATCTTCCGTGTCGGATCGGCTGTAACTTTTCAGCGACTTCACCAATCCGGCAATCCTCTCTCCTGCTGTCTCGATATTTTGAAACATCTTCCCAAATTCAAATTGATCCAGCAGATATTGAATTTGCTCCGGCTCTCCATCCGTTACTTTATGGAGCATATCAGCGTAACCGTCCGGCATCTGAGAAATAATTCTAACCTGAGTATTACCCAGCTCAGGAAATACTTTTTTTAAACTCTTTGTACGCTCACGGATCGTTTTTGTATCGGGGAAACCCGCATTTCTTCCCAGTTTAAAAAACTGCTGTCCGGATTGATGGAGTTCAGAGTCACTCTCTCCATATATTTTTTGCATCAGGTTATGCAAATGCTTCTCCAGCGAATCGGTTGATCGCAACAGAGCTGCCGTCGGGTTGTTGACTTCGTGTGCAAATCCGGCCACTAATTGCCCCAGTGTCGCCATCTTTTCCTGATGTACCAGCGCCTTCTGTGCATCCTGAAGATCCCGGTAGGCTTGCTTTAGTTCATTCCGCTCATTCTGGAGTTTACTGTTTACCGAATCGAGCTTCATCTGCAGGATAATCGTCTGACGATACCTCTCCAGCAAATTAGCCATAATCAGTTCATCCAGATAACCGTCCAGTTCAGGATGAATATCAATCAGATTATTCACATCTTTTTTGGGAATCCGCAAGAAACGGCACGGCTCCTGGGTTTTAGCTGTGGTGAGCGAAGGCAATCCGGTCATAAATGAGATGATCCCAATCAGCGATCCGGATTGAAGATGTTGAAGAGGATACTGAACATCGTTATACGGCTTCTTTTTGTAAAGCTGAACATCTCCATCCAACAGAATATAGATGTTATTTAGTGGCTCTCCTTCCTGAAAAATGATGATTCCCTCCCCCACTTCGAACAGATACTTTTCGGCCTGACCGGTATCATCCAAAACGCGATGAACCAGATCGGTCACCTTATCACGGTTTTCCAGCCACTGTGCTCCAAGTTTAAACTTCATTGATCCGTCATTTTTCGCCCGGTTCTTAAACTCTCAGCAATCTTTTCTGAATCCAGGACCTTCATATATGGCAGTGGGTCTTTTACCTGTTCAATCACATAGTCGGTGAGCAATTTTCGCGTGATATCTACCAGCTCCTCTTTTTCCCAGGGCTTGGCGATATAGTGTTTCAGGTCTGCCTCGTTCACGGCTTTAACGGTTTCATCAAGCCCCGCCTGACCGGTAATCAGCACTTTACGGGTCGGTTTGGTCTTCTCCTCGTTCTGCATCTGAACCAGAAGCTCCACTCCGTTTTTTCCGGGCAGAACGTGATCGCATAAAACCAGGCCTATTTTTCCGTCTTCCTCTAATATCTCTTCAATGAGCGATTCAGCCTCCTCGGCAGTATCTGCCATCTCCACGTTGAAAAACTCCTCAAACTCGGTAATGTCCCGCACGATAGAATCTAGGACTTCCGGTTCATCTTCAACAACCAAAATGTAAATTTCTGATTTCATAGTTTTGTATTTAGAGAATGTAGGGCCAGTAAAAGGTTGTCATTAATATGACTAAAATTATGGCAACAATGCCAATGATGGAACCGGACACGATCATATCTTTGGTTTCCACTACCCCCGTGCTTACCGCAATGGCGTTAGGCGGTGTGGATATAGGCAAAACCATCGCAAAACTAGTGCTGAGTGCAATGATCAATCCTATTATGAGAGTTCCCGCTGGCCCCCCAATAATCCCCGATGTGGCGAGCGTAATACCGAGCGGAATCAAGAGTGATGCCGTCACCGTATTCGACAAGAAGTTCGACATCAATATTGAGACAACAGCAAATACGCTCAAAAGCACCAGGTACGACATCTGTTCCCAGCTGATACTTCCCACAATCCAGTCAGCCAGGCCGGTCTCTTTCATTGCAATTCCCAGTGATATTCCACCGGCAATCAACCAGAGTACTTCCCACGGCAGATTTCGGATGTCATCCTTTTCAAACGCCTGAGTGAGCGTTAGAACTGCTACGGGGATTAGCGCAACTATACTACTCTGGATACCGTGCAGGCTCTCTGTAACCCACAAGACCACAGTCACGCCGAAAACCACATAGAGAATCCAGGCATTTCTTGAGGTTTTCCACTCACCTTTCATTTCAAGCGGAATCGATTTCAGAGCGGGCGGATGGAGTTTCAGTAGAAGAAACCAGGCAAATGCCAGCATAATGAGTGCCAGTGGAAGTGCGTAGAGCATCCAGCTCCCAAATTCTATATTCAACCCCTGCTGATTGAGTGCTGCAATAACCACTGCGTTTGGAGGTGTGCCTATTGGCGTTGCAACACCACCAATATTTGCAGCAAATGGTATTGAAAGAGCGATGCTTATTCTGGCCGGATCGGTGATATCCATTTTTGCCAGAATAGGAATGATCACTGTTACCATCATCGCCGTAGTTGCCGTGTTGCTCATAAACGCAGAGAGAAACGCTGTAACAGCCATCAGTCCAAACATGATCATAGCCGGACTTGTACCAAAAGGCTTCAGCAGTATCCGGGTCATATTTTTATCAAAGTTGTATTTAACCGC
>CAZHUP010000314.1:0-3033 GCA_964535495.1 uncultured Rhodohalobacter sp.
ACCTTCATTTCAACGGAACAATCGATCCATTGCACATTTCTCTCTGCGTAAATCCGCGGTGTTATCTGCGCTCCTCTGCGAGAAATTAAAATCTTAGTTTTGCTAAACACGATGCCAGATCCAATACGACTACAAGATCATCCTTACGACGCTGTCAGAAATTCCGCTTCGCTCCATGTGCTGACAGGTCGGAGTAGATAATTCTCTTTGTTCTTAACGGCTTCACCCTCCTGAATCAACGGGACAGGCGATCCGTTTCACGTTGTTTTCTGCGCTCTCCGCGCCTCTGCGGTGAACACTCCTGTTCCTAAAACTAAAAAACCCTTCTCCAATATAATCGAAGAAGGGTTCGTAGAAATTTAATGAGTGAAATTTACTCCGGCTTGTAAACCACCTCACCGTTTATAATTACACCCTGCACTTTGGTCAGGTACTCAAACGGATCTCCGTCAAACATCGCGATATCAGCGTCTTTTCCACGCTCAAGCGATCCCACTCGATCTGCAATTCCCAGAATCTCGGCAGCACCGACTGTCAGGGCGTATAGTGTATTCTCCATGCCCAGGCCGTTAGCCGCTGCAACAGCAGCTTCATATCGAACTACCCGGGTTTTGGGAACATACCCCTCATACCCGCTCTGGAAAGCAATCGGAATTCCGGCTTCATGCAGTTTTGCTGCTGTTTCAAAGCTGACATTCTTCATCTCGCCACCGGGTCGGGCCATTTTTGGATGGATGATAACCGGAACACCTGACTCTTTAATTTCATCAATCAGCAGATAGGCTTCGGCAGCACCTTCAAGCACCATTGGGAAGCCAAACTCCCGCTGAATCCGGAGAGCTGTATTGATGTCCTGCGCTGTCTGCGCCTGGACTAGAGCCGTGATATTTCCGTCTATCAGGTCAGCCAGAACTTCAGATTTCAAATCGGTTCCGTTGGTCTCACCGTTGGCGCGTTTTTGAGCGTAATCCTTAGCACGGATCAACTCCTGCCTCAATACGGAAACTGCTTTGGATCGGGTTCCGGGCGAGCTGAAATTTCGTCTCACACCGGAGCCGAGTGTCATAGATAGCATGGTGCCGTCTTGCACCAATGCCTGATCGACCGTGGTTCCAATTGGTTTTACAATCATCATCTGTCCGCTAATTACGGCACCCGGGCCATGACCGGTCTGAATGGTTGTAATCCCGTGCTCCTTCAAATACTCAACCAGAAATTCCCGGGCGTTGTAGGAGTCGGAAGCACGCAGTTCAGGCTGAACAGCGGAAGAGGTTTCCAGCTGATCCTGATCGTGTTCCTGGTTATAGTAACCGGCCAGACCAACTACAGATCGCGCATCGATAAGACCGGGCGTTACTACTTTGGCTTCATGAACTTCATACCCGGAGGGAATTCGAACACGGCTTTCGGGACCCACCCGCTCAATTTTTCCATCACTTATCAAAACCACCCCGTTTGAAATGGCATTGCCGTTCATAGTATATACGGTTTCACCTTTTACGGCGATCTGTGCTTCTGCGGTATTGGCAAAAAGTGACACCGAAAAGATCATCACTACCAGGGCAAGACCTGAAAATTTCACACTGTGTTTCATTGATTTCATTCTTTTATTCTTCATAATTCGATCTCCTTAGTGGTGTGAGTGAAGTGTTGCAGCCCGGAAAATATCATAACCGCCGGTCGCATATTTTCCCTGTTCAGGATCTTCCCGATCCCAAGCTTTCTCACCATCAATCCAGGTCTGTTCCACATGCGTATAGACGCTGAAGGGATCTCCGGAAAGAATGACAAAATCAGCATCTTTCCCGCTCTCCAGTGAACCGACACGATGCTCGAGGTCAAGCATTCTCGCACCTGCAAGCGTCAACGCCTCCAGTGCTTTTTCGCGGCTCATGCCTTCTTTAACCGCCATTGCCGCCATCCTGAACAGAAATCGGGAATCTACAATAGGGTCGTCGGTATGAAACGCCACATCCGCGCCGGCTCTTTCCAGTTCACGTCCGTTGATGTCAAAAATCTCAATCGTTTCCATTTTACCGCCCGGCGAATCCAGACCGATAATGGATGATCCTATCACATTGGAGTTGGCAATTTCATCCGCCACTTTCCAGGCTTCACTCACGTGTTGAAGTACAACGCGATATCCAAACTCTTCAGACAGACGAATGGCCGTCAAAATATCGTCATGGCGGTGAGTGTGGTTATGAACAATGCGCTTCCCTTCCAGTACTTCCACCAGGGTTTCCATTTCCAGATCGCGCGACGGCATCTTTTCAGGATCTCCGTCTGCCTCTTCAATTTTACTCTGATAGTCCTGCGCTTTCAAAAAGAGTGAGCGAACCATCGCGGCAGATTTTGCACGGGTACCGGGTGTTCCGCCTGAACGAAGCGGGTTTGTACCATTTGCCATCTTGATTCCACCGTAAATTCCCGTCTCATCATCCACCACAACCAACATCTCCTCAATCGTATTGGCCGGTTTTGGCTTTAAATATACCGTCTGCCCGCTCATCAGGTGGCCTGAACCCGGCATGATGTTTACCGTGGTTAGTCCGCCGGCAAGTGCTTTGTAAAAGGTTTTACTTCGCGGGTCGATGGTGTCCATAATTCGAACATCAGCGTGCAGTGTCGCGGACCGGTCGCCTCCGTCGCCCTCTCCGATATGGGAATGGGTATCAACCAGCCCCGGCATGATTACTTTACCGGTGGCATCCACGCGAACAGCATTTTGCGGAATGGAGACGGAGCCCGCCTCGCCTACAGCTTCAATTTTTCCATTTTGTACAACCAACACACCGTTGGATATTACATCTCCCGTAATCGGGATGATCTCCGCACCTTCAAAAACATGCGGCCGATCTTGTGCTTGCAGGCTGATGGCCCATAGGCACAAGATCACACATACAGTAAGCATTTTTCTCATAGATCTGACTCTGTTTGGTTTATGTTAACTCGTGGAATTAACATAGTTAAACGGAGCCTGTTTGTAAAAAGAAATAAAGACAGGCTTCAGGCTTCAGGCTTCAGGCTTCA
>CAZHUP010000315.1:0-3011 GCA_964535495.1 uncultured Rhodohalobacter sp.
GTACACACAGCTCCCCCAATCGTATCTCTTCGCTCCAGAACCCCTACTCTGTAACCGGCTTTTGCGAGGTAACAACCGGTGATCAGGCCATTATGTCCGGAACCAATAATTAATGCATCAAATTGTTTCATATTTCGTAAGGGTTAAGCGTGGAATGAATTTTTACTTTTAGTAAGTTCTTTCAAACAACAGAATCATCCTACTCATTCAGGGCAACTGAAAATAACAAGTAATCAAACAGATAATGCAATTTTTTAAGACTTTTTTAGCTTCTATTCTTGGTACCATATTGGGAGTTCTCATTTTGGTACTGATCCTTTTTGCAACACTCGTTAGCAGTTCATCAGATCCGGAACCCTATATTCGATCAAACACGGTACTTACAATGAACATCAGCGGGGATATTCCCACACGTGTAGCTGACGATCCATTCGAAGAGCTTTTTAATCCCGGAGCTTCTCACAGAATGTCTCTTCAAAATTTAAAAGGGAATCTTAAAAAAGCAGCCGCAGATGACAATATTGGTGCTGTATGGGTCAGAATAAACAATGTTGTAGCCTCATGGGCCAATCTTGAGACAGCCTATCAATACTTTGAGGAGTACACCCAAAGTGGAAAACCACTCTATTTTAGCACAGATGATATTGGAATGAACGAGAAAGCTTATTATCTGGCTACACTCGCAGACAGCATTTTCACACCGCCGGTTACAAACTTTCAATTTGATGGATTTGTAGCACAGTTTACATTTTACAGCGGCATGCTGGATAAAATCGGAATTGAACCGGAAATTTTCAGAGTAGGAAAATATAAGTCAGCCGTTGAGCCGTATATCAATGAGAGCAGCTCTCCGGAGAGCCGCGAGCAGACCAGAGAAATTCTGGATTCAGCAACTCAGACATTTGTATCGGCTGTTGCCAAGCGAACCGGTAAATCTCATGAAGAGATAAATGAACTACTAAGCTCTCCTCCGATAGATCGTGTAGAATTTGCCATCGAAAATGGATTAATCGATGCATATGCATACGACGATGAAGTTGAAGAGATCATCAAACAGAGACTTGAAATTGATGAGGATACTGATCTTAGAACAGTAGGGTTTTCCCGGTATTCACGCGTAACTGCAAAAAGTGCAGGACTTGAAGTACCTGATACCAGTGATAAAATTGCAGTTATCTACTCAAGCGGAATTATTCTGCCTGATTTAGGTGATATGCCTTTTGGCTCAGCAGGGATTACTCCAAAGAAATTCAGGAGTCAGCTCGATTCTGCTGTAGACGACGATAATGTGAAAGCAATTGTTATTCATATCAATAGTCCGGGCGGTTCTGCGACATCCTCCGATCTCTTGTGGCACTACATCAAGCAAGCATCTGAGAAGAAGCCTGTCGTAGCTTCTATGGGCTCTGTAGCTGCATCCGGAGGGTACTACATGGCTGCGGGTGCCAACACCATTTTAGCCGGTGAAAATAGTATTACAGGATCGATTGGGATTTTCAACCTTCTGTTTAATGCACAAGAGTTGATCTCCGATAAAATCGGCATTGAGTATGAAACACTAAAAACTCATGAATATGCAGATTTGTTTAATCTGACTCGCCCCTTCACACCTGCCGAGCGCAGAATTATTCAGCAAAATGTAGAAAGCGGATACGAAATATTTCTACAACGTGTTGCCGATGCTAGAGGAATGACCAGGGATGAAACTCATGAAGTTGCTCAAGGGCGGGTATATACGGGCGTTGGCGCTCTAGAGGCCGGACTCATAGATGAAGTCGGGGATTTGGACAGAGCTATAGAAGTAGCAGCAGAATTGGCTGATATTGAAGCTTATAACATAGACACTTACCCCAAAAGAAAAGACCTGTTTGAGGCTCTTTTCAGCTCATCAAATGCAAAATTACAATCTATGATGACATCCTGGATGCCAAATGATCTTCTTGAGGAAGCCAGAACAGTACAGTTCCATATGAATCAGCCAAAGGGGCAAAACTGGATGTTACTCCCATTACAGATTGATGTAAACTAACGGCTCAACATCTTCGTATTTAGAAATAATATTATCTACACGATTTAGTTCTAGTTAAAACTATCTATTGAGTACTCTTGGAAAACCCTGGGAGTACTCTCTTATTTTTATTTTTAAAATATCATCATGATAAAAAAGACATTTACCATTGAGCAGCTGAGTGAAGGTTTTTTCGAACTTTTCGAAGATGGTACAATTCGTAAGATGAATCCAAAGCGGCTCGAAAATCCATTGGATGATCCGAATCTAGGCAAGTACTCCTCGGCCTTAGGTATTGACCCGCTGCTGATTACTAACGGTGAAGAAAACATGATTGTAGATCCCGGTCTTGGCTGGGGACTCGATCACAAAAGTGATTTTGAAGACACATCAAATGTTATAACTAATCTGGATATTTTTGGACTTCGTCCGGAAGACATTCAGCATGTTGTTTTAACACATCTCCATTTTGATCACGCCGCCGGAGCAACATTTGTAAATGAAAAGTTCGAGACGACGGCTACATTTCCCAACGCAACGTACTATGTGCACCAAGAGGAATGGGAATATGCCCTGACACAGCTGGACAATAACAATGATCTGATTGGAGCCGATTACCGTTTGGATGAACTCTACAAATTAGTGGCAGAAAAGAGAATACATTTTATTAAGGAAGATAAATTAACGCTGCTGAAAGGAATTGATCTGATCAAAACAGGAGGCCACACACCAGGGCATTTGATCGTGAAAATCTCTGATGAGGAGAAAGTAGCGTACTTTTTAGGTGACCTAATTCCGACCGAGTTTCATCTGAATCAGTCTTCACATCCACAAACGGTATTGGATTCAGCACAAGCTCAACAAGCAAAAAAGCTGATATTAAGAAATGCCTTCAAAGAGAATGCGATCATGTACTTTTATCACTCGCTATACAGAAAGACAGGGCAGTTGAGTGTAGATAAAAACCAGAAATACGTACTCAAGAAAATGTAATGCAGTTCCA
>CAZHUP010000316.1:0-3010 GCA_964535495.1 uncultured Rhodohalobacter sp.
TAGGAATGTTATCAATTCAGTATGGACAGTAACTGAAGGGGACAGCCTAACCAAAAAATCTATTCAAAAGCCCTCTTTCCACGCCTCCACAACCATCACCATAGCCAGAGTATCCAATTCGCAGTAGCTTAAAAGAGCATTGAAAACGGCATCTCGCTCTTCCTGGCTAACGTCATCAAATTGCATTCGAGCATAGGCCATCATGGCGCTGCCGCCATCAGCGATAAACTCTTCACCGGTTCTCGATCTTCTGTTCCAGAGTTTCATTGCTACACACGAAACAATCTCCGAATCCGGTTCACAATCTTCCTGTTTTCCCTTTCCTGCTTATACTGTTTTTCCCTGGCAAGCTTCTCCTCATACTCTTTTCGGTTATCCTTCTCACTCTCTCCAATCAGTTTGCCATTCAGAAATCTCAAAAACAGTTCTTTCTCATATAGTGAACCGTAGCCGTTGTGTACGTATTCCAAAAGCTCTCCGTGAGGAATTCGGATTTTACCGGTGTACCACTCTGCGAATGTTTTATCCTCTTCCGGAAAAAGATCCTCTTCACGATCCATCTCTGGTTTAAACCCTGGTATCATCAGTTCAATCAGGTACAGCTTTTTATCCCTCACCTCCCACGAAGCTACATACCCCCGGTAATTCCCTGTTGACGTTCCCGGATAGCTGATATCCATTGCCTCCAGGTACGGCCTTAATGGTTCTGTAGCCAAAGAGTACTGGCGACCTTTGTAGAGAATTTTGTCACGGATTTGGGCTGTCATGGTTTACTGTTTATTTCTATTTTTTCATGAACATTCGGATAGGATACCGAATTTATACTTGTATTAAACTTCACAGGAATAAACTTACTATAAGCACAATTTGAAGTAAAATAATTACGGACAGCAGTATAATTAGTTTTTTGTTGCTGTCAGTCAATTTCTGGTCAATTTTCGAATAATTCGTAGTAGAATGTTCTTTCAGATCCTGATTACTCTTCTTGAACCATCCCTTTATTTCGGTCTGGTTACTTTTATGATAGCTCTCAATTTTAACAAGCATTTCTTTTTTTGAGTCTTCAAATCCTTTTTTTACCTCACTTTTTAAACCAGTTATCTCTTTAGAAATACCATCGCTGCGTTCTTCAATTTTCTTATCCAGATGAGATTTAGCCTTATCAAAATCTTTATTGACAGAATCGAAGTCTGAATTTACTTTTTCTTTGAAGTCTGTAATTTGTTTGTTGAGTTTCTCAAGCTCTTCCGGTATATCGGATTCTGAAATTTTGCTTTGCAACTCCGAAAGCTTGGATAGAGTATCCTTTAGTTGATCACTGTAACTTTGCTGTCTTTCAATCAGCTTTTGTAATTCATCACCTGTTTTATCAAATATTTTTTTGTTATCAGTGAAGGATTTCTGGATCTGATGACTCGCTTGATCGGCTAATGCTTTCGCTTCATCAAAAATGTCTACAGCGCTTGAAAATTTCTCCAGATTATTTCTTAAACCGTATAACTCTTTTTCAATCTCTTTTCTTAAGTTTTCAGACATGATGGAGTAATTTTTGATTAATATCAGCTAAATCTTTGTTCATATTTACCAGGCTTTTTCGAATGGCATTCAGCCGGAAATTTTCAAATTCAAAAGAGTAGTAATTTTCAATATCGGATCTCTTTGTGATTAAAATTTCAACCAGCTTGTCGAACATATCCTTCAACTCATTTTCTGACCAGCCTTCAGCTTCCTCATAGTAATCCAAAGCAAGCATCAGGTTCTCTTCTGCTTCTTTTAATAAGTTGGAGGTCTGGAATTCCAAGAAAAATGTTGCATAAGCAGCTAATGTCAGTAAGACAGGATTATCAGTTGTAACTCTCAGCATCCTCAGAGAAGCACCTCGTAAATGTTTTAAATTATTTACTTCACTATTCCCATCCCTTGTCATTAATTCAATATAGTGCCAGATGTATTTTGAATCTGTAATTTTCCCATTGTCCAGATTGTATGACAATGATTCATTGACATCATCAACCAGGTACTCCTCTCTGAAATATTTAGAATTCAGGTATAGATTCAGGTACTCAGCTAAATCTTTGGAATTTCTTTCCAGCCCATATTTACAGGCCTCTTTCATATCTACAATAGAACGGGCGCGTTTTTCGGCGATCTGTTCATATCCAAAGTCTACTAAAAAGTTTAACAACTTCTGTATGATTGAGTCCCCTTCATAATTCTCAGCTTTAGCAATTTCTCTATTTACGCGATCTTCAGAATAGAACTTTGAAAGATAGTGCCGTACCCGTTCTTCATAAAATTGATCGTCTTTTTTACTAAGGTATAAAGTGAACATATTCGTGCGGTAGTCAACCGTATAATCGTCCAGTACACCAAGTAGTCGCAATCTATAGATTGCTTTTTCAGTATCCGCTTTATCGCGAACCTGGTTGTAAAACTCTTTTAATCCGGCGATTGTTTTTCCATCTTTCCAGCCTTGTCTCTGATCCCTTTTTCGCCCCTCTTCTTCAAGATCGTAATTGTAATTTGACAAGCCGGAATTGACCTTATCAATAAAGTCATCAAAATTGAGTGCACTGCCTTTACCATGGACGGCACTTGAAATAACATTTTCAATCTTTGAAACTTGGAAATTCAGGTTCTGTCTCTTAAGTGAACCCTTAACAAACTTCTGAATCGATTTAATACGCTCCCGGATGTTATTCTCCCAGGCCAGATCCATTTTCCCGGAATACTTCTTTCGTGTACATTCTGGCATTTTCATCACCTGCAGAATACCTTCCCGTGTACCGCCGGAGGAATTCAGCCAATCCCATACTTCATTTGCCGTTCCTTTTGTACTGATTTTGTTTTTTACGTACTGCAATATCTTATTTGCATCTTCTCTGGAGTAAGTTCCGGTCCCATTATCAACCTCGTCGGACAGGTATACCGGGAAATTAATTCCTTCAACCATAATATTTCCAAGCTTATCGTTGAAGCTTTCTTGTACACTTATATATCTGTTACCGGT
>CAZHUP010000317.1:0-3003 GCA_964535495.1 uncultured Rhodohalobacter sp.
TTAAGATTACCTTACACAAGTCTACGTAAAGTCTTAAGCCAAGGCGAACAGTACAGAAAGCATAAACGAGACCCAATTAAGCCTGAAGAAATTGAAGAACTTCGGGATTGTCTGAAAAAATTAGATTTAAACCTCGACACTGAACTTGCAGCCATCGAGCTTAAACCGGATTTGCCTGATATTCAGGTACCACCTAAAGATCTTGTAGAGAGACTTGAAAATCATCCATTGGTTGAGGAAATACGCAGTGATCCACTTCAAAAGTTTAAGGATGGACATTTTAATGAGGCTGTGCGGAAGGCATGTGAAAAGTATGAAGTGAGGGTTCAGGAGATAACGGGGAGAAATGAATATGGTCCCGATTTAATGGCAAAGGTATTTAAACCAGAAAATCCAGAAATTCTTATAGCATCAAATAAAAATCAGAACATAACCTCTACAAAAGACGGTTATCAGAAACTGGCGATGGGTATGATGTCTGGCATTCGAAATATCTTTAGCCACGGCGATGAAGATCGCCGGACACCGGAGGAAGCGTATTAAATGCTGCTCTTTGTGAATTGGATGTTTAGGAAACTAAATACTGACCCTATTTAGATGACTGCAGTCTATAATAAAACATATCAGTATATCAAGGGTTTAGGTGAAGGAGCTTTTGGAAAAGTTTTTTTAGCGAAAGAGGACCATTCAGAAAAGTTGGTAGCAATTAAGGAGTTCAAAAGTGCTAATTCATACCAGCAAAAATCAATATTACAGGAGATTCAAACAATATCCAGATTTCACAGAGAACACATCGTGGGATACATGACAAACTTCACCCAAGATGGTAAATTTTTTCTTGTATTGGAGTATTGTGAGCAAGGAGATTTATGGAACGTCTCCAGAAGTCAAAAATTAAACAATAAAAATATCATTAATTATGTGCGAGATGTAGCAAATGAAATCCATTTCCTACATAAAAAAAATATTATTCATAGAGACATCAAACCTGCTAATTTACTGTTATCAAAATCAGGAGTAATAAAGATAGCAGACTTTGGAATTGCCAATACATTAGGTGGTACTCGCTCTTATCTTAGTCCTGAGGCATTAAACTATGACAGTAGATACTTTAATGATCCAAGAGTAGATATCTATTCATTAGGCGTTACAATGATGGAGCTATTAACAGGTAGGAATCCATTCCAAGACTTGTCAAAAGATCAAATTTTGTCGGTTCACGAAAAGGGTGATTTTCCAATTAACGAGTTAGCCAAGTGGCAACAAGACATTATTCTAAAAGCAATTCACAAAGTGCCGGAACTTAGATTCCAGTCTATGCATGAGATGGTAGAGGCAATTGAAGCAAAGCATGTTCCTTTTATAATCAATAAATCTTTGCTTGAAGCCGGGTCTATTATTGAGGATATAAAGAAAAGATTAGGTTGGAAAAGGTGGAGAGATATTTTACCAACGATTGAAGAGGCTGAAAAGAAATATCCTGAGGTAACTACAATTAAGAAGTTAAAGGGAGATTATTACCTGCGAGCAAATAAAACAGAGATGGCGAGAACTGCATACGAAAATGCACTGCAATTAAATCGAAGAATAGATATACAAAAAGAAATGGGAGCTCTTTACGTAGCTGAAAAACAATTTTCTAAGGCCATTTCTATGTTGAATGATCATATTAACAGAAATCCAAGTGATTTAGAAGCCTACAATTTACTATTACAGGCATATTATGAAACCGGACGCTACGAATCCGGTATGGATTTAGCAGAAATAATAATTGATAAATATGAAGGGCATCCCTGTTTTGTAAACAACCATTTGGTCTGTAATATCATGCAGGGAAATGGAAAACAACTTGAAAGACGCATCATTAGGGCTAATGATGAAAACCCTTTTGCATTATATAATCGAGGGGTTTTTGAAGAAAAATTACTTTCTCATAATTACTTAAAGAAGCCTTCAATAAAATCGAAATTGCTCTTTATGGAGTACCGTTTTAAAGATCTCAAAAATCATAAATTATACGTTCGCGACAATGGAAGTGTATCTAATCTAAAAGGTTCACTTGATTCATTTATCATCTCTATTGGAAGAGCAGGTTTTAAACAAAACACGGTTCAGTTACCTGGTGGAAACAGTATTAGTAGAAGGCATTGTGTGATAATCAATTCAAGTGATGACGTTTGGCTTTGTGATCTTAACAGCACAGGTGTATTTGTTGATGAGAAGAAGGTAAACAATCGAGTACCATTAATCGGTGTTCATACAATCAAGATTGGAAACACGAGTATCCAGCTTGCTACAAGTAAAGATAAATTGATTTAAATTATAATTATGTCCGGACCAAAATCTTTCCATTCCAAGTAAAAATTTAAATTTTGCAGAAAATTAACGAAACATTACTATGAAAACTGATAGAGAGCAAGCTTTTGGAGAAAATGAAGTAGAGTACTATTGGTGTCTACATTGTGAAAGAGCTTACCATAAGAATGAATTACGCACTGTTGTTGACGAAGATGGGTTTGTAATGGAGGTGTGCCATTATACGGATTGTGATGGGGATGCAGTGATCGATGCTTGGGCCTGGGAAAAGATCCGAGAAATGCACCCTGAATATCCTGAGAAACCTGAAGAAGGAAAAATTTACCCTATGTATGATTAAGGATTACTTTAAAATTAAGAAATAATAAATGTCCGATATCAAACTCTTCCGACTACAAGACAACAATGTAACCGAACTCACCGGCTCGGCCGTAAAAATTGAAAAGTCCCTTCAGGAGCAGATCGAGAAAAACCTGGACACATACCTCGGTGTTCGATTTTTGGCCACAGAGTATTCTACCGGAGTAAACCATGGCGGACGTATCGATACACTCGGTATTGATGAAAACGGCAGCCCGGTCATCATTGAGTACAAGCGGTCGATGAATGAGAATGTGATTAACCAAGGCCTCTTCTACCTGGACTGGCTGATGGATCACAAAGCAGAGTTTGAACTGCTAGTACTGA
>CAZHUP010000318.1:0-2990 GCA_964535495.1 uncultured Rhodohalobacter sp.
CCTTTCGAAGCTTCAGTGAAGTGAGGAGGCGGATTTAGGGGGATGACTCTCTGAGTTCTGTTTGAAAGTATAGTTTCCCCTCCTTCGCAAGGTGGGGCCGGGGGTGGTTGAGAATGGAGGGAATGATTTAAAATTGATAAATCAGCATAATTACCTGTTTTTAAAACCACGTATCAAAAGAGGTTGAATCGATTATTTTTGAGGGTCAATTAATTAACCACCCCTTAATCCCCTCCTTAAAAAGGAGGGGAATTTTCACTTCGAACTGCTACCCAATGCCTGCTCTACATCTTTAACAATATCGTCCGCGTGTTCCAGGCCAACGGCTATCCGGATCAGTCCCGGAGTGATGCCAACAGCTTCACGTTCTTTGTCGGTCAGTTTTGAGTGCGTGGTGGACGCAGGGTGAGTGACAATGGTTCGCGTATCGCCCAGGTTGGCTGACCGCGACAACAGATTGATCTCGTCGATAAATGTTTTCGCTTTTTCAAATCCCCCGGCAATTTCAAAACATACCACTCCTCCGCCGCGCTTCATCTGCTTTTTTGCGAGCTCGAATTGGGGATGATCTTTGTGGTGTGGGTACTTCACAAAATTTACGCTCCTGTGATCACCCAGAAATTCTGATAGTCTCCCGGCATTATCGCAATGACGATCCATGCGAACGGGAAGTGTTTCCAGGCTTTTACTGAACAGCCAGGCGTTAAACGGCGACATCGAAGGACCGGTATGGCGTGCAAAAAACTGAATTTGCTCCATTGTCTTTTCAGAACCGACTATCACACCGCCGATGGCACGTCCCTGTCCGTCAATGAACTTTGTGGCGGAATGTGTAACGATATCGGCACCGTACTCCATCGGGCGCTGCAGGTAGGGAGTGGCAAAACAGTTATCAACCACGCAGATCAGTTTGTGCGCTTTGGCAAGTTTCCCGGCCCACTCCAGGTCAATCAGGTCGAGCCCGGGGTTGGAGGGCGTTTCCAGGAACAGGATTTTTGTGTTGGGCCGGATCAGAGGTTCCCAGCTTTCCGGCTTGTCTGTATCGGCGTAGGTGAAACTGATTCCCCAGCGCGGCAGAATTTGACTGAGGATTTGATGCGAGGAACCGAAGAGAGAGCGTGAGGCCAGGATGTGATCGCCCTGACTGAGCAGGCCCGCCAGTGTTGAAAATATGCCTGCCATTCCGGATGCCGTAGCCACACCGTTCTCTGCTCCTTCCAAGCGGCACATTTTGGCGATGAACTCGTCCGTATTAGGATTGGAGTACCGGCTGTAGATATTTCCCTCCATTTCACTGGCAAACATGGCTAGTGCATGCTCGGCTGATTCAAACGTAAAACTCGATGTCATATACAGGGGAGTGGAGTGCTCGCGCTGATCCGATGACGGCGTTTGAGTTCGGATGGCATCCGTTTCGAAATGTTTGTTTTTGGGCATCACAACTAGATATTGGGTGTTAAGTAGTAAAGTATAAAAAAGCAGGCTTCAAGGCTCAAGACTACTCAACTATTTCAAAACTGCTGGTCACTTTCGCTGTCTTTTCCAGGGTTTTGGTAACGGAACAGTACTTGCCGAGTGAGAGGTCCACGGCTTTCTCCACCTGTTTCTCATCCAGATCTCCTTTAAAGATGTAGTGCAGATGAATTTCTGAAAACTCCGTATAGGTTCCCTTCTTAATGCGCTCGCCGGTTACCTCGATTTGAATATCGTCCGGGTTCTGACGCTTCTTTTTCAGGATGCCGATGATGTCGATGGCGGAACACCCGCCTGCGGCTGCCAAAAGCATCTGCATCGGTCTGAAGCCACCGTTAATGCCACCAATGTCATCCGAGCCATCCATCTGAATAGAGACTCCATCTTCGTTAGTGGCTTCCATGTGAACGTCATCGTTCAGTCGCTGAATCGTAATTTTCATACTGTTTTGAAATAGGTTTGATTTAGAGATTTTATGGGCTGAAAATAGCGAATATTCAGGAGGGATGGCAGAGAGATTGTTGGGTGTGCGGTTTGTGAGCTTGATGATGAAATTTTTGGATAAAAAAATTTATTCGGCGAATTTATCTAACCATTACAGAGTTGTACATTGGTATTTATCTGTCATAATCAGAGATAGTGCCAGCTGATAGGCAAAGGTGAACAAAATCAATCAGTGTAAATTTGTAATGGTAGTTGAGTTGCTATCTGGTTAAAATCTTTATCATTGTGAAGCAGTTCCACTTCATGTTCAATACACCAACTTCCGATGAGCATGTCTACAGTTTTTCGAATAGTTACACCTTTTGCTCGAAGAAAACGAAAATTGGATGCCGCTTTTATTGCCAGTGATTTTCCTCCAAGATGAACACAGTCTAGCGGCTCAAGAGCTTGTTTGGCTAATCTAAAATCTTTATCACTATCGAAACCTTGTAGAATTTCGGCAAGAATGATATCTCCTACAAGGACCGTCTGTTCTGAAAGGATCCGATCAAGGTTTTCGGTTTGTTTATTTTCTAAGCCGTTGAAATAATCAATCCATACGCTGGTATCCACTAAAATCACTTCTCCTCAGTCCTCATATCCTCTAAATCGCCTTTCCAGTGTAATTTTCCGCGCAAATCTTTGATACTTTCTTGCTTTTTGCGCTGGACTAATAATTTCAAACCCTCTTCAACAGCATCTTTTTTCGTTTTTAACCGACTCACCTTCAAGGCTTCATCCATCAAGTCGTCATCGATCACTATATTTGTTCGCATAACTGTATTGATTTAGTTAATGTGTAATATTTATTAATCTATACACATAACTTCAAAGTTCCTAGCTTTATTGTACACTTACTTGCGTTTTATGACGAAAACGCCTTGCCAGTACTGTGCTGGTCTTGATTTTATAACTCTTGAGTTGCTAATTCACAATTCATTCGTACACCTGGAACTTGCCAAACCGTTAAGTATCACATCAGCTTAACTATCCATACTACACACTTCCTCGCAGCATTTAAATCTGTTCTTCCA
>CAZHUP010000319.1:0-2981 GCA_964535495.1 uncultured Rhodohalobacter sp.
CGAACAGATGTGCCGGATCCTTTTGCAATTCTGCGACGACGGGCTCCGTTTAAAAGCGAAGGATCATGACGTTCTTCCGGTGTCATAGAGTTGATGATCGCCTCAATTGGTTTGAACGAATCTTCGTCCAGTTCCTGATCCTTCATGGCTTTATCAGCACCGGGAATCATTCCAACCAGGTCGGTTAGATTTCCCATCTTTTTGATTTTCTGGATCTGATCAAAAAAGTCGACCAGGTCGAACTTATCTGATGTGATCTTTTTTTGCAGTCTCTGGGCTTGCTCTTCATCATACTCCTGCTGAGCTTTCTCTACCAGGGAAACTACATCACCCATACCCAGAATCCGCTGTGCAAGACGGTCGGGGTAAAACGGGGAGAGAGCATCCAGTTTTTCACCGGTACTCATAAACTTGATAGGTTTTTCAACTACAGAACGGATTGATAGCGCAGCACCGCCGCGGGTATCACCATCCATCTTTGTTAATACAACCCCATCAAAATTGATTGTATCGTTAAACGCTTTGGCTGTATTGACCGCATCCTGACCGGTCATGGCGTCAACAACAAACAGAATTTCATCTGGATTAACAGCCTTCTTGATTTCGGCAACTTCATCCATCATCTTCTCATCCACATGAAGGCGGCCGGCGGTATCAATAATAACTGTGTCAAGCGCCAGGCTCTTAGCCATCGATACGGCTTCTTTTGCTACACGAACCGGATCTTTTTGATTAATGGAGTAGACGGGGACATCAATTTCTGATGCCAGTGTTTTAAGCTGATCAATCGCGGCAGGACGGTAAACGTCAGCAGCAGCTAAAATTGGATTTCTGTTGTTCTCTTTTTTGAGATATCGCGCAAGTTTGCCTACAAAGGTGGTTTTTCCTGATCCCTGTAGACCTGCGATCAAAATAACAGTAGGAGGGGTGTTGGCAACGGCCAGGTCAGATCTTTCTTCGCCGAGCATCTTCACCATCTCATCGTAAACGATTTTGGTAAATAGCTGGCCGGGGTTCACGGCAGTTAATACATCAGACCCCATAACCCGTTCTTTTACATCTTCAGTAAATTTTCGGGCTACTTCCAGGTTTACATCTGCATCAAGCAGGGCACGACGAATCTCGCGTACGGTCTCAGCGATATTTACATCGGTGATCTTCGACTGCCCCTTCAGGGACTGTACGGCTGATTCTATTTTAGAAGACAAATCTTCAAACATTACACAGGCACGTTTAATTAGTATATCAATAAAAACATCAAATGATGCAGAGTCTCAAATAATACGGACATTCATTTTAATTATCAATACATAATTACTCGAAAAAAGAAACTATGATTCTCTAAGACGGGAGAACTCTTTTTAAATTTAAACCTCAAAGGAACTTTATGGGTTTTGAAAGGTTAAAATTTTTTAATACAACAACAGTTTGTCACTTACAAAAAAACAGGTTAATGAAGGTTATAAAAATATTACTGCCTCTTCTCATTGTATTTGTTGGGGCTTGTGCTACAACAAATCCACCAACTCAACAACTTACAGAAACCGAAACGGTTATACGTCAGGCCGATCAAATTGGTGCAAGCGATTATGCACCGCTTGAAATTCGCCAGGCCAGACAGAAACTGGTACGGGCTCGAGCTGCATACAATCGTGAAGATTATGGTGAAGCGGCCCGGCTTGCTGAACAGGCAAAAGTGGATGCTGAGCTAGCACAAATTAAAACCCTTTCCGGGAAAGCCCAGCTTGCTGTACAAGAATTAAGAGAAAGTATCAGGCTGCTACAGGTAGAGCTTGGTTTACGAGATAATGAAAATAATTAAAGAGTTGATATGAAGTTAAAAAGACTATTATTCTATACCCCCGCACTATTTTTATTGCTAACGGCCTGCAGCGGGCCGCTTGTTATGAACCCGATGCTTGAAGAGGCAAAATCTGGTTTTGAATCTACATCGAAAGACTCTACTGTACTGGTCTATGCGCCGGTTGCACTTGTTGAAGCCGAAGAAGAATTGGAAAGAAGTCAAAAGCTTTGGGAGTCTAAAGCTGATGGCACATTAGTGGAACACCACGCCTATCTGGCTATCCAGAAAACAGCTATAGCCGGAGAAACGGCGAAGATGAATCAAGCGCAGATGGAGATTGAGCAAGCTAAACCTCAACGACAGCAGGTGATTATTGATATCAGAAGGAATCAAGCAATAAAAGCAGAACAACGTGCAGAAAATGCACTTGATGAAGCTCGCCAGGAACGCGCAGAAGCAGAACGAGCAAGAGCACGTGCAGAGGAGCTTGCTGAAAGAGTAAATGAACTGGAAGCACAGCAGACCGAGCGAGGCCTGGTGCTTACAATGGGTGATGTAATGTTTGATTTCGACAGGGCTGACCTAAAACCCGGAGGGCAGCGGGCTACCGTTGAATTAGCACGGTTCTTAAATGAATATCCTGAACGAAATGTAATGATTGAGGGATTCACAGACAGTGTAGGATCGGAAGAGTATAATCAAAATCTTTCCCTGAGAAGGGCAAATTCAGTTCGTCGTGCATTGATTGAACGGGGAATTTCATCAAACAGAATTGAGACGTTTGGTTATGGTTTTCGCTATCCGGTAGCAACCAACCAAACAGAATCGGGACGTCAGCAAAACCGCAGAGTGGAAGTAATTATTTCAGATCAAACAGGATCGATTCCCGACAGGAAAAACTAACCTACCTCAGCACTTCAGTCTAATCCCGCTGTCATAAAATAGAATGGCAGCGGACTAAGCTAACCCATCCTAAAAATGATTGAGTGAAACCACTCTATCCTAAGGTTTCACAATTGCATCTCTTTTTATATTTCGATGTGAGGGGCGAAGTAGTTATTTTCATCAAAATATCAGCAATCAACCTATAAATTAGTAGAACAGATATGTCTCAGGAAAAAGGATATGGATTATTAAAAGGTAAAAAGGGGATTATTTTCGGTGCATTGGATGAGAG
>CAZHUP010000320.1:0-2974 GCA_964535495.1 uncultured Rhodohalobacter sp.
GTGGTAAAATTATTTTGTTCGCCGTAAGCTGTACCCATTTCATTTGTAGCGTATGCCCGAACATAATATTCAGTATTAGGCTGCAGGTTACTGATGGTGCATGTAAAATCATCTGAACCAGTTCCCTCTGAATTACAATCATTCTCTGAAGTAGGATTTTGTTCTTCACTCCAACAGAAGCCCTTTTCTGAAATAGAACCATCTCCATCATCTAATATTTCAGCGGAAGCAATTAATGAGTTTGACTGAATATTTGAAATTTCAACAGATGAAACCGCAGGCAGATATGCAGGATCCTCACAATCAGAAGGTGCAAAAAATCCATAAGCAAGGGCCATTGCTGAAGCGGTAAGGTCTAAACCTGCGGCTCCACTATATAGTCCTTCAACCGAGTGCCCAAAATTTCTGCTGCCATTACTGGTTGAAGAAATTTTTCGCCCCCATCTATCTTTTCCGTAATTCGTATGCAATTGATCAATTGAATAACTAATTGATGCTACCTGCTCATCTTCGATTGCACCAATAATTGTGCCTACTCCAGTACCTGCCCCTGCTCCTGTACTTAGTGAATAGGAAATAAAGGAACGGGGATCTATAACCGATTCAAACGCCGCCGGACAAGTTGATCCACTTAGGATATAAGTATTACTTAGGTCGAAAGTATCATACACTCCTCTGGATACTCCGACTGAAGCACCCGCAGATATGCCTATTTTTAGTTTAATCCCTACAGAAATACCCACTGAACTCGAGACAGATGGTCCCGAAAATCGGCTAATGTTATCCTGCTGATTCAGCCCAATATTTGTGATAAACTTTGAAATACCAGAATATCCTGAACTTATACCTGCCCCAAACTGTGGCCCTAAAGATACACCGAGCCCACAAAATGAATGGTGATATATCCCTCTGTCCATATGAACAAAGTCATAAACAGTTTCTACACCACCGCCTTCAGTCATACTTAAACCTGCTAATAGTGAAGTATTTACATTTCCACTTATTTCGTTTGCATTTGCATTTGCATAACCAAATCTCAAGTCACTATTACAAAAAAGACCCATTCCCGATTTTGACTTCATCTTGTTTACTTCCGTCTGAAATCTCAGAATTTCATCTTTTAATTCTTCAGTGCTAAAGTATTTGTTTGTTGAATCAATTAAACTGACCATTGACACTTTAAGTGTATCAAGATATTCCCCCTTTTCAATATCAGGCTTATCGTCAACTTCTGAAAAAAGTAAATCAATCATATCATCCGGCAGAATTTCTTTAGACATTTGAGTTATTTCATCAATTTTTTTCATCAAATTGACCTTCTTGTGGCTGTACAGATTTGTCAGAGCAAGATGTTAAAGTAATTAAAGCAATTAATCCGGTGAGTACGAATAACTTGAGCTTTGCAATTTCCGATTGTTGCATATTTACGGAATGAGTAATTTTTTAGTCATGATGAATTTGTTTCTTTTTATTCCTTTCATTGTGTCTTCCCTGCTGAAAATGTTTTTAGTTATATACAATTCAGCACCATACCACACCTGCCATGATCTAAGAGTACGTATCAAACAAAGCTCTTAGAACTAAGCAGAATAATTTATGAAAGATCATTAATGGGGTCAAGAATCGTTCCTGCTAATCAAATGGGCCTTAGTATTGTTTGGATGGTTTCTCTGATCTCGCTTACTGCCTTTATTATTCTTCTGACTGATACTCATTCAAGAACACAAACTCACCCCCTACCCAATAAAGTAATTTCTCCCTGCAGCTTTTTAAATACCTGAATTCCGGGAATTCATCAATCATTCCGTTTTTATAATGAGAGTTGGAAGTCAAATCATATCCTTATGATAGACCCATGCCAATCAGATTTAAATCAAAATCAAGGTTATAGAGCAGAAATACCGTGATGCAATTGATATTGGTTGGTTATCCGTGGTATATGCTTTTGGATAGGTATATAAAAACCACGCCCAGTGTTTTAATGAAAATATTATAGCAGTTGATGCGTGTGGAGTGGGTTATTGTTTGTGTGATTGTAGAAAAATTTATCTATTTCCCTGAACCAAGTACCAGACCGGCGGCCATGGATTTATCATAGGAATTGCGAAGGCCGATAGACAGAATCAGGAATTTATCATCAAAGCTGGATCGCTCTGAGAATGTTAGCACTCTGAACATCTTCTGCCCATCGGCTCTTAGTGCATAATCGTCCTTAAGAAAGGTAATATCCCGGAGTAGATCCGAGGTTACTGATCGCACGTTTATAGCGAAGTCGTAGTGATTTAGAAATGTGCAGGTTTTGGTTTAATCCGGTTTCGGAATGGTAAAAAGCTATTCGAGTGAACAGAGCTTGGAACCGCAGTGAGCAAGTAGACTTGATATAAAAAACTCCGTTTAATTGTGGTTTCTGTACGCAGTTCTTATGCCAATAAATATTTTTTTTAAAAATAATCATACCTAATGATGGAGAGTTTACGCGCCTACCCGTCCTTCGGAACGGTCAGTCAAATTGTCTGAAGTATAGGAATAAGTCAGAAATGTCAATCCTTAATGCAGCGGACTGAGAATCCGTACGCGCGATAGTAGCTGAACATGCGGGCAGCGCTGCTATTGAAGAACAGGTACCGTGAGCGGGTACCGGAAACCGTACTTGACCAATAGTAGCCGTAAGAGCCAACATCGAAGATCGAACCACTGCTGTAGCCGCGGCGGCCCGCCACAGGCAGTTTAAGGGGGGATTCAATAGCCACCACGCTGTTATTGCTGCTCCAGCTTTGGCGCTCCGCTTCCCACTCGGCTTCAGTTGGCAACCTATAGCCATCCGGACACGGGTTGTTTATACCGTTTACACCTTGCCATAAATTGTCGTTCTGTGGACTGCGCCAGTCATAGGGATAGCTGCTGTTTAAGATGAAATCCCCATGCCCCGGTGTATCGCTGCTGCTTAATGTGGACGTTGTACCGGAATTTCGTT
>CAZHUP010000321.1:0-2955 GCA_964535495.1 uncultured Rhodohalobacter sp.
CAAACTTGAGGCTACAAACGAGCCGGTCAATTTTGGAGGGTAATCGTAAATCCTCGGCTCAGACGAGCCAGGATACGTTCCTCTGTGCAACAGGCTGCCGACCCGTTGTGTTCTCTATCATTTATAGCATATTGCCATATCTCAACTTCTTCATGAAATGTACATTCAAAGCACCTATCTTAAGCAGTCTTTAGAACACCGGATCATTTCATGAATAAATCTGCTTTAGCAACTGTTTTTCTTGTTGTTGTAATCGACCTGCTTGGGTTTGGTATCATCCTGCCACTGCTTCCGTTTTATGCACAGGAGTTTGCCGCATCTGCAGTGATGATTGGGCTTCTTTACAGTGTTTATTCATTTATGCAGCTTATTTTTTCCCCCATCTGGGGAAGCTGGTCTGATCGAATTGGCCGGCGCCCGATCATGCTGCTCAGTACATTTGGGGCGGTGATTGCATATATCGTTTTTGGACTGGCGGAATCACTCGGTGTGCTCTTCTTTTCGCGAGTCATTGCCGGTATGATGGGTGGAAATATTTCAACGGCCCAGGCGTATATTGCAGATGTGACCGACAGCGCCAACCGTGCACGCGGAATGGGTCTGATTGGAGCTGCATTCGGAATTGGATTTGTGATCGGTCCGGCTACCGCTACAGCTTTGATTCACCCGACTTTTCACGAAATGGTGGCCAATGCCGGTTTTACCGACTTTGCCGCCTGGATGGGTGAAAACCGATATGCATTGCCCGGATTTTTTGCAGCATTTCTCTCATTCTGCAGCTTCTTAATGGTGCTTTTCAAACTGCCCGAGACTGTGGATACATCCAAGCCGAGAGAGAAAGTATTTCGCCGCCCAAGTGTGTTTACACCAAAATTCTGGCGCTTGCTGGCTGATCAGAAAGGGAAGTCGGCTCGCGGCTATTTAATTCCTCTGGTGATTGGTTTTTTCCTGCTTTCGTTCGGTGAGTCAAGTCTCTACAGTGCCTTTCCACTCTTTGCCGAGGGGCAGCTCAACATGACTGCAGAACAGGTTGGTATTCAGTTTTTCTACATCGGGATCATTGCGGTTATTGTTCAGGGATTTTTAATCAAATCGCTGACCAATGCTTTTTCAGAAGAAAAGCTATTTATGGTCGGTAATATTCTGATGGTGATCGGGCTTGGGCTGATCCCCTTTTCAACAAGTATGCTCACACTGGCACTATTCCTCGGTTTAATGGCGCTTGGAAAAAGCCTCAATACTCCAACCATTACCAGTCTGATATCAAAAGAAGCGAGCGATGATAACGTAGGAGCCGTGATGGGTGCTTCACAGGGTCTTTCGGGGCTTGGCCGGATGATTGGTCCGACTTGGGGCGGTGCGCTCTTTGCCGTCTATTTTGGATTGCCGTTTGTAGCCACAGCGATCATTGTAGCGGCTACGATCTGGATTGCGGTTGGTTTGATTTCGAAGTCTTCATAAAAAACCTGTCAGCGTACCGACAGCTGTCGATTCCTGACAGAGTATATTGGTTATTTTGCCACGGAAGCACGGAAATGAGTTAGACATGGTATTTCTGTGAGTTCTCGAATTAATGTCCGAAGGTAAGTGAGTTGGGTGTACGATAATCCGTTATTAGCCTGATAGAAATACCATGTCTGTATGTTAAGACTCAAGAATTGGAATTCGTTTGTTTAATGTATCGTCCTTAATATTTCTATCATGGAAAGAGATCAACTCTCTCTTATTTTTGAACAATTCTAATATTGCTGGTTTGTCAAGTTTTGTTGTTTTGTCACTGACTAATATTCGGTATGAACTCCATTTATATCCTTTATAATTCTTGGTCAGTCCATGATGAAGCGGGTTTCTGTGGATATAATAAATAGTCCACAGTAACTGAGATTCGGTCAATATCTTTACCCTTTTTAAATGTTTGCTAAAGAGACTACCTCTTCTATTGTTAATTTTGTTGAAGGATTTTGAGTAGGAAATGAAAAATCTGCGTAGTTGCTCTGAAGCTAAATTACTATCTACTTCATTGTGAATTCTTACAAGAAAGTGAAAATGGTTATTTAGCAGACAAAAAGCATAAACAGACAAAATCTCTCGTGTGTAAAAATGAAAACGATCAAGAAAATACTTGTAATGATCAGGTGATATAAATAGATCCTCGTTTCCTATTGCCCGATTATAAATGTGATAAATTTCTCCCTGCTCAAATGGATGTCCATATTTAGGGTAACTATTCATTACTATACTTTTGTAAATCCAATTTAAAATAGAAAGTACTCGTCTCTAAAGACATGGTATTTCTGTGGGGTATTGATTTAAAAAAAAGGAAGTCCAATGAAGATTGGTGAAGGAATCTTATAGAGGCGTTATGATAGAAATACCATGTCTGTCTTGATTCAATTACTAGATCTTTTCCCGATCACGTTTTGGCAGCTTTGCCACTACAAGATCATACGAATCTTTGATCCACTCTTTAATTAAGTCATCCGGCAGATTCCCCTGCATGCTTACGGTATTCCAATGCTTTTTATTCATGTGATAACCCGGTTCAACCAGACCGGGATACTCTTCTCTGAGCTCAATCGCTTTTACCGGATCGCACTTAAGGTTGATGCTTTCAAACTCATCCACATCACATAGGGCAAATATTTTCCCCATCACTTTAAAGACAAGTGTATTCTCATCGAATGGAAACTCTTCAGTTACTTCGGGAAATGAGAGGCAGTATTCGCGGAAGGATTCAATGTTCATATAAAGTACTCATTTTAGACAGGGCATTTCTGTAATATTGCTGGTTAAAGATTTGACACCAAACGGGAGTAGTTTAGAAAACTACATTTAAAAATTGCAAAGAAATGCCATATCACAACTACCCTCCGGTCAGCGATCTCTTCAGCCACTCGCTGAAGCTGTTGATGATCAAATAGAGACTCGGCACGACAAAAAGCGTCAGAAACATGG
>CAZHUP010000322.1:0-2948 GCA_964535495.1 uncultured Rhodohalobacter sp.
GAAAGGCCGATGGGAACCGAAGAGCTGCTTTCCTTCAAAGACAAATATATGCGTGATGATGCAGCAAAAGGAATGGCGTCTGCAGATCGCGTAATTCCGGCTGATATTCCTGACACTCTATCATTATCTATCCGGGAAGCATCCAAAAAAGTTTTCCGGCTGTTTAACTGCAGCGGACTTGCCCGTCTCGATTTTTTGGTTGAATCAAATACAGAGAACTTCTATTTCAATGAAATCAACACCATTCCGGGTTCTTTCTCGTTCTACCTCTGGAAAGAGTCGGGGGTGGAATTCGATCAGCTGCTGCTGGAGTTGATTAAAATCGCCGTCTCAACCCATCAAAAGAAAAATGGCCGCATTCTCACATACGAAACAAACTTACTGAGTCAGAAAGCTGTTAAGGGGATTAAAGGTCTAAAAGGCAATAAATAGCTATGAATACTACATTATTTAAAAATCTACTGATCCTGCTTCCACTTGTTATTCTTTTCTATGCATGCGGAACTACAGACACCATTACCGTTGTGGAACGCTCACCTGATTCTGCTTCTGAGCGACCCGCGGAAGACACCACACAACCCCAAGATGAATTTATGCAGCTGAGAGTGGGATCCCTCGAACCGGTTACTAATTTCGATCCGCTTTTTGCCGACAATTTAAGTACACTCCGCGTAATTGCACTTATCTACGATGGATTGTTTAAGCTGAACAACGATGGAGAACCGGAACCTGCTTTAGTCAAGGATTTTTCTGTTTCTGATGATGGACGAGAGTATGAATTGAAAATCAACAGAGATCTCTATTTTCACGACAGTAACGTGTTTGGAGCCGGCGTTGGTCGGCGTATACATGCAAATGATATTCGCTGGGCGTTTGAACGAACCGCGAAAGTACATGTCCCGCCAACAGCATCACAGCTGCTTATGAACATCAATGGCTATGAGAACTATTTTACAGAACAGCGATCTGTTTATGATGAATCAAAACGTGTGTTAGACCGAATTACCGGATTAGAGGTCGTTGACGCTGAAACAATCCGATTTACCCTTAAGCAACCTGATGACTCTTTTCTCGACAAACTGGCTTCTCCATATTTATCCATCTATCCCAGAGAAGCGGTTCAAAACAGAGATGACGGCCTGAAAAACAATCCTGTAGGTACCGGAGCATACATTTTAAATTCTGCAGATGATCGTGAGATAGTACTTTCCCGTAATCCATCACCAAGATTTTCGGATCAGATTCAAAGATACCCGGTCAATCGCATCGATTTTATTCATCAATCATCAGAAGCTGAGATGTTTCAAAGTTTTGCGCGCGAAAATATTGACTGGCTGCCGGAGCTTGGCCCTCAAATCAAAAATCAGGTAACGGACAGTAACTACAATCTTATCGCAGCTTATGAAAATCAGTTCCTTTTGATTCAAAACAGCGCTATGCGACATACGTTGATCTATCTAAATCAACAGCATGAGCAGAATCTTGATTTTGTAAAAGATCGGCTATCCGTATTAGATGCAAACCAATTGACTATACCCGGAACAATCACTTTCGAACCCTTTGAAAATTCTGACTCTGATTCAGAAGCAGACGCACCATCCGAGGTATACATCCCGTTTACCGATAGTCCTTTTGCAAGAATGCTTTTTACTGACATAAATAATGCTGTCTTCCAGCCTGAAACAAGACTGGCTTTTCTGGATATCCGGGCAGTAACTCCTGAGTCTTCGATTTATAGCAAGTGGACAGACTCCTTTCACTACAGGTTTTTTAACAGCAGAAACTATGCCGGTTACTGGTTATCGGCCGAATCTATAATGATCGGCATTCATCACAGCTATATTGAAGGAATAACACCCTCGTCCGTTCCATGGCTTCTGCCTCTGGAGGGGTTAACTATTGAGCGACCTGAACGAGACGCCTCATGAATTTTTGCATTCTCGCAAACCCGGAAAAATACTCCGTACAGAATCCTGTTCAGCAGGTTATTGATTGGTGCTCCGGGAATAATCACACTCTCACTTTAACGGATTCATTACAGTCTCAATTTCCAAAAGTAAGCTGGGCAAGCCACGTAAACACTGTTAAGACTGAACTTGAAGCTGTCCGAAACTCTGATATCATAATTGCGATCGGGGGTGATGGAACTCTGCTTCATACGGCGCACCTCGTTAAAGAGATAGACACGCCTGTATTGGGTATAAATTCCGGCAAGCTCGGGTTTATGGCAAACGTTCAGCCGGACTTTATCCATCATGCTCTCGATCAAATCGCAGCAGAAGATTACAAGCTCGATCAACGAAGGCTGCTTCAGGCAACCTCCGCCGGAGGCAACACCTACTATGCCCTAAACGAATTTCTCTTCACAAAAAAAGACACCTCTTCGATGATCACGATTCGTGCAGATTACAACGGAGAGTTTATTAATAACTATTGGGCCGATGGTCTGCTGGTTTCCACCCCAACAGGTTCTACAGCATACAACCTCTCAACCGGCGGGCCAATCGTCATGCCGTCTACTCCGGTAATGCTTTTAACCCCCATCAACCCACACACGCTCACAACCCGGCCACTGGTATTGCCCGATCACAACACACTGACCATTAAGAGTGCTGAAAGCGGGAAACACACACTGTTTGCATACGACGGTATTATTCAACCCAGTGAAACCGAGTTTGAGGTGCACATCAAACGAAGCGATTACTCCATTCAGTTAATTCAGCTTCCCGAACAAAACTATTTCGAAACACTGCGAAATAAACTGATGTGGGGTCTTGACCGGAGAAAGGGATAAAACTCTCCAAAATTACTTCAATTCCACTCATATTTCCGTTATTTTAAAGAAGGGCATTTTTCAGGGGAATTACTTGAAGTGCTAAAGAGACTATAAAAAAATCATTTATTTCTAACTAAAAACAGAACAATCATGAAAGTAACAGTTGTAGGAG
>CAZHUP010000323.1:0-2876 GCA_964535495.1 uncultured Rhodohalobacter sp.
CCCCACTTCTACCGGGATATGAAAGTACTTGGATTTAGCTGTTCAGATCTGGACGAGCTGTACAAAGAGAACTACGGTGAATTCTGATATAATATAATTTCAGACATGGTATTTTTACTCGTCAGACCTACTCTATTCTTCAATCATTTTTAGTATTGATAGCTGAAATGCATTTGCGAATCCATAAAAATACCATGTCTTTACCTCTTGCTTACCAAGCAAAGAAAATTATGGGGAGTAATTAATCTGGCTAAACCCTCCAAGGGTTCTGACCCCTTGGAGGGTTTAAGTCCTGTTCCACCATTGACTTATTTCTCTAAAAATCCCATAATGAATAGGAGTCTAAGTCATATCTATTCAACCTTTACAAATTAATAAACATGAGTGAGCACGACCCATATTATGGAGATGAAGAGGGAAACGAACCGGAAATCTGGGATGAACACCGCTGGGAAGAGTTTTTCAGGGAATCGGATAAACGAACAGATAAATATATTCTGCTACTTGAACAGTACATGGATCATCCCGATCGAGACAGGATTATTGCAGAGCAGATGGGCTGGACACACCTGCCGGATGATGACGAAGATGAAAATGAAGGATGGTTAGATGAATTTGATACAGAGGAGTATGAGGAGGGTGAAGCGTGGAAGCGCCTGACCGGCTACGAGCCCACCGATTTTGATCAGTTTGAAGATCTGCCGCTTTATCAAAAAGCTCATGATTTTGCGGTTGATTCCAAAAAGATGATCAACAAACGTTTTGCAGATCGGGATGATGAATCTGTTCAAACATTCTCTCGTTTCGTCACTATTCCTCCCGCTAAAATTGCCGGTGGATTCAGCTTCGGATTTGACCGGGATAGCATAGGCGGCAATATCGCCAACTGTAAACGTGGCCTGAACGCTGCAAACAAAGTGCTGGATGCCCTTTATGAGATCGGCGAAAAAAAGCTGCTTGATCGTGAACTCTATCTCGATTACTACAGCCGGGCCAAAGAGGTACGGGATGAATTAGCTATCTATATTGTGGAACTGCGAGAGCGATTTCGGCGCGGGATTTCTTGAGTGTCTGAGTTCAGAATCAGCAGTATTACAGAAATGGTATTTTTTACTTGTCGGACCTCCCAATCACAAAACCTTGAGCCAAATATCTAGTTTCAGGTGCACGACTGTACAATGAATCGTCTGTCTCTTTGACCTTTTGATCTGATTTAGCAGCATCCCAAGAATTATAAATTGAATTACCCAGTGCCAATTTTTTTAATAATCTATGTCAGTAAAGAGTAACTTTTCCTTTTTTAGGTCGTAGTGAGTTAGGAATAATTGTTTAACAATCTATAACTACTATGATCAAGCGCATTGTACCTCTGTTACTTTTTGCTGCAATAAGCCTCTTGGTTCCTCTCTGTACTGTTGCCCAAGATTCATCCGATGAACTTCAGTACCGAAAATGGAGAGTCACCCTTTTTCCTCCGCTAAGCACAAATGGGATTGACGCTCCAAATTATACCGCGCGCTATTCCATCAATATCCTAGGCGGTTATCATGGCGGACTTGATGGCGCTGAAATTGGCGGGCTTGTCAATTACACGAAATATTATTCCAACGGCATACAAATTGCCGGATTGAGTAACATCACAAACGGTGACATGTCCGGACTTAATATCGCTGGTTTTGGAAACATTGCAAGAGGTGACATTTCCGGAATTCAAATCGCCGGAGGCTTAAATTTGGCAGTGGAAAAATCAAGCGGACTTCAGTTCGCCGGCCTGGGTAATTTTGCAAAAGGTGATCTTGAAGGGATTCAGGGAGCCGGTATCATAAATGCCTCCTGGGGTGATATTTCGGGTTTACAGATCGCCGGCATTGCAAATATCGCCCGTAAAGATGTAGAAGGATTACAGATTTCAGGTATTATGAATTTCGCAATGGCTGATATATCAGGGCTTCAGGTATCAGGGGCCGCCAACATGGCGCTTAAGGATATTGAAGGATTGATGGTTTCCGGCGGTTTTAATGTGGCCCGCGAAAATGCCAGTGGGTTGATGGTGGCAGGCGGACTCAACTACGCCAAAAACCTGGAAGGTCTTTCTATTTCGGGCGGCGCTAATATTGCACGGAATCTTACTGGACTGCAATTTGCCGGCTTATTAAATGCATCTGAAACAGCTACCGGCCTCCAGATCGGACTCATCAACTATGCCAGAGAGTTTGAAGGAGTTCCAATTGGATTTATCAGCTATTATGGTAATGGCCGTAAAAACATTGATGTTCGTTTTTCAGATGGCGGCTTCACCGACATTGGAATTACATTAGGAACTCATCGCGTCTATAATTCTGCTCTTTTCGGCTACAATACACTCTTAGACCGTGATGTATTTCGCATTGGGCTTGCGGTTGGCATTGAGAAAAATATTCAGGATTCATTTGAAAGATGGCGTGATGATACAATCTTCGTGAATCAGGAATTTTCGGTAACCCATCAGTTTGAGAATGAATGGTCAAGAGATCTGAATCTTATCTATTCCTACAAATATTTACTGGGCAAGCGATTCTCTGAAGGATTCTCAATTTATGGAGGTCCATCCTTGAACGCGCAAATAACCCGGGTTGACGGTGCCAACGACTATACCTGGTACAGTTTGTGGTCACCTGAGCACAAAGGACGGGAATACCGGTTTTGGGTGGGTATTACGGCAGGCGTCCGCTTTTTCAAACAAAAAGCACCTGAACGCTTTAGGGATCAATTTATAAGCTGGTGATCGTCTCTTTATGAAACTGAATATCATACAAGCGCCTGTAAAGCCCGTTTTGATCCAGCAATTCCTGATGTGTTCCCTGTTCAGATATACGTCCTTCATCCATTACCAAAAT
>CAZHUP010000324.1:0-2872 GCA_964535495.1 uncultured Rhodohalobacter sp.
CCATTTTGCTGGGGTGGGCCATTCTGGAGCTCTTTATCTATATTGAAAACATTAGTTGGGGGGCAGATGATGGTTTTAAAATCTTTGCCTACCTGCCCCTTTTCCCGCTTGCCATGCTGGGCGGAATCATCATTCAGCTCTTGCTGGATCAATTTGATGACTACAACATTATCGACCGCAATACCATCAACCGGATTCAGGGCCTCGCTTTGGACTTCCTCATCGTTGCAGCCATTGGCAGTTTGTCTCTGCAGGTGATCGGAACACATATCGAGGTTTTTCTTTTGCTTGCCATAATAGGAATCAGCTGGAATATCTTTGCTTTTCTGGTAATTGCGCCAAAAATGATCCCTGAAAACTGGGTGGAGAGAGGGATAGGTGATTTTGGACAGTCTATGGGTATGACAGCTGCGGGGCTTATGCTGATAAGGATCGTGGACACAGAGGGTGATGCCAAGGCTATGGAAGCCTTCGGTTACAAACAGCTGCTCTTCGAGCCTTTTGTCGGAGGTGGGTTGATGACAGCCGCCAGCGTTCCCCTCATTTACCAGTTTGGGGCAGTACCTGTCCTAATTTTTTCGGCAGTTGTTATGGTAAGCTGGAGCCTGGTTGGGTTTTTGCACTTCGGGAGGAAAAAATAATTTCTCTCTGTCATCCATGATTTATGATTTGTGGGGCACAAGTTTTTTTTAATTAAAATTACTTTGACCTGATACAGATAACGGTCTCTGATACGAGTAGCTACGTGATTGCCATCCTTTTATCAACCAAGCCCAACAGCAAGTATCTTGTTTTAGCTGTGGGTCTAAACAGCCGATTACCGGATCTTTATAGCAGTTAATGTGATTTTATAAAGAAGTTTTAAGAAGAGGGTAGGCAAAGAACAGCTCGGTGCGGTATTTAAGCGGTTTTACCATTTATGGCAGATTAATAGAACTCAGGTGATAAATAAATCGGTAAAAATTCTCAAGATATATCCTTTTTGATTTCATCCGGCACTTGTTTCGTACAATATAACGGTTTAGGTACTCCTTGCTCTCTTGCAACGCAAATGCCATCTTCCGGAGGCAGCTTGCTTTTATTTAAAGTCCGGGTTATTTGACTCACCGAATCAAATCGAAAATTAACCGGTAATCACATATTGAAAAACGCGGTTGCGCCCCAGAAGACGAAGATCAGAACATGGAACCCGATAAAGACCAGATACCAGATCAGCCCGGCCTTTGCCCAGTTCGCTTTGTTCGGGTTTGTTCCAGATCCGAACGCCCAGACGATCAGCATGATAAAACCGACGATCGGGATCACCGCTATCAGAATAGTTATTACCCATTCCCCCGACAGCGACCACCGGTACATTATTCTGTGTCGATTCGATATTTGGTGTTTCCATACTATTCTCCAATTGAATTGAAAGTTAGTTACAATAAATTATCTTCATCAAATTGATATCATTTACAGAATTTCGCCATAACGGTGTGGCAATTATGCCTCTGATATTATTTCTGAGGATTCATAATCTTTTAAAGTTCTACCGCTCTTTAACTTCCATCCGGTAAGCCCATTGGTATTTCTTCCCATTACCATAGCCACTGCTGTAGATGGACTACTGAAAATGTAATCCTCGACAAATTCAAAGCTATTACCATTTTCAACAATTGCTTTTTCGTCTATGAGTTTTTGTCGAAGGTTTAGAAAGTTCGATGTCATCGATGGTACAGTTGTTTCCGCTTCACCGATATAAACCAGGTCTTTTCCATCGTCGTCTTTCCCAAAAAGTAGATAAACCCCTGTGCTTATAAGATCTTCACGATCTGTACAATCTTTTATCTTGATTCTCGGAATTTTGTAAGCTTTACCAGTCCAATTTGAAAGCTCACAACTCATTCTTCCATTAGGATCACCATCAATGAGAAATATTTTTATTGTCTTTCCGAATGTCATACAAATATGTGGTTTATTAAAGAGGCATAACATTCTGGATTCGATGTTATCCATGTCGTAGAATTCTTTTTATGCGACAGTCCAATTCTCAATAGTGTGTGGCTGCCGTTTCGCACCTTTCCAGCGCTTTACAACTGTTCAGGGATAATAAACCTACCCCGGTAACTGACTCCGTACAAAAAAATCAATCCGACTAAAGATGCCATTAGAATCTGATGGGATCGTGAAGTAACACATGGGGTTAGAGGTAGATGGTTAGTAAATAGAGTCATGATAAGAGTTGATACGCTGAATTTTTGATCGATATCCATTTATCTCTTACTGTTATCTCTAATCAGGAAATGAAGAGTTCCGTGGACCCTTTAAAGTCGATCAATTTTATCATTCAAGTCCAGGATTACAGAGAGAAAGAATCTCTGAATTACGTGATTAAATCAGTCATCTCTTTCGGATAATTAACCGGCAATTAAACCGGCATAAAATAGTGAATATGTTTAGAAAATATATCCTATATTTACATGTAAATCATAACTTTAATGGATTAAGGTGACTGGATAATAAACCGGCAAATAATCCTGAAAAGCATTAATTGTAATAATTATGTTCGATCATCCACGCCAAATGGAGCCAATGTTTCCCAGAGAATCCTCAGATTTGGTAAATCTGGCTATGGAGGTGTATCGTAAATCTGCTTCGCTGGATGATCTTCTGCATCCGGTAACTCGAATAGAAGTTACACGGCTACTCCGGCATATAAACAGTTATTATTCGAACAGAATTGAAGGAGAGCACACTACACCTGCAGATATTGAGCGGGCAATCAAGAAAGAGTATAGCCGTGATGAGAAAAAGAAACGTTTACAAATGCTTAGTGTAGCTCATATTGAAGTACAAGATCTGATTGATGAATGGTTCAGCGAAGACCCCATGT
>CAZHUP010000325.1:0-1555 GCA_964535495.1 uncultured Rhodohalobacter sp.
TTGGGTGAAAACTATTGTAGGTATAGTCGGGCATGGAGGGTCAGACCCCGGTGCTGTAGCAAACGGATTAAGAGAAAAAGACTTGAATCTTACTACTGCACTTGCTTTTAGGGACTACTTAAATAAGTACTATACTGACCATAGAGTTATCCTTACAAGAGAAACAGATGTAAGAGTATCGTTCAACGAACAACGTAATATTGTTGAAAAGAACGATGCTGATTTAGCTGTTGAAATTCATTACAACGCTTTTGGGGACCCTCGTGCTAATGGGTTTGAAACATTTATTTTGGATTCTTCTTATGTTTTTGATATGACCATAAAAACACAAAGGAAGATTCATAATTCTGTTATGGACTACCTTGACCCTTTGGGAATAAGGGATAGAGGGCAGAAGAAAAGTAGGCACTGGCATCTAGTTAATACGAAAGCCCCTGTGGTTCTTGTAGAGGGAGGCTTTTTAACTAGCACTAATGATTCTAATGTACTAAGACATACCACCGTACAGGAAAGTATTGGTAAAGCTATAGGTCAAGGAGTGGCTAATGCTCTTAAACTACCTAGAAAAGAAGATTCAGGTACGTGGCCTACTAAACCTTTACCTACACTGATACGGACTGTCGGTGTAGAGCATGAAGGTAATCGAACAAATGTTGTAGGGTTTCTTGCTCAAGATGAGGCAGGTAGATACGTAACACTTCTTCCTATGTTAGATATAGGAGAGCTTGTTGACGTTGAAGTAACAGGACATGGAGATCATATCAAGATAAAGTCTTAGATTGGAGGGGTTCTAGATTCAGATTATATCATACGAGTTCCCACAAGAGTGGGAGTTTATGGAAATATATGGCGTATCGGATTTACATACAGGAGATATACTTTTTAATCATGTTGAATTCCAAAGGTTTTGCGACTTTATAATGGAGGAGCCTTACAGATTTGTAGTTATTAACGGGGATATGCTTAATAATAACTTAATTAACTCAGCAGGGAGTCCTTACGAAGATGTAATCTCTCCTAATGACCAGAAGAAAGAGGTCAAAAGAATGCTGAAACCTATAAGAGAGCGTATCCTGTGCATGAACGATGGGAATCACGAGACTAGAACCAAGAGGTCAGCAGGACAAAATATTACCGAAGAGATTGCAGAGTATCTCGGAGTCCCGTACAATGAGGATGAGAACTTACTTAAAATCTCGTTTGGTAAGAGGCCAAACAATTCTAAGAGACTGGTATATACTATCTATATTACACATGGGAACGGGGGCGGTAAAAAGCAGGGTAATATTGTAAATAACGCAGAAGATCTTAGCAAGAATATACTTGCTGATGTTTACATGGTAGGGCATGGACATAAAAGAACAGGGACTAAAGCTGTATTAAGATACCCTGATTTGAGGAATAACAAAATAATAGAAGTAGAACAGTTATTTACGTCCTCTGCTGCATGGCTAAATTACGGAGGGTATGCAGTACAGAAGATGTACAGACCCCAAGTAAGAGGAGCGCACCCTGTGATATTACGGGGAGATAAGAAGGAAGCTAATACATTAAT
>CAZHUP010000325.1:1655-2868 GCA_964535495.1 uncultured Rhodohalobacter sp.
TAGTAAGTTAAATTTGATGAGGAGGTGACGGTATGCCTATGCCAGACCCACTTGATAACATTATGAACGTACTGAAGAATAAAGGCACAGTCGATCACAATCAGGCTGCTGCTCGTTCTGCCCGCCTTAAAGACCACAGAGGTAAGGTGGGAGCTAACCCTCCGGCAACTAGGAAGCCTCCTCATCAGGGGGCTAAGAAGAAGGCAGGTAAACAGGTTCCGCCTGATGCTATGCCTATGACTCCTAATGCCCCCCGAGGGGCGTCAGAAGATTTTCAAGAGAACCCTAATATGATGAGCGTTGTAGTAGATGGTTTAAACGAGGCTATCATAGGGTTAAAGACTGAGATACACAGGGCAAATGACCCTGAGACGAAGAAGAACTTGGAACAACAAGCTAAAGCTATCCGTCAACAAGTAGTAGATATGGGTGGAGAGCCTGTTTATGCTGATGAGTCTATAGAAGAAGGCCTGAAGAAGCTAAGAGGACATGGTATTATGGGTGCTACAGCACTTACAGGAAGAACTGGTGCTGGAACTGAAGATTTCCCATGGCCTAAAAAACAGGAGAAGGAGAAAGAAGGAGAAAGTTCTCCTGCTCCAAGTACTAGCATGACCCCTCAAGCCGGTACAACTAGTACTGGGTCTGGTTTTGGTGGTAGTAGCTTTGATTTCTCATTCAATGCTCCCAAAGTTACAGCTCCCAAAGTTACAGCTCCCAAGGTAGATATACCTGATGTACCTGATGAGATGACAGCCGATCATGGTCCAGATTTCTTTGGAGAGCATGTAGCTGATCCATCAAAAGACGGTGCTGTAGACCAGCTAGAAGAGCTTATAAATAATGTAACTGGCAGGGAACCTACGCCAATGCCTGAGATGCAGGTAGATACGGATATGGTAAACGAGCTTGTTGAGAGGTACGGACTACAACCGAGAACTCCCGAAGAGATCCAAGAGACTGCTCAGGCTGTGGTTGAGAGGCAGAAGTTAGCTAAGGAGCAGTTAGTTCAACGAGAATTAGACCGTTTTGAAAGGGAACATGAGCAAGAGTTTGCTAAGGCAAAGAAGCAAATATCAGAGGCAGCAAGTAAAGCTTCAGCAGAAAAGCAGGAAGAGATGGCTGCTCGTGGTATGTTCTATAGTTCTATTATGGGTAATGCTCTTGGAGATATTACCGATAAGGAAATGGAACTTATTGGAGAGATTGCTGA
>CAZHUP010000326.1:0-2863 GCA_964535495.1 uncultured Rhodohalobacter sp.
AAACCTCCTCGGAATGAGTGCCACGCTATTCATTGTGTTAAACGAGACTGAAGAACGGATCTATGCTAATATTGAGTCAGTGCTCTCATACAAAAACCGGCATGGCGATATCGATCATTTCGCACTGCAACCATCAGGCGAGTACACACGCGTTATTCACCGCGAGGGATACAAAGAACCTGAGGAGTTTGCTGAAGCTGTGAACGCCCAACAGGATTGACCGGGATCTTTGGAAGAGAAGGCAATGCCTTCTCTTTTAGTCGGAGAATTAGTAATTTAAAATCGTAGATTACGAAAGAAAAATTTGAATCTCATATTCGCATGGCAATTAATTCGTTTTACTTTCTATACATTTAAACCATAAATATTATTTAAACAATATAACTATGTTTAGATTTTTGAAAAATAAAGCTTTGAATTTCAAGTCGAGAAATTTAGTACATAATTTATTAGAACCTCTGATTAATAAAAATATAGAGTATTGCAAAGGAGCAGTAGAGCAAAAAGGTTTTAATTTATCGAGTCAAGACGATATAGAATTGATTTTCGAGAGAAAAGATGTCACCCAAAATGTTGTTCTGTTACTTAAGTTTGATGAAAATATGAAATGCAACTATTATCGTATTGTTTTTGCTGAGCCAGGCCAGTCTTTATTGGATTCAAAAACAGTTGACTATCACCTCGTAAGGGATAGGGGCTTGATTTAACAATCTTGCCTCTAATTTAACTCAACATAGGTCATCCAATGCATGGAAATGCTAACCCTTACTGAAATAAGAAATACATTACAATTTTCTTTATCAGAGATTGAGCATGTATTATCGTTAATAAAAACCGATGTGAGAAATGATCTTAGACGATCAGCTATCTTAATTTTTTGCTCAATTTATGAACAGAGTTATGTATGTGTTGATTTGATAAATAGTAAAGGAGCCAACACTGTTCCAATAATCGTAAGATCCATTCTCGAATCTCAGATAGATTTAGAAAATATAGCCAATGACGAAAATGAGGAATATGTAATAAGTTTGCGAGTAAAATTTTTAGAAAAACGGAAGAAGTTTTACAAAAATTATGTTACTAAATTTGAAGGGAAGAGAACTAAAAAAGAAAAAGAGATTGAAAAAAAGTACGAATCTACAATCAATGAACTAAAGTCTCTTAAAAAAAGTGGAGCGTCATCATTAAGCATCTACCAAAAATTTTCTAATCTGAACTTGAATGAATTATATGCAACACACTATGCAACAGTATGTTTAGATAGTCATAATGATATTTCAATACTTGAAAAGAAGCATTTATCTATAAAACGAGATTCCATTGATTTCGAAGTTTTTAAAAGAAGAGATGTTGCTTTCATAAAAGCATACTTAAGATTGCTAATATCAGCTCTGTATTCTGGAATCTGTAATATTTTGATTATTCTGGATATTGAGAAAGATCAAAAAACAAATGAAATCCTTACTCAATTAAAGATTTACAGTGATGTAATAATTTCATCTGAAATTGAATATTAGTAACCACTGGACAATTAAGGCCCGTCAAGCTCGCAAATATCTGGCAGTGTGAGTGCGGGGTTTTTCATTCCAGTGACGTAGTGACGTAATTCTCCAAAAACTATTTCCAGAGAAAAACTATTCTTTGGCCACAGCTGAGGAAGATACTTCTTACAGATTTTGATCACTTGCTCACTGAGAATGCCCTGCCAATCTGGTCACTAATATCCATATTCAACAGATCCGCATAGCGCTGAGTGGTTTTGACATCAGAATGTCTTAACCAGCGTTGTACAGTATAAATTGGAACTCCGGCGCGTAAAAGCTCAATGCAGCACGTATGCCGGAGGCTATGGATGTTCAGGTACTTCTTATTCGGTAATGCCTGCCTTAAATACTTTTTAAATATCCTGTGCGTGTGCCGGTTTGAACTATGTCCGAATAGTCTGTCAGTCTCATTCGAACACTCACTGAGCTTTTTCCTCGCGATCTTCTTCAATGGGTCTACGCTTTCAATGGGTAAAACCTGCTTCTTTTTACTCTTGGTAATGAAGTGATCATTACCTATAACAATTTCCCAGGTAGAAATATTGATATCACCAGCTCGCAAATTCAGTGTTTCAGAAAGTCTCATACCGCTAAAACGTTGCCAGTGTATAAAATCCGTTAACCACAAGGCATTGAAGTCTCTGTTCTGGTAACCTTTTTTGATATCACTGGCCACTTTACCACTGATGTAGCTTGTCAGGGTTTCAATATCTTCTTTGGTGAAGTAATTAATGGTTTCTTCCTGTTCATACCCGTCATTATTCACATGCAGTTCCCCTGAGCTCAGCTTCGCCAGATTATTATCATCCAGCCAGATCAGGAAGGTTTTCAGCTTCTTTTTGTGGGATCTTTTCGTCTCATACTTAATATCATTTCGGTTCAGGAAGGCATTAAAGTGCTTTTCGGTAACTCCTCCAACCGGATAATCATTACCAACTCTCCTCACAAAATCCTCAAGCACATATTTGGCATTTTCAGCCGTCTTTGGCCGCCAGTCTTTCTTCGATTTCACTTTAATGTATTGATCCAATGCTTCCTTAATGGTTGAATCCTTGCTCAGTACCTCGCCTTCTATGGAAACCGTATCATTCAGCCAGGGATCAAAAACGCCGGCAGCAAACTCATCTTCCAGTTTGCGTTTTAAGGTAACGGCTGTACTCTTTGTGCGCGTCTTTAACGCTATTCTTTTCTTCTTTGGAGATCGTCTACTGCTGTAAAATTGCAGATAATACCAGTTTTTTTGCTTAATAAGTGATGCCATTTGTATAGTAATAGTATAGCAGTCACTACTATATTCATTATTACTAAACAGATAGTTG
>CAZHUP010000327.1:0-2857 GCA_964535495.1 uncultured Rhodohalobacter sp.
ATTTGGGGCATTGGAAAGTTGGTTGCCTCGCCGCTTAGCCGCCAAACCGTTATAATGCGGAAAATACACCAAGAAGTATTGATTTTAAAAAATGCTAAATTGTTTAAAGTTGAATTAGGCATAGACAACTTAAATTTTATTTATCTCTTCCTTAGTGGTTAAATAATTACTTGAGATATTTCAATCAAAGAGTGCTTATGGACAATAAGAAAACTATTATACTTTTTTTCAGCCAAATAGAATGCGTAAGTACTCTTAAGGATTTACTATTGTCAAAATACCATGTAGAAATATGTGAAAGTACAGGAGATATTAACAGGATTGAACCCGACCTGATCATTACCGATGGCGGCATGCTGAAAAAGTACATCAAAGAGCTTGAAGACCTTAAGAAATCGCAACTCCCAATTACCTTGCCCATTTTATTGGCCACACCCAGGAATGATATCAATTCGGCAAGTTCCTTCCTTTGGAAAGTTGTGGATGATTTGATTTCTATACCCATTGAAAAGGCCGAAATTCTTGCCCGAATTGAGGCTTTGCTTCGTACCCGTGAACTTTCCGTCATAAATGATGAGAATAAAATGGCTAAGGTTGTAGAACAGCTAAAGAAGAGCCGGGAACGGTTTCGCAAGTCACAGGAAATTTCACCTAACGGATTTACAATTCTTCATCCAGTACGCGATGATAAAGGCCAGGTCATCGATTTTACCTGGATTTATGAAAACCAGGCCATTGCGCGAATTAACGGAACAGACCCGCAAGAAGTTATAAGTAAAAAGTTACTCGAACTTTTTCCGGAGCACAAGGACACTGACATTTTCAAAGCATATGTACATGTTGCTAATACAGGTAAAACCCGGGTTTTTGATGATGTTTACGTAGGAGAAATTCTCAGTATCCCAACATGGCTACGATTGGAAATTGTCTCTATGGGTGAGGATATTGCAATCTATACACAAGACCTTACCGAGCGCAAGAAGGCGGATATGGCACTTGTGGAATCGGAGGAGCGCTACCGGTCGCTTTTTGAAAACATGAATTCCGGCTTTGTGCTTTTCGAAGTAGTCAAAAATAAAAAGGGAATTCCAAGTGACCTAAAGATAGTTGCAGCGAATGAAGGATTTGAAAAAACAACAGGCCTGAACCTGAAATCTGCTATTGGCAAGAACCTAACAAAAGCCTTGCCGGGTATTGAAAACGATGAAGCCGATTGGATAGGCAGATATTCAAAAGTTGCAATAAGTGGAGAGCCGATACAGTTTGAAAATTATTCAGAAATGTTAAGTAACTACTATTCTGTTTCCGCTTTTCAGGCAGGGCCCGGTCAATGCGCCGTGACTTTTGTTGAAATTACAGAACAAAAAAGATCAGAATTAGCTTTACGAAACAGCGAAGCCCGTTTTCGAAATATCATGGCTTCGATGAACGACACGGTTTACACGTTAGACAAGGAGCAACGACATACCGGAGTATTTGGCCCCTGGGTGAAAAATCATGGATTGACACCGGAATTCTTTTTAGGAAAAACCGCGCGTGAAATATTTGGTGCGGAGCAAGCAAAAGTGCATGAGCAAGCAAATGCACAGGCATTGAAAGGTGAATTTGTCACCTATGAGTGGACAGCTAAAAGTGAATCAGGTACACATTATCATCAAACCACCCTTTCTCCCATTTATAATGAAAATCATGAAGTTGAAGGGCTGGTTGGTATCGGCAGGAACATTACAAAAATCAGAATAGCGGAAGAAAAACTAATACTCCTCAACCGTGCCGTTGAAGCCAGTTCTGTGTCGATTATTATTACAGATGCAGAAGGAACAATCAATTACGTTAATCCCTATTTCATTGAAGTTACCGGATATTCCTACGAAGAGGTACTTGGGAAAAACCCGCGAATACTAAAATCAGGATATCAATCTGAAACTTTTTATAATGACCTATGGGATACGATAAAATCCGGAAAAGATTGGTCCGGTCAGTTTCAGAATAAGAAAAAAAGCGGAGAATTATTCTGGGAAAAGGCTGTGATCTCACCCATTGTGAATAAAGAAAATGACGAAATTACCCACTTTGTAGCTATCAAAGAGGATATTACTGAACTTCTGAAAAAAGAAGATGAACTCAACCAATCATTAAAGGAAAAAGAAATACTGCTGTCTGAAATACATCATCGCGTTAAAAATAACCTGGCAGTTGTTTCGGCATTATTACAACTAAAGTCTGAAGGTGAGAACAATTCTGAAGTCAAAAAAATACTTGATATCGGCGTCACCAAAATCAAAACAATTTCAAATATCCATGAGCAATTATATAAGAGTGAATCTTTTTCCAGAATCGAGTTATCCAATAATATCAGGATTTTGGCTCAAGATTTAGTTGAGAATTTAAATTATGGAAAAAAAATAGAAATAGATTTTTCATTAGAACAAATACATCTGAATGTTAATCAGTCTGTTCCTTTTTCTTTAATTGTAAATGAAGTAATTGTAAATGCTTTAAAACATGCCTTTATCAAAAAGAGTACCGGTATGATTTCTATCAATTTATCTGAAACGGATGATCGGGTTAAGATTATAATAACAGATAATGGAATTGGCATTCGTGATGATTTAAAACAAATAGAACTTTCTGGTGGTATATTGATTATAGACATTCTAACACAACAATTAAATGGCCAATACCAATACAAACGGATTAAAACGGGCACCGAGTTTTCTTTGACTTTTGAAAAATCTGATGTAAAAGGCAGTACAAACTCGCTTTTTTGAGAAGTATGACCCCGATAGAATTGTATAGGTTTTAAATGTTTCTCATACTTGAATGTATCAATCCGCATTATAACAACGGTTTCAAC
>CAZHUP010000328.1:0-2856 GCA_964535495.1 uncultured Rhodohalobacter sp.
CGAACAAGGCTTCATGCAAAAGCTTGGTTGTTTCATAGAGATACAGGGTACAGTACAGCTTATGTTGGATCCTCAAATCTTTCAGCAAGTGCTCAAACTGATGGACTAGAATGGAATGTTCGAATTTCAAATATTGAATCCCCCCACTTGATTCAAAAATTTGAAGCTTCTTTTGAAAGTTATTGGAATAGCGTAGAATTTAAGATTTATAATGGAAGTGAAAATGAAAGCAAGGTTTTAAGTCAGGCATTGAATCAAGAGAACACGATCAATTTTGATCAAACGTTCTTTGATATAAAACCCTACTCATTCCAACAAGAAATTTTAGAGAAGCTTGAGTTAGAGAGGCTGGTCAAAAATAATGATAAGAATTTAGTTGTTGCAGCAACGGGTACTGGAAAAACTGTTATTTCCGCCTTTGATTACAAGAATTTCACAAAAGAATTTGATAGTGAATCAAAGTTACTTTTTGTTGCTCATCGAAAAGAAATATTAAAGCAGAGTCTTCAAACATTTCGTCAAGTTTTAAAGGAATCGAATTTTGGTGAACTTATGGTAGATGGGTTCAAACCAAACGATTGGAATCATGTTTTTGCATCGATTCAATCTCTTCATTCCGGCGAATTTAAATTTAAATCTAATCACTTTGACGTTGTAATAATTGATGAGTTTCATCATGCTGAGGCAAGTACTTATCAAAGACTTCTGGATTATGTTGAGCCTGAATATCTATTAGGATTAACAGCCACACCAGAACGAACTGACGGCAGAAATGTCATGGATTTCTTTGATGGTAAGGCCACTGCTGAGTTGAGAGTCTGGGATGCAATTGAACAAGGATTGCTTTCACCTTTTCAATATTTCGGTGTTCATGATAATACAGATTTGTCAAATGTGAACTGGGTTCGAGGCAGGTATGATCAAAAAGAATTAGAAAGATTATACACATCCTCTGATGATCGAATTGCCTTTATTGAAAAGGAGTTGAAGGACAAAGTTAAGAATCCACATGAAATGAAAGCTTTAGGTTTTTGTGTAGGTGTTCAACATGCAGAATACATGGCCAATAAGTTCAATACAATGGGAATATCAAGTATTCATTTATCAGGAAATTCCGATCGAAGTACTCGGGATTCAGCAATATCTGAACTTAGAAAAGGAAAAGTTAACGCTGTTTTTACTGTCGATTTATTTAATGAAGGAGTTGATATCCCTGAAGTTGATACCATTTTATTTTTACGACCAACTGAAAGCTCCATACTTTTCACCCAACAGCTTGGAAGAGGTCTCAGGTTGTCTGAAGGAAAAGAATGTTTAACTGTTCTTGATTTTATAGGCTACTCAAATAAGAAATTCAGCTACTCTAAAAAGTTTAGTTCCCTCGTAAATGTTCATGGCAGAAAACTTGAACGGCATGTTGAGAATGAATTCCCTGTACTTCCAACTGGATGTGCGATAGAATTGGATAAGGTTTCTCAGGAGATCGTTTTGAATAATATTAAAGATTCTATTGCGTCAAACAGACCACAAATCCTTTCACTTTACAATAATGTAGATAGGCCAAATTCATTACAGCAGTTTTTCTACAAAACAGAACTTCATTTAGAAGATTTCTATAAAAATGATCTTTATTTCACACAACTTAAAAGAGATGCAGGAATCCTTAAAACTGAACAAACAGAAGAAGAAAAATCATTTGGCCGTTCTATTATCCGAAGCATTCACCTTGATAGTATTTCAAGGTTAAAGTGGAGCATTAATTTCTTTTCTTTCTCAGAAGCTCCTTCAATTGATAATCTGACTAACAAAGAATTATCATTTCTAAAAATGTGGGCGGCTAATTTCGGTGAGAGAGAAGATATAAGTCGACTTGAAAAATTAATTCACAAATTTTGGTCTTACCCTGAATTAGTCCAAGAGTATCAGGAATTAATGGAGTGCCTATTAAATGAAGTAACTCATAAAACAAGATTCTGGGAAAACCCTTATAATATTCACTTAGAATTACACGCTAGATACGGCCGTGATGAGATAATGGCGGCATTCAATGATATTCGAAAAGGAAAATTATATCTACCAAGAGAAGGAGTTTACTATCACAAAGAAACGAAATGTAATCTGCTTTTTGTGACTTTGAATAAAAGTGAGAAGGATTACTCACCATCTACAATGTATCGCGATTATGCAATTTCAGATACGTTGTTTCACTGGCAAACTCAGAGCAATACAAAACCAACTACCAAAAAGGGTATCCGCCATTTAGAACATAGAGAAAAAGGAATTACCCCACTGCTATTCATTAGAAATCAAAGACGTGACGAAAGGAGAGAAACTGAACCTTACTTTTTTGTTGGTCCTGTAAATTTAAACAAATGGGAAGGTTCTCAGCCTATGAACATTGTTTGGAAAGTAGAAGAGCCACTCCCGGCAGATATTTATAAAGCTACTGCTGTCAACAAAAATTAAAAGCTATGAATCAAATCAATCAAACCAATTGTGAGTATTTAACTGCTAATAAAACAATTGAAACAATAGAAATTTCAAGCGAAGAATACGAATTAGTTGTTCGTGTTTTTAACTACAAAGGGGTTTCATTCAGAGTATTTAATTCGAAGCAAAGATTTGAAGGGTTTTGGAAAGGTTTGAATGACGAAGATTATCATTTTAATTCTGAAATAGAATTAGATCACTGGTTAAAATCATTTACGGCTAAATGATTTACTGCCGAATCTAAAAAAGCTCATTCTCCCTTCATCCAAAAATACCTCGCCAGATCGGGAGAAACTAGATTGGCGGATTTATGATGGAGAGTGAAAAGATAGAGGGAGTGTTGGAGAGAATGAGTGAGGGAGTGAT
>CAZHUP010000329.1:0-2855 GCA_964535495.1 uncultured Rhodohalobacter sp.
TTATCATAAAGGTCTCTACAAAAAATTGTCCCATGATATGATGCCGTTTTGCCCCAACAGACCTCCGGATGCCAATCTCCTTCATGCGCTCCTGTACCACAACAAACATGATGTTTGCTACACCGATACCGCCTACGGCAAGTGTGAAAAATCCGATGAGACCCAGAAATCCGTTAATTCCCAAAAACATCACGTTAATGAATTCCCAGAATTCGTTGGTGTCCCAGATACCGAGTGCATCCCGGTCTGAGGGATCAAACCGGTGCTTTCTTGCCATCACTTCATACACCTGATCCTGAACCTGCTTAGCCAGGGCAGGATCTTTGGGCACGTACAGAATATTGTTGATCTGATCGGTGCCCATCATTGCCGAAAAGGTTGTGGCGGGGATAAAAGATCTGTCCATATCCCGCTGGGAGTAGGAGGAGTTCTGAATTTTATCCTGTAGAACGCCGATTACCGTAAAGGGTGTATTACGGACAAAAACCTGCTCACCTACCGGATCTTTATCTCCAAATAGATTCTCTGCCAATCGGTTTCCCAGGAAAATAACACGTCGTCGTTCTTCTATGTCATTCTCATTGAGCCAGCGCCCGCCGGGTTCTTCAAACACATTGCGCAAATCCTGATAGACCGGGTAAACACCACCGATTTGAGAATTTCTGCGTTTATCACCGTTCGAAATTTCAATCCCCTGCATATACTCCGGAGTGGCAATTTCGATGTCTGCAATCTGATCCTGCAACAGCTTTGCGTCAGATTCCCGATAGTTAATAGGCCGGCCAATGCCATATCCCTCAAACGCTTTTGTGGTTTGGCCGGGAAACATAATGGCCAGTTGATCGCCCATACCGCGCATGTTCAGAACGGTTTGATCTCGAAACCCCATTCCGAATGCCAGCAGCAAAATCAGCGTGGCTGTCCCCCACATAATGCCGAATACGGTAAGAAAGCTTCTCAGTCTCTGCTGATTCAGATTTCGGAAAAGTTCGGTGATGTGATTAAAAAGGGTCATGAGCGTCTTTGAGCTAATATTTACAGGTTTTGGCCATAAGTAGATTCAGCCGATTATCTTACAGTTAGTGATTTAGCAGGACGCTCCAGAACTTTTTCACCCTCTTCCATTCCATTCAGAACTGCCACGGTAATGGCATCACTTAGTCCCAGCTCAATCTCTTTCTCCTCCCGGCTTCCGGGCTGATTGCCGGGCACTTCTACATAGGATTTTCCATCGCGCATAATTACAACCCGCTCAGGAATAGTCACAATATTTTCCACCCGCTCAATAATGATATCCGCATTAGCCGAATATCCTGCTCTTAAAATGGCGCCCTGTGTATCGGTGATTTGAATTTCGACGGGGAACACAGTTGCGTTATCCTGCTGTCTCGCCTTCAATGAGATGCGGGAAACTTCTCCCAAAACAATTTGACCCGGCAGAGCACCGATCTTGATTTCAGCGGTCATCCCTTCTTCCATTTTACCGACATCAATTTCATCCACGGTACCTTTAAAGAGAAGCTGCTCCATACCGGCAATGCTCATCAGGGCAGTTCCGGCCTGATAAGATGTGAGCGGTACCACAGGCTCTCCTACGTCTACCATTTTTTCCAGAATGTAACCGTCAATCGGTGCCCGTATTACAGATTCGATGAGTGTTTCACCCATCATAATTCGACCGCTCTCCAAAAGCTCCAGGCGCTCTTTGTTGATCTGCTCCCGTACTTTTACATCTTCAAACTGCTGATCAATCCGGTCGTACTCCTGCTGAGAAACTAAATTTCTGGTAAGGAGTGTCTCCATTCTTTCCAGTTCTTTGGCAAGATTATTCTTTTCAATTTCTGTTCGCTCAAGGTTCCGCTTGGCCTCGGCAAGTTCCAGGGGTGTTGGATCGGGCCGTACTTCAATCAACGGTTCACCCTCACGTACAAAATCACCAGGCTGTGCATAAATTCGACTTACTACGCCGGAGATTTTCGATTTCACTTCAATTTCATTGTCCGGCTCGATGGTGCCAACAGCCAGAGCTTTTTCTACAACCGTTCCAATTTCGGCTGTTACATGTGGTTCTTCCTTGATCTCATTTCCGGTGTTCTTTCCATACAGATAAAAGAAAGAGCCACCGCCAAAAATGATGATCACTCCCAATATTATCCAGAGTCGTTTTCTATCTTTCCGTTTTGCCATAACTCAATTCCAAATGTTTTAGATTTAAGTTGCTTTACGAGTTATGACAACCAAAAGTTACCCGGAAGTAAGCATTTGCCGGTTTGCAGAAGGGGAGAATTACTCAAAAGTGTATGAAAAAACAGTGATTAATAGGACGGAAATTTTTTTAATCCCGGTCTCAATGAACAAAGGTTTCTCCACTTCTGAACGAAATTTTCGGTATTATTTTTTTAAATACACATCATTGAAATCAAATAAAAAAGAAAGAAGACTATGAAAAGAACGGGAAAAGCAGTTTGGAAAGGATCAGGATTGGAAGGATCAGGAACGCTAACCACGCAAAGCGGTGCATTTGATGAGCAACCCTACTCCGTGAAGCTTCGATTTGAAAATGAAGATGGCAAAAAAGGCACGAATCCTGAAGAGATGATTGCTGCGGCCCATGCAGGATGCTTTGCAATGGCGCTGAGCGTAGAGTTGGGCAAGGCAGGTTTTACAGCCGATGAACTTAATGTAGACGCGAAACTGTCGCTGGATAAAGATGGTGAAGGCTGGGCGATTACAAGAATCGACTTGAAACTGGATGCCACAGTTCCGGAGATATCAGAGGATGAATTTGATGAACTTGCAAAAGGAGCGAAAGAGGGATGCCCGGTATCAAAGGTATTGGATTGCGAAATTACACT
>CAZHUP010000330.1:0-2843 GCA_964535495.1 uncultured Rhodohalobacter sp.
AAAATTGACGTAATTACAGAGACACTGACGAAACACAGCGGACAAACGTTTATTACATCAGCTACGGATCGTCCTTTTACGGTAAGTCAATTTGAGGATATAGACGAAAATGCGTGGTATACTGTTCAAGACGGAAAGGTTTCAACGAAATATTAAAGGTTTATGGCATTTGGAAAGAAACCGGAATCGATAGAGCATTTACTAAAAAATTTTTTAAAGAAAATCCCTCAAAAGACGGAGCTTCGCAGAGGTATGGTGCTTCACTATTGGCCCGAAGTTGTGGGGGATAATATCAGTTCTGTCACCAAAAACTTAAGGTTTGAAGGTGATAAACTGTTTGTAAATGTTGAAAGTGATGTTTGGCGACACGAAATTCATGCAAACCGGTATTCGATTGTTAAACGACTGAACGATAAGGTGGGATCAAAAGTAGTAAAAGAAATTGTTGTGCGAGCTTAAATTAAATCCGCATATTTAGTCTATGAATTTATGGAACTTCATAACCGAGCGATTCAAAATATTCTTCTCTTCGGCAGAGGGTGAGGCAGGAGAACCTGACGAAAATAATTTTTTTGCCCGGGAGAAAGTGATCGCGTTTAGCATTGCCTTTGTATTTGCTTTGAGTTTATGGTTTGTGGTAAATATGAATCGTGATTTTAACATCACTGTTCAGGTTCCGATCGAATTAACCAATTTGCCGGATAATTTGGCGTTGCGGAGTGATGTTCCGGATCAGGTAACGGTTAATGTGAGTGGCGAGGGATGGAATTTAATATCCCTCTACAGCAACCCGCCAAAAATAAGTTTGAATGCGGAATCCCGTCAGATTAATCTCTTTGAACAGATCCGAAACATGTCTGGCGCTTTTTCAGACCTGAGTGTTATGCAGGTTGAACCGATCATGCTAACTATTGAAACCGAGGAGAAAGCAACAAAACGAGTTCCGATTGTTCCGCAAATTGATCTCAATTTGCAAAGTCGTTACGGATTGATTGGGGAGCCGATAATAAGTCCCGACAGTGTTACATTGACCGGGGCTGAATCCAGGTTGCAGGAACTTTCACAGTGGGAAACAGAGGAGGTCTCTTTTCATGATGTTTCCAGAAGTATGGAGAGAAACGTAAATCTTAGAGCACCCACCGGTGGAATTACGTTGAGCACAAATGAGGTAAATTTTCAGGTTGATGTTGCTGAATTTACAGAAGCTGAAGTAAGAGTGTCGATCAGAACACGTAATATGCCTTCAGGAACCGCCGTTTCGTTTAATCCATCATCAATTACAATTCGTTATGATGTGCCCATCCACCAGTATTCAGAAGTACAGGGTATTCGTCCATTTGGGGTATTTGTAGATTACGCCGATCTGGAAGCCGACGATACAGGGTACGTTACACCGAGGGTAGAAAAAATTACAGACGATTTTGATGTTCGATTGAGAAGTTTCCAGCCACAGCGAGTCTCCTACTTCAACATTATTCCGGATTAACCCGGGTTAAATAACGATTATCCTTCCACTATCAATTTCTCTTCAAACGGACGAATTACATCTTCAATCTTTGTTGTTCCGTCAAACAGAGACAAAATTTTCAGCATCACTTCATCCACCAAAACATCCGGACAGGAAGCGCCGGAAGTGAGCGCAATTTTTAAGTCTTTTTGATTTTTTGGAAGCCAGTCTATGGTCTCTTTCATCTCCTTTTCCCACTGGTTGAAGTGATGGATTTTCTCCGTCGATTCAAACTCTCCGGCATCACGAATGTGATAGGTCGGGCAGTGATGTTCCAGGATTTCAACCAGGTGCATCGTGTTGGATGAGTTGTACCCGCCAACAACAACTGCAATGTCCGGCTTGGCATCAGCCAGCGCGTAGGTGGCCGACTGATTCTCGTTTGTTGCATAGCAGAGTGTATCAGAGGTGTCGGCAAAGTGATCAAGTACATTCTCCTCACCGAACCGCTCTCTGGCCGCCTCCTTGAGGATATCCATCACCTGCTGCGTTTCGGTGGCAAGCATAGTGGTCTGATTGATCACCCCAAAAAATTCCAGATCCTTTAGGGGGTTGAAATCGGGTGTGCTTTTATGGCCAAAATATTTATCAAAATCTTCGATAGGGCGCTTCTTGGTCATAATATCGGCCAGGATCTGTGCTTCTTCCGGGTTTAGCACAACCACAGTTGGGGAGTGATCGGCGCTGTGTGAAAAAGTGGCCCGTGTCTCTTCGTGCCTATGCTTTCCGTGTACGACCAAACTGTAGCCTTTCTTACCGAGCTGATTCCCCCGTTTCCAAACCTTCTCCACAAACGGGCAGGTGGTGTTGTACTGATAGGGATCAATACCCTTGGCCTTAAGCTTTTCACCAATTTCGAGCGTCGTTCCGAATGCGGGAACAATGACAACATCATCCGGTGACAGATCTTCAATTGGAATTCGAACCGATCCATCGGTATCAAACAGAAATTTAACGCCTCGTTTTTGCAGATCCTCATTCACAGTAGGGTTGTGAATCATCTCGCTGAGCAGATAGATGTTTTTATCGGGATTTTCCTCAACTGTCCGGTAAGCGATGTCGATGGCATTTTCTACGCCGTAACAGAAACCGAAATGACGGGGAATCAGAAAGGTAACCGGCCCAAACTCCAGCTCGGTCGGGGCAAGATCTTTCTTTCGAGGATCGGTAATTTTATTCGCTTCTTTAACCTTGCGGATAATGGGCGATTTAAACATCGCCGGAATTTCAAACTCTTTACGGGCCATAGAATAAGTTAGGTCTCAAAATTTCGTCAGAATCAAAAAGATACAAAGTTCATCAGAGAAACACGTGGTGTGCCCGGATGATTCAGTAT
>CAZHUP010000331.1:0-2840 GCA_964535495.1 uncultured Rhodohalobacter sp.
ATCGAGAGGAGTATCTAAAAATATTAAACTACAGAGCAGAAACAGAAGTTTTACGGTCCGGGGAGTATAAGTCGCTCTTTAATGATCCTTCAGTTGCCGGGTTTATGCGCTATACAGAAACAGACACCGTTTTTACGATCATCAATACCGAAAATAGTGAACAGAGTATTTCGCTTCCTGTCGAACTCAGAAATAGTCAAATTACAAATGTAATGACTGGAGAAGTGATGCAATTGGGAGAACTGCTTCAGATCGATTCATACCAGTATCTGATTCTGAACAGATAGTTCGGGACAGTAATAATAGATCCGCTTTTTAAAGTTGAAGTATATATAAGTCTTAAATCCAATAGAGCTTACCTGTTAAGTATAACTACAACTTTATCATATATCCGAAAAGGTTAAGTCATAAATGACTTATTGAGAATGATTGGAACAAATGGTGTAAATATTAATATTAATCTTCGATACTCAATTTTAATTAAAAAATATACGATGGGAAATTTCAAGTTGGGACTCATTATAGCTGCAGTATTTACTCTTTCTGCATGTGGTAGTCCAAACCAGAACGGACAATCTCAAGCTGATGAAAGTAACGATATTCAGTTGGTTATCGAGGCTGATTCGCTGTCTGTTGAACTGTCTGAAGCAAGTGACTCCGTTGAACAGAAGTTAAACGAGTTGCAGACGACTTTGGAAAGTTTGAATAATCAATAATCTACTTCAGAATTTACTTCACTATGAAAATTATATCGAAAATTATCTTACTCGCTTTTTCACTGATGCTGATGACCTCAACTTTTGGTTTTGCACAAAACAGTGACAGAGGGAACAGTGACAACAGAGGAAAAGTCGAGCAGAATGAGAATAGGAAAGCCGATAGTTTGGATGTGCGCCAAGATAGAACCAACCGAAATTCAGACAGTCTCAGAGCAGGTAATAGCAGGGCAAACCGTCAAGCTGATAGCCTGAATAGAGGTCAAGGCCATGCCTATGGCAGAGACAAAGGAGAAATGACCGGTCGTGAATTTGGACAAGCTCGTGCTGCCGCAGCCCGGAATTTAAATGATCAGGTAGAAAGACTCGATAAGAACATTGCTACTGCTGAAGAAACTGTCAGACGGGGAAAAACTGAAATTGAACGTGCAGAAGAGGCCCTGGAAGAGGGCAATATGAATGAGGAGCAAAAACAAACAAGAATCAAACAGATTGAGAAAGCGAAAGAGCAGCTATCTGATTTGGAAGAGGTGATAGAAAAAGAGAAAGAAAAAGTTAACAATGCACGCAAGAAACTGGAGGAGCTCTTAAAAGACAACGTTCCCGTTGTCAACAGTGATGAAAACGAAGAGATCTAATCATCAAAAAGGTGACTTGATCAGATCTTTTTGAATAGATAGAAATCCTTACAAAACCTGGCCGGTCACTTAGACCCGTCAGGTTTTTTTACCCTGCTCAGCCTATCTACATTCTGCAACATCACCAAATCATAAATAGCGTGTGCGGTCATCGCGGAGATGAGTCCCGATACTTCATATAAAACACCCAGCATCATACTCAGGGAAAAAAGCATCAACCCAAACAGAATGTGTCCGGCTGACTTAAACTTAAAATAGCCGTGTATGGCAATGAAAATGATTGATGTGACCCATATACCGAGTATTGGCTGAATTGCGCCTCGAAACAGTATCTCCTCCCCTGTTCCGGCAAAAAATGAGATCTGCACCCTGTCGAAGGAGGAGAACCTGGTGTTGGCAATTACCCTGAATAGAGCATAATCGTCCAGGACATCTGCAATCGGGGATTTAGTTGAGAGGTACATTATTATAAGCGCCGCTGCAATACCGGCAGTAGTACCTATCATCACTTGAACGGTAATGGAATAGCCGTGTTCAAAGATTGACATAAAACTACCTTCATGAAAAAAGTAGATCAGAAGAAGTGACAGACCGAGATAAAAGAGAAAAGATAACAGAGACATCCCAAGCATATTCCTGCCTGTTAAATCTTCTTCAATTTGATGCTTATTAATTTCTTCCATTGATGAACTGCCTAAATAAATTCTTTAAGAAACTATTGTCTATTTACTACATTGAAACAAACGACTTAAAATACAGATATCAATCTCTGAATCAATTCACTAAACGAGTAAAAAAATGAGCAAAGCTATAAAATTTGGACTGGCCGGAATTCTGGCAATCTTGTTGATCGGTTTTTTAGTCCTCACCTTATCCCTCGACTCCATCGTGAAATCCGGTATTGAATCCGTAGGTTCCGAAATGACGGAAACTGCCGTTACGGTCGACCGTGTTTCAATCTCCCCTTTTTCAGGCAGCGGCACCATTAACGGTTTCCGTGTTGAAAATCCTGATGGTTTTGAAAAAGGCTACGCTCTGGAAATAGAGGATTTTAGCATTGAACTGAACATCCGTTCACTGTTTACGGATGAAATCGTTGTGAGAAATATTGTAGTGAGTTCCCCATCCATATACGTGGAGCAGAAAATGCCGGAGAATAATCTTCGAACTATCCTGAGCAGTATTCAAGCAAAATCATCCGGAGAAACTACAGACAAAGCACTTGTAATCGAGCACTTCCTTATGACGGATGGACGTGCGGATCTTTACACGGAGGTTGGTGGCGAAAGATCAGCCCGTGTAGAAATTGCGGAAGTCGAGCTGAATGATCTGGGCCGCGGTGGCGGACGTCAGGCCGTTGAAGATGTGATCCAGGAGATCGCAGAAGCAATTGTTGAACTATCCCTGCGAGCTGCAGCTCAAAGCGGTGCAGAACAGATTCAGGATGCCATTCGCGATATCTTTAATTGATATAGCCGGCATCAAT
>CAZHUP010000332.1:0-2825 GCA_964535495.1 uncultured Rhodohalobacter sp.
TCTTTAAGCATTTCAAGTACAGCCAGGAACGTAACAACAATGGCTGTTCTTGTCTTCAATTCCATACAGAAATCGTAAAATGATGTTCTTCCCATATCCTGCAGCCGGGTTAAGACATATTCGGCCTGCTGCTCAACCGTCATTTTAACTTTTTCTACTTTATGATAAACATTCTGCCTCTTGATGTCGGCTAACACTTTTCTGAACGCAGCCATGAGGTCAAAAAGTGTTACATCTTTAAGAGCTTCGCCGGTTGCCTGCTTTTCCACCTCATCTTCTTCAAGATAACCACGGAAGTATTTCTTTTGAGTCTCTTCATCAATGATGGTCAGCTTTTCTGCCATCTCTTTATAGCGTTTGTACTCAAGCAACTTCTGAACCAGTTCGTAGCGTGGGTCATCCTCATCCAGCTCTTCTTCACCGTCCGGATCTCTAGGAAGCATCATCTTCGCTTTAATGGACATCAGCATGCTGGCCATATAGATGAACTCACTGGCTACATCAAGATCAAGCTCCTCCATCAAGCGGATGTAATCAAGAAACTCATGAGTAATGTGATAGATAGGAATATCGTAGATATTGAGCTCGTCTCTCCTGATAAAGAAGAGAAGCAAATCCAGGGGGCCTTCGAAATTTTTTAGCTGTACTCTATACATAGGAAAATAGGTTCACCCAATTTCGCAATTTCTGCTTAGAAATAGAAATTCTGAAAGTTAAATTCACTAACCTGATTTGGATGTAGAAAAACGGTTTTTTAATAAAACTATGAAAGGGGAAAAGTGCGGAGAATTTCACCAAATTTGATTTATCAATCTTTTTAGTTAAAATTAAATAAATTGCATATACAAATAATTGATCATGCATTCAGAAGCCAATACATTCAGCCGTTTCGTTTCTAAACATTTTGACTCCTATTTCAAGGAGTTCGGTTTAGCCACATCTTATGTGGAGGTTTTAATTTTCATTAAAAATGAAGGCCCGATACTTCAAAAAGAGATAGCCGATTACCTGAACCTGGACCCGTCTACAATTACACGGTTCTTAAAAAAGCTGCAGAAGGGGGAATGGATTCTAAAAGAGAAAGTTGATGGGCGAACCAAAATAGTGTTGAATTCAGTCAAAAATAGAGAGGTAACAACGCTTCAGGAATTATATCTAGAAGCAGAAGAGGCGTTGTCAGAGATACTGGGCGAAAAATATGTGGAGACAACAGTAAAGCTGTTGCATCATGGGAACAATATGTTTGAACAATCAGATAAGGAGTAAAGTACAGCTGATCAAACCTCGTCTTTTAGTTTACCCAAAAACACCTTCATAAAATTGACCCGATCAGAAGCGATTTTTTTTGCACTATCTGTGTTCATCAACTCAGGCAGTTTGAAGAGCTTTTCATAAAAGTGATCAATGGTGTAAACAGAATCATTAGGCTCTCGGTTTTCACAGAAGGGATCTTCAGGCAGATAAAGGGCGCGATCCAGCTTTCCTCCAACCATCAAACACCGGGCAATTCCAATCGCACCCAGGGCATCAAGCCTGTCGGCATCCTGTACAATTTTAGCTTCCAACGTTTTCGGCCTAATCCCGGCAGAGTAGCTGTGAGCTTCAATTGCATGTGCAACATATTGAATTTTAGACTCCGGGAAGTTAGTGGTTTTGAGAAATTCTGCCGCTTTTTCAGCCGCCAGAATTGAGGATCTTGATCGATCAGGGTGATTTTTTGGCAGTGTAACGCAATCATGCAGCCAGGCTGCGGCGCGTACTGTTTCTGTATCTCCACCCTCTTTATTTGAAATTTGAAGGGCATTTTGTACGACTCTTTTTACATGCTCTAAATCGTGTGCTGAATCGAAACGGCACTCATTAAGCAAGAAATTTTTATATGAAAGCGAATCAATCATCGGTCTTGTTTTCGAGGATCTCTTTTGGCACGGGTATCTCTATGGTGATTTTTGTTCCCTCATCCAATTTCGAGTCAATCCAAAAACGCCCGCCAAACTTTTGAGTGATGTGGTAAGCTTTGGTCAAACCAAATCCACCGCCCATGGTTCTAACCTTGTCTTTTGTGTTGGATGCACGATAACCGAATTCAATTATTTTTGAAATCTCTTCTTCCGGTATACCAAACCCGCTGTCTTGAACTACAAATTTGAACACACCGTCATTTTGTGTAATTCCTATTTCAATGTTGCCACCGGGGAGAGTGTATTTTCTGGCATTGGCAACAAGATCGCGAATAACATCTTTGAGAAGCAGCGGCAGGTAGATGGTATCATTATTGTCACTATTTACTTCAAACTGAACCAGGTAATCTTTCTCTTCTTGTTGAGCAATATTGTATATAATCCGGTATCTGCCTCGACTGTTTTTTTCCAGGGTGTAGAAGAATTTCTGAAACTCTTCTTTAAAGTCATGGATCAGAAAAGACTCCCAGCGATTGGGGTGATTCCATCGGTGAAAAATCTCTTCAAGTCTGTTGTCAAATACTTTAAATATCTCTTCAAAAATGGAGTGAAATTCAGAAACAGAGGAACCGTCATTTAAAAGTGGCTGAAGGTCATTGAGATTCCCAAGCATCTCAATGATCTCTTCCTGAAAAGCTTTAATCTTTTTTCCATTAAAAACGGACTGATCTTTTTTTCTTGCAGCATCAGCCAACTCCAGGGTTTGATCAATTAACGGACTGGTTAAATCGGGATGATCAGTCTCAAACTGAATTAGATAAAGCTGACTGTTGATCACAGTTAAAATATTGATAACAGAATGCATTTCCAGCTCATTGAGCTGGTCATCTGTAACGTTTAGATCCTTTTTGATCTCCAACATTG
>CAZHUP010000333.1:0-2820 GCA_964535495.1 uncultured Rhodohalobacter sp.
CCGGGGTATCGAGCGCACCGCGCTCCACGCCGAACAGAGAGTGTAGATCGAAGATTCAATCAGTATTGAGGCGAAATTGGAAAGATTAAATTGAATATCCGCCCAATCCTTAATCGGAATCACATCAAAATTGAGACTGAACCATGCCCAAGGTTTTAACTCTCGATTTATTATCTTCATCAAAAAATTGGATTGAATAAACTACCATATATCATGAATGTCACATCATACGCGAAAGGAAAATGGATTGAAAAAGGAGAAGAAACAGACCTGATCAGTGCCGTAAACGGAAAAAAAGTAGCCACACTTGTTGAAGCAGATCTAGACTATAAAGAGATGTGTGAATACGCCCGTACCGTTGGAGGACCTAAACTTCGGGAGATGACCATTCACCAGCGTGCTTTCAAAATTAAGTTTCTCGGACAGTATCTGATGAAACACAAAGAGGAGTTTTACGAACTCTCCACGCACACCGGTGCCACCCGCCGCGACTCCTGGATTGATATTGAGGGTGGAATCGGGTCGATCTTTACCCTCTCCAGCAAAGCTCGAATTGAACTTTCTGACCTTCCTTTTCATGTGGAAGGCGGTGTTGAACGACTTTCAAGAGGCGGAACCTTTATCGGCCAGCACATCTGTGTACCCAAGCACGGCGTTGCCGTTCACATCAACGCGTTTAACTTTCCGGTATGGGGTATGCTCGAAAAATTTGCACCCGCATTCATCGCCGGTGTGCCATCCATTATCAAGCCATCCCCAATGGGTTCCTATCTGGCTCATGCAGTATTTAAGAAAATGATTGAATCCGGACTGTTGCCGGAGGGTTCTGTTCAGTTTATCGCTGCGGATATTCCGGGCAATCTGTTCGATCATCTGAAAAGTCAGGACTCCGTATCGTTTACCGGCTCCGCATTTACCGGCCGCAAGCTCAAGGCTCATCCAAATATCATCCAGAACAGCATCCCATTTAATCTTGAAGCAGATTCAATGAACTGCTCCATCCTGGGACCCGATGTAACGCCCGATATGGAAGAGTTTGGCCTTTTCGTGAAAGAGGTAGCCAACGAGATGACGGTAAAAACAGGTCAGAAATGTACTGCCATCCGCAGGACCATCATCCCGAAAGATCTTGTAGATGATGTAGCTGAAGCTCTCAAAAAGCGCCTTGAGAAAACAACTATCGGTGATCCTGCTTCAGAAGATACCCGGATGGGTCCGCTTGCCAGTTCAGAACAGGCAACTAGATTTGGAGAACAGCTACAAAAATTGATCGATGTAACCGACACCGTTTACACAACCGGTGGAGACGAAAAAGATGCTTTTACCTCACCAAAAGTTCTGCTTTGCAAAACACCGGTCACAGTAGATGAAGTGCACACCGTCGAAGCATTCGGCCCGGTTACGACCCTTCTCCCCTACGAGAATATTGATGAAGCGATTGCCATTGCCAATAAGGCGGACGGGTCACTGGTCGGTTCTCTTTTCACCAATGATGATGACGTAGCTCGCGTAATCACGCTCGGATGCGCACCTTATCACGGTCGATTTATGATTATCAACCGGCACTCTGCAAAAGAGTCAACCGGACACGGCTCTCCGATGCCTCACATGGTTCATGGAGGACCCGGCCGTGCAGGCGGAGGTGAGGAGCTCGGTGGTGCACGTGCTGTACTTCACAATATGCAGAGAGTTGGTCTTCAGGGATCGCCGACCACAATTATGAATATTGTTCAGCAGTATGTAAAGGGAGCGGAGACAAGTGAATCGGATGTTCATCCGTTCAAAAAGTATTTTGAGGATCTGACTGTGGGAGAAGCACTGACTACTCACAGAAGAACCGTAACAGAAGCAGATATTGTCAATTTTGGCGGATTAAGTGGTGATCACTTTTATGCTCACTTTGATGATGTAGCCGCCAAAGATTCTCTTTTCGGTAAACGAGTGGCACACGGATATTTCGTGCTATCTGCCGCTGCGGGAATGTTTGTTCACCCAGCTCCCGGTCCGGTAATGCTAAACTATGGATTGGAAGATCTGAGATTTGTAGCTCCGGTCTACCCCGGTGATACGATTCAGGCCAAACTGATCGTCAAAAAGAAAACCGTTCGCCAAAAAAGAGAAACCGACAAAGAGCCGTACGGTATGGTCTGGTTTGATGTACAGGTAACCAATCAAAAAGATGAGCTCGTAGCTGAATACACCATTCTGACGCTCGTAAAAAGACGGAATCGACTGGATATGGATTTAGATTAGAACTTGCAGCATGTTACAGACATGGTATCTCTGTATGCTTTCTGTTTACAAGTTCACTTCCAACCATATATTACCCATAGCTGGTTTTTGCTTTGTCAAAGAGATACCATGTCTTAATTGAGATCAATCCTACAAACAAAAAATGCCCATCATAAGATGGGCATAATATACTAGTCGGTCATTCATGGCCGGTTTACCATACATGGTATCTCTGTCAGTATCCGTTAAAAAATAGAGCTCCTAACTAAGATTACCTCAAATTTCGTCACCACATAAAAATAGAGATACCATGTCTTGAGTAAAAGAAATAATGAACGGGTCTGATGACCCGTTCTACATTCAACTACTCACCAAACATATCCTGGTAATCCGCCATTGAGGCTTCAATTACTTTCTCGGCAAATTCCCGATCATAAACGCGATCTACATATACATCGGAGTCTTTTCCGGGAACAAGTTTGTAAGTACCAAAGTAGTGTCTTAAACGCTCTACAATTACTTCAGGCAGATCAGAAACATCTTTCACATCTGTGTAGTAACGGTCGTTATCCAAAACAGAGATGATCT
>CAZHUP010000334.1:0-2801 GCA_964535495.1 uncultured Rhodohalobacter sp.
GATCAAGAGGAAGTGACAGATCTTTTAAATAGACTACCAGGTCGGCCTGTTCAAAAGCTTTTTGTGAGCGTTTTACACCTTCGGCTTCAATCACATCATCAGTCTCACGAAGGCCTGCTGTATCGATCAGCTTGAACAAAAGTCCCTCGTAGCTCCAGTCGGCATCGATCGTATCGCGCGTGGTGCCGGCAATTTCAGTCACAATCGCCCGGTCGCTTCCAACCAGTGTATTCAGTAGAGTTGATTTTCCCGCATTGGGTCGGCCGATAAAAACGGTTTTTACTCCGTCCTTCACCAGTCGTCCGGTTTCGTAGGTATCTAGCAGCCGCCCGATCTCCTCGTCCACATCCACAAGCAGTTTCCGAAGCTGTTCTTTGTTGGCAAACTCCACGTCCTCCTCGATAAAATCGAGCTCCAGTTCCACCATGGCCGTAGCATCAATAATCTGTTGACGAAACTCCTTAATGTGCTTCCCCAGCCGTCCCTCAAGTTGCTGATGTGCCGCATCCACCGCTTTGATGCTTTTGGCATGAATCAGATCAGCCACCGCCTCGGCCTGATCCAGATCCAGTTTTCCATTCAGAAATGCACGCTGGGTAAATTCGCCCGGCTCAGCAGAACGAACGCCCTGTTCCAAAATGGTTTCCAAAACGGATTGTGTCACCAAAACTCCGCCGTGACAGGAAATTTCCACCGTATCTTCTCCCGTGTAAGATTTTGGCGATCGAAAAACTGTTGCTAAAACTTCATCCACAACTCGCCCATCTTTTTTGATGATCTTGCCAAAATGAACCGTATGGGAATCTGCCTTTGTGAGATCTTTTCCTTTAAAGCAGTTCTGAACGTTCTCGAACGCTCCTTTACCGGAGACCCGGATCACGGCTATTCCTCCTTCGCCCACGGGAGTGGCGATGGCGGCGATGGGTGGTTGTTGGTTGATATCGTTCAATCTCTGGTGGTCTGGTTCAAATTAACAATCGCAAGTTAGAGAACTGTACGGAGAACTTCTTCTATCAAGTGTGATGACTTCCCAAATAGTAATTACCGACTACAAACTTCTTGGCCAAGTTAATGGTTACTCCTAAAACATTAGAAACTTGATACTTGATACTTGAACAGACAAACTCTTTCAGTTTTACTATTCTCTTGAAAATTAAGATTAAATAAATTTTGGGAGAAAGAGATGGACCTATTTGTAGATATACTGTTTTTGACATCAATAGCTTTATTCATCGTTGGTTTTTCGGCCTTCTTTATCAAGTCGATTCAAATCAATGAAAAAGTTCGCTACTATTTTGTCTCATCTCTTTTATTCTTTAGCCTATCACTAGCTTTAGGCTGGGAGTCAGCAGTGAAGGGTTTCAATGAGGGATATGAGGCTAACCGGCAAGGCTGCTGTGAGGAAAATGTAACGGCCGTTGATTCTATGGAGGTTGATGAACTCGACATGAGTACCGAATAACCATCAATATTCCAAAAACGCGGGTGAATCTATTTACTTAAACGCTGACAGATCCGGTGGGTGCTGTCAGGTTTGTTACGGAGCTAATCTGAAGATTTTCCACTCCCCACCTTTCTTTTCATAACAAATCCTGTCATGCAGCCGATTCAGCCTTCCCTGCCAGAATTCAATTCTATTTGGTTTCACCTGAAATCCACCCCAGTTAGGCGGACGTGGAATTTCCCCATCTTTAAATCTCCTTTCCATCTCAGTAAGTTTCTCTTCCAGCTCTTTTCGGGACGATACGCTTTCACTTTGAGGCGATGCCCAAGCGCTCAATCTGCTGGAGGCAGGGCGTGTATTGAAATATGCACTCGACTGCTCATCCGGCACTTTTGCAGCCTGACCTTCAATATGGATCTGCCTCATTAGTTCAGGCCAGTAGAACGTAATAGATACGTTTGGATTTGCCAACATCTGCTTTCCTTTGCGGCTTCCATAGTTGGTATAGAATACAAACCCGGTTTCATCATACCCTTTCAGCAGAACGGTTCGGCTTGAGGGCTTTCCGTCCCGGCCGGCCGTGGACAAAATCATCGCATTGGGATCGGTTTTGATCTTTTCAACAGCTTCATCAAACCAGACGGTAAATTGCTCGATCGGATCATTACTGACATGCTCTTCCAGGAATGGATTGCCCGCGTACTCTCGCCGCAACATCTCCACGGCCTGACGCGCAGCAGTCTTCGGCTTTGATATCTCATCCCTGCCGGGAATCCATCTTCTGAAAAAGCTGAACATAATTGAATAATCACTTATTAGTATTTTAAATCCCACTCCTTTTCAGGGTGGAAATTATGGAGTGATTAGCGCAAATCTTGAAAATTTAAGTCTACCACCCCCAAACCCCTCCTTACACAGGAGGGGAGTACATTTTGGTCTGATTCACGATCAAAATCAGGATTACAGCGGTTTATTCTGCGGGTTCCGCCATCTCTTCTGACGCGGCAACCACCTCATCCAGCCGTGCATCCAGATCTTCAATCACGCCGATAATCGTTTCTACAGCGTCAAGGTAGAATTCGGGATTAGTGTTCTCAAACGTGTCGGTTGGTGCGTGGTAGTGTTGGTGATCCTCAACACCGAAGTAGACAAACGGAATACCTTTCATATGAAAAGGTCCGTGATCGGATGACATCGTCCAGTCCTGCGGCCATTCGTCTGAATCGTATCCAAACAGTACATTAATGGGGGCATTTGCAGTTGACTGCTCAATAATCGGCTTCAAAAACGGGTAGTGATAGGTTCCCACAGCATAGAGTTCATCTTCAAAATTGTTGCTGATCATATCCATGTTTAC
>CAZHUP010000335.1:0-2780 GCA_964535495.1 uncultured Rhodohalobacter sp.
CCCGGTTCTGAAAAATGGTGTCTATCGAATCATCCGAATCAGTTCCCAGAGTGAAAAATCGATTCCTGTACTAAAAAAGGCTATAAACAGGTTGCCAATCACTGATGTAACGGATATAGAATCCAATCCCAGCCTTACCGCCACAGCAAAGAACAACAAAAGAGCAGGTGACGAAATCCAGATGTACCATTTCATCAGTTTTTCCTTTGGGCGGTTCTGAATGTACAGAATAATCAATGCTAGAGCGGTCATATTTCCTACAACCAAAAAACGTGCTCCGGACGGCAGTGAACTGAAAAGATAAGCTACCCCGTAAAAGAGCAGTGCGAAACAGAAAAGATTCATCCAGTTTTGGTTTTCCTTAAAAAAGTTCCTGCCTGTAAAGTAGAATAACGACAAGAATCCCATGATTACCAGGTTTAATGCGGGCTGATACCATCGTGCATACCAAACGTTATCAGATATTTCCTCTCTGTACTGCACCACGCTGGCCTCCCCCCGATAACCGCGGGTTCTGTCCTGGATGATCTCAGGTGCATAGGTCTCAATAAACATATTAAAAGCCACTATATCAATCTCGGAAATAAAAAATGCAACGATGTAAAAAATGTAGTACGCTGTAAGTCTGTTGCCGGCAATAGTATAGATTAAAAGAACAAGTACCGGTACCAGAAATGAAAAGTGTACAAATATTGATCCGATTGAAAAGATCAGCCCTTTCTTTTTCCCCTCACATAAAAATGGTAATAGTCCATAAAGAAAAATTTGTGCTGCCGTCCACATTCTGAATCCATTAATATTCCAGATCGGGTTTAAAAGGAAAAAACAGACAAGCAGAAATATGGTGACCGGCATCAGCTGCCCCTGCAACCTCTCCAAAATGTACCAGATGTTCCTGGAGAGAAAAAATCCGAAAACAGCAGCATATACAAGGGTTAGTATTGCAGGGTTATCAGTAAACCTTGACAAAGTATAATCGATAATCAGCCTGAAAAAATCAGCTCTTTCACTTGATGATAAAAACTCTGAGAGAGTTATATCCAGGCCATAAATACGCTGGAAGTCTGCAATAGTTCTTACGATATCCCGGCTTGAATCATAATCCACTACGAACATTAAACCATAGAACATGCAGAATACCCAGAAAATATTTTTTGCCCAAGGCATTCTGTAGTTTTTAAGTGCCGATATTAAAGCCAAAAATGGCCATACCAGGAAAAGCAGATAGGCATAATAGGAATTCTTTTCAGCTGCTGTATTCATTTTTTTTTAGCCTTTGGCCAATTCTAAAAAACGTTTGCAAACATTCTCTATTCTGTAGCTGTCTACATTATCATACCGGAGTTTTCCACTGTAATCTTTATCCAGAAACTGGTGCAGCAGTTCTTTATCCACAGTTTTGTTTTTAACGGAAAGCACCGGCCTTCCCGTAAGATAGTAGTCGATTAACTTACTGGGCATCATTGTAGGTGTTGAATTTTCAAAATTCACTAAAAAATCCATCCCGCTTAACACTTTCAACAGTTTTGAACGCGGAATATAATCACGAATCTCAATTTTCCCGGATGACTTTTTTTGATATGGCTCAACCATTCCCCTGTCACGGGTATAAAGTATAAACCTATAGGGTTGTCTAAGCTCTACTAAATACTCAAGGAAAACACTTGGGTCTCTGCCTCCGGGAAAAAGTCCCCCTGCATATGCAAAGGTGATTATTTCATTATCCGGAGTTTCATTTTTATTTAATTTAACCTCGTCAAATTTAAAACCCTGTGGGATAACCTTTATTTTCTCCCTGAACTCAGGATAATAAGCCTCTTTCGCCCCTTCTATCGGAACTGAAATATAGTCTGCCTTTCGGCAAAACGCTTTTTCAAAATACTTAAAATAGAACATCTTCCTAAAGGAATCGATTTTTGAACCCATATATGGATCCCCGCAATCGGCAACCCATGTTTTAGCAATTTTTTGATTTGCATTCCGCGCCTTCGCAACACCCCAGTGAATAGTGTGAGGCACAGCAACAGAGATCAGCAGATCAAAACCCCTTTTATTCCTTAGAGCACGTTTTACTTTCGGCATCAGCTGAATATTGGGATATTCCAAAAAAAGGTGGAGAGCACGTCTGATTACACGCTTACCTATTCTAAACAGCGGATTACTTGCAGATGTGTCAATATCGGAAAACTTTAGTTCCCCCAAATCCTCGATCTTAACTCCGTGTTCCTTTTCGAACGGAACATGATGTTCATCTTTTTTTAAGGTAAGAAGCGTAACATCGTGCCCCTGACGTGCAAACTCCTTTACCAGCTCGGTTGTACGGAATGCCCTGGGTGTGTTCACAGGGTAAAAAGAACGGCTTACGATTAATATTTTCATCAAATTAGAAATTATCTTTTATAATTAATTAGCGGATCTTGCAAAGGTATCTTTAAAATCTTCGTACTGCTCCTTCTTCATAAGCTCAGTCCACCATTCTGTAATATTTATTCTGTTCAGGTGCCGAATCAAAGAGTTCATATCAGTATGCAGCACACCTTCTTCCAGGAAAAAATTGTAGAAAGGTTTTACGATATCGGTCGGCTGGTCATTTCTGAGGATTCCGATCGTAGGATGATCCACAAAGAAGCACTCCAGAAAATTGGTGCAGGGTACATTCACCTGAAGCACCAGTTCAGATTCTGACATCTCTTTCATCATCGGCTGTAAGCCGGAACTCACCTCTACCCTCTCGTCGCTTATAAAGCTTAACTGTGATGCATGACTGTGCAGCTTATTTA
>CAZHUP010000336.1:0-2775 GCA_964535495.1 uncultured Rhodohalobacter sp.
AGAAGAAGTATTTAATGAAGGGAGTCCCAACCTGAACATTTACACTGAGCGGCAGGTTCACGGAGGGCAAAGCCTTTTTCAACATACTGAATACTATTTTACACAAAGTTTTATTGAACAAAGTACCCTTACAGACAGCGATATTGAGGAAAGGATTCAAATAATGGAGGATTTCCTTCTGTTGGATGAAGCTCCACCAGAATTTATTCACTTTTGGGAAAACGTGGTGGGAGAACCGGCAAGAGAATTCCCCAAAAACGTCATTGAGAATGCAATTGCACGGCATGAAGCTTTGCTGGAAAACAACCCGGGAACAGAGTGGGATTATGTGGTATTGCAAAGCTGGCGGGATGAAATAGATGATCTGGATGACGGCTACGCAAAATATGCAAAGATTTTGGGAAATATTGCGAATGAACAGGGAGCAGAGGTAATACTTTATATTACTGCACCCGATGTTCAGAATCAAGCTCCGGTTACAGAACCTTTGATGCAGGAAAAGGTTGAACAGGAATTACGCACAATTGTAGATCTTGCCAGGGAAATAGACCCTTATGCCGTAGTTCATGTACCCTTTGCCATTAACTTGATACAGCAGGAAGGGACCGACCTGACTTTCCGTTATGAGAATGATTTTCACCCAAATCAGCGAACGGCATATTTAACATCAAACATGTTTTATGGGGCTTTTTTTGGCGAAAGCACAGAAGGATTTAATTATGATACGGTAACAGAAACCAAAACCACTTCATCCGGAGATGAGTTGCTTGACCCTGATGGTGGCCCTGCTACAGTGGTTTTCGAAGGAGAAGAAAAAATCTACCTGCAGAAGATGGCATTCAAAGCGACTTCATTGTTTAATCAGCTATGGAAGGGTACGGTATCAGTTACAGGGGTTTCAATAGAAAATGAGCCTGTGGATGGAATTGCGGTTGGGACTACTTTGCAACTCAACAAGAAAATAATTCCCTTTTACGCATCTGATCAAAGCGTAAGTTGGAGCTCCTCCGACACCCTGATTGCCGAAGTTGATTCTACCGGATTGGTTTCAGCACTGGATCCTGGTTATGTGACAATTACAGTTACAACAAACGATGGAGGGTTTAAAGATAGCTATACTTTGCTTGTTACGGCTCAAGCTGTACAAAGGCCTTATTTAGGCATCAAACAGTTAATACCTGGAATGGTGGAATGCGAATGGTACGACGAAGGTGGTCAGGGTATTTCCTTTTACGATGTTGACGAAAGCAGGCTCACAAACTTCAGGTATCCCGACGAGGTGGATATCAGGTGGCGGACCCAGGCCAGTCAAAACCGGTTTGTCGGATTAACAGTCGAAGGAGAATGGTTGGAATATACTGTGGATGTTACTCCGGGTGATTATGATATTATGTTGTACTACTTCTGCCAGGTGGATAATTCTACCGAAATTGAAATAAGTCTGGATGGCGAAAAGATAGCTACATTTACAGGAATGACCAACAAAGGCAATCTGGATATTCAGGATAGTGTGATTGTCCGTGGCGTTAGTTTAGCGGGTGGGAATGATCAAATACTAAGGCTGGAATTTGCAGTTGGCGGGGACGTGGAGGTTGATGCCATAGTCTTTACCCCTGCTGCCGAATATGTGGCTGTTACCGGAGTGGAAATGAACAATTGTCCCTCAGCTTTTTTGGAGGAAGGTGAAACACATCAATTGTTTGCCAGTATAACGCCGGAAGATGCTACAGATACAAGGGTAATCTGGAGTTCTTCGCATCCCTCCATTGCAACAGTTGATGAAAATGGTCTGGTAACTGCTGTTTCCGAAGGTGATGCAGAAATACAGGTAAGCACGACGGATGGTGATTTTACTGACCAATGTGTGATCAATGTTCAGAAAGCTGTGATTCCTGTTACGGGAATCTCCATAAATGACTGTCCTGCAGATGATCTGGAGGAAGGTGAAACACATCAATTGTCTGCCGACATAACGCCGGAAGACGCTACAGATACAAGCGTAAGCTGGAGTTCTTCGCATCCCTCCATTGCAACAGTTGATGAAAATGGTCTGGTAACTGCTGTTTCCGAAGGTGAGGCAGAAATACAGGTAAGCACGACGGATGGTGATTTTACCGACCAATGTGTGATCAATGTTCAGAAAGCTGTGATTCCTGTTACGGGAATTTCCATAAATGACTGTCCTGCGGATGATCTGGAGATTGGAGAAACACATCAACTCTCTGCCGGCATAACGCCGGAAGATGCTACAGATGCAAGCGTAAGCTGGAGTTCATCGCAACCTTCCATTGCAACAGTTGATGCAAGTGGGAAAGTCACCGCACTTTCCGAAGGAAATGTAACGATAACCGCAACATCTAATGATGGAGATTTTAGCGACTATTGTGATATTATTATTATCGAATTACAGACAGACATCCAAAGTATAGAAATGGAATCGGATCTGGTTAACGTTTATCCGAATCCTGTTCAGGATGTTTTGTATATAAGTTTCAAAAAACCACAAACTGAAACTACCATATACATCTATAACACTCTGGGCGCTTTACTGTACAGCAACATAGTCAATGCATCTTCGCACAAAATTGATGTGAGTAAATACACGAAAGAATCTATGCTTCTTGTTCAGGTTGTTTCCAATGAGTTTACTGGTTTGCACAAGGTTATTTTGACTGAATAATGCACCTGGAGACTTCAATGAATAGAATCATGACACCTTTTGATATTAACCAATCATGAAAGAAAAACTTTTATTAATCACTATTTTAATAGTTA
>CAZHUP010000337.1:0-2768 GCA_964535495.1 uncultured Rhodohalobacter sp.
CTTCAGCCAGCCCGTAGTTTAAATTTTTTATTCGGAAAGGGATTCGTTTACTCATAATACACTGAATTTTAATTTTCAGATAGTTAAAGTATTGTATTTACCAATGATTCAAAATATAGAATCTCTTGCAGTGGTCATCTTCAAAATGTAAATTCAAGGTACAGTAGCAAAAACAGAGAGAAAAAATGGAATTGAAATGGGGACAATTCTACGTGAAATAACTGGTTTGTTTTGTTTAATTGGCTTAGTAGCATTTCCTGTCAATCATGTATTTGGGCAATCGTCCGTTGTTATCAATGAATTTATGGTGGATCCGCCATCGGAGTTTATTCCATATGTGGAATTATATAATAACGGGTCAGAGATTGTAAATCTCCAGGGGTGGCAGTTAGTCCGAAGAGACGGGATAGATGACAACGGAGGTGTGATTTCAAATAATGAACTGTTACTTCAGCCTGATGAATTCATCGTTGTTACTCAGGATGGCGCAACTCTTGAGTTTATTTACGGAGATGTGAATCACGTTGAAATGTCTCTTTTTCCTGATTTTGGCAGACAAATTGGTGATGAGATTCGGCTGTTGAATAGTTCAGGAGAAACGGTTGACTCACTCAGGTATGTTATTTCTGAATGGGGAGGGGACGGAGTGGCATTAGAAAGAAGAGAAGCGAATTTTGCTTCAATTTACAAAGAGAATTGGGATGAATCTCCTGCCGAACTTTTAGGAACACCCGGGAGTGAAAACCTGGTAGAGAGTGAATTTCCGTTTACAGTTTCAGCAATTCAGGTAAGCTCTAACAGAGATCTTTTTCTCATTTTCAATTCTGATGTAAATCCTGATGATGTGATCCCTGAACAGTTTGAACTGGATGGAATCGAGCCCGCCTCTGTCATTTTAGCGGATCCGCATATTGTTCGACTTCAGTTTGATGAACCACCGGGGTCGGGAGAGAAAACGATCCGAACCGGAGAAATCCGGAGCCTGCCGGGATGGGCAATCAATGCCGGTGAAGAGTTCGAATTCATTATCTACGACACTTATACTCCCGGGGATATAGTGATTAATGAATTTATGTACAATCCCCCTACAGATTATCCTGCTTATGTGGAACTGTACAATAGAAGTGATAAGTATTTAAATCTGAGAAACTGGCAGCTGCTGCGTAAGGAGATCTCCACAAGACCCGGAGGGGTAATATCCACCGGTTCTGTAACAATTCGGCCACAGGATTACCTGGTCGTTACAGATAATTTTGAGGCACTGGAAAATGTTTTTGGGGATCTGAGTGCAGTTGAAATGGGGAATTTTCCCGGTTTTCCGTCAACCCTGCCGGAACAGATTCGACTATTTGATGCTTCAGGCATTCTTGCAGATTCATTGAAATATACGCCATCAGAATGGGGTGGAAGAGGGATTGCACTGGAGAGGAAAAGCCCGGAAGTGGACGCGGTTTATGCCGAAAACTGGGCTGAGTCGCCGGCCGGTTTACTGGGCACTCCGGGTGAAGAAAATCAGGTACGGCCCGATACGGACAGACCTGTACTAAATCAAGTTAGTATTTTCGAAAATCGCGGTTTTCACCTGCAGTTCAGTAAAACTATAGATCCAAAAAGTGCGATGGATCAAGGTAATTACAGCCTCAGTCCGGCACTGGATATTCTGGAAATTGAAGCAGATCGAAATGAGATATTGATTCTTTTGCGCCAACAGTTTCAAAATGGGAGAGAATACTCAATCACAGTTGATGGTGTTACAGATCTGTTTGGTAATCAGTTGCTTCAAACATCCAGAACTCTGGAGTATCTGGAATTTGATGAGGTGGTTCCCGGTGATTTAGTAATTAACGAAATCTTATACCGCAGGGAGAGTGCGGGGAGTCCCGAATTTGTAGAGATTTTCAACAGATCTGATAAAACGATCGATGTAAGCGGTTGGCAATTTTTTGCCGGATCAAGCAGTACAATTCTGCCAGAGAATACTGTTTTGAGGGAGAACAGCTTTCTGGTCTTTACGGATCAGCAAAATTTTGCAGACCACTCTCCTCAAATTATTTATCTGGCCGGCTTCCCGGGGTTGAGTAACAACGGCAGCAGTATTGGGTTCAGGAATGGAAAAGGGGTTACTATGGATAGTCTTTCCTACAGACCGGATTGGGGAAGTAACACTCCCGGTGTTTCTCTTGAGAGGAGAGATCCGGAGGCACTTTCGATAGATCCTTTCAACTGGAGAGACAGTGCCGCAGAGAGCGGTTCCACTCCGGCTGAACAGAATAGCCGGTATGAGGTAGATTTAACTCCGCCACAGATTCAATTTGCAAACTTAAACCATCCCGACACCCTTGAAATTATCTTTAATAAATTTATTGATTTAACAGATTCTGAACAGTCATTTTTTACAGGCTTTTCTACAGATCAAACGACATCTTCAACACGGTTTTTAATCAATGGTGTGGAGGCAGATGTAATTGATTACGACAAAGGGAGCGCAAACCAAGTCGTACTTGATGCAGGAGTGGTGGTTCCCGGTGAAGAGAATATTCTTCAAGTAGAGAGCTTGTCAGATTTTAAAGGCAACACTGCGGCTGAAGAGGTTGAGATTGCACAGCCGGTTACAGAAGGAGATTTGATTATCAATGAGATAATGTATCAACCACTATCGGGAGGAGCAGAGGGAGTACCGGATCAATCTGAATATCTGGAGATTTACAACAGGCAGCCCTATGCAATATCACTGGAGGGAGTTTTTCTGCACGATGAACCGGATGATG
>CAZHUP010000338.1:0-2763 GCA_964535495.1 uncultured Rhodohalobacter sp.
GGGTCGCCACACTTGGCAAATCCGCCGGGCATCCGAACCACCATCGGGGCTGCAAATTTATTCGCCGTTCTCCAGCGGATGGTGCCGGTATTTTTGATTTGTTCCGTTGCCGGATCGGCATATTTTCTGAACTGAATTTCTGCTACCGGCATTAAGCCTGCATAAGCCAGACCAACAGCGCGACCAATGATTCCCTCTTCCGAAAGGCTGGTATCAAATACGCGTTCTTCGCCAAATTTACTCTGCAAACCCATTGTTGCAGCATGAACACCGCCTTTGGCTCCAACATCCTCACCAAAAACAACAACCTTATCGTTGATATCCAGTTCGTGTTCAAGCGTTCTTCGAACACCTTCTACAATATTGATTCTCTGTTTTTCAGGCGACGGTTCTTCAGATACTTCCGGAAACTCAAATCCCTCCTTATATAATCCACCAACTTCCTGAATATCATCACCGTCTTCAAAGAGTGCGTATTTCGTAATCTTATCTTTTTCAGGATCGGGTCGATTCCATGCAGCTTCTGCTGCTTTCTTCGCTTTTTCACGATTACTATCATCTAGTTCTTTCCACTTCTTCTCGCTGATAACTTTGGGAACCAAATACTCCTTCAGAGTTTTTAGAGGATCTTTTTCACTCTCCTTTTTTAACAGCTCTTCATCTTTATACGCTTGATTGTCCTGATAGGAGTGTCCATTCAATCTTGGAACGGTTAAGCGTAATAGAGCCGGTCCTTTGCGCTCCCGGGTGTAATCAGTTGCTTCCGTTACTAACGATAGTGCTTCCTCAGGATCAGTTCCGTTACCGTCAAAAATTCTGAGGTTTTTAAAGGAGTAAAGGTTATTGGCAATATTGGCTCCAGGCGTTTGCATATCACTGGTTACCGAAATTCCGTAGCCGTTGTCCTCAATATAAAATAAGACAGGTAGATTCAGAGTTGTAGCCATTGTCAGACAAGACCAAAATCCATTTGTAGCGACTGAACCGTCTCCACCCAGAATCACAGAAATTGCATTCGAGTACTCATCTTCATTCAGTACATTTTTTCTATAATCAACTGCCTGAGCCCAGCCGGCTGCCGGGGTGTATTGCGATCCTACGTCTCCGGCCATTGGCAAAACTGTAACGCCATCGTTACCTGGCATGTTACATACAACCCCTATATCCCGTCCATCACTGTAACCACCGGATTTGGCCATTCCTGACGCGATGGCATCTTCGACGTCAAGTCCGAGCGTAAGCATTAACGGACGCGAACGGTAGTAGGCAGACGCAGCATCGTGTGGCTGATTTAGCTGCATCCCCAAAAGAATCTGCCCCAATTCGTGCCCACGAGCTGAAAATTGATATAAAATCTTTTTATCAGGAACCAATTCATTCTCTTCTAGCTCATCAATGGCTCTTGAAAGAAGTAGTGTATCAACCACTTTCAGCCAATCAAACTCGTTACTCACATTTTTCTTTTTAGCCATAATTGCGTTCTGTTCTACTGCTTATAAATTTGTTTAAAACTATCTTCAAAATGGTCCATCTCTATAGACTTGCCAATTGTAATTCTTACACAGTTTGGCAGTCCAAAAGCGTTAATGCGTCTCAAAATAACGCCTTGTTCCAACATTTTCTGAGTAAAATCGATCGCTTCTTCTTCAGAGTCCAGAATCATCATTACAGAATTGGAGATCGACTTTTTATAAGATACTCTATGCACATCAAAAAAATCATAGAGCCTCTGTCTGCCTTCTATAACCACTTCAATGCTCCGTTTTAAAAACTCATCATCACTATATGCTGCAAGTGCTGCAGCTTGTGCAGGAGCTGTAGGTTCAAATGTGAGTTTTGTTTTCATCATCTCAGTAATGAGATTTTTATTGGCAATAGCATAACCAATTCTGAACCCGGCCAGGCCGTATGCCTTAGAGAAAGTTCGTAAAATAATCACATTCTCTTTACGATAGTCGATCGCAGGAAGATAATCGTCAACTTCGGCAGCGTATTCGTAGTAGGCCTCGTCTGCTATGAGAAGCACATCATCAGGTATGGAATCTACCAGTTTTTTATACTCATTAGCGTTCAGATAGGTACCTGTCGGATTGTTGGGGTTGGCCAGATAGACCATTTTTGTTTTTTCATCAATCGCATTGATAATTCCATCCACATCAAAACGATAGTCATCAGTCACCGGGATTTTCTTCAGATCAATTCCCCGAACTCCCGCTTGCACAAAAAACCCTACAAATGTAGCATTTGCCGTAACTGCATTTTCATCGTGTTTAAAAAAGGTTCTGCACAGTATAGATATGATACTCTCTGAACCGGCTGCAAGAATCACTTCCGACTCTTTCACTCCATTTCGGTCGGCAATTGCTTTTCTGAGTTTACCGGCAATAGGATCGGGATAGTCCTGAATCTCTTTGATTGCCTCCAATACAGCATTTTTTACATTAGAGCTGCAGCCTAATCGATTTTCATTTGAAGCCAATTTAGAAATTCTTTCCAATCCATACTCTTTCTTAACTTCTTCGATTGTTTTGCCGGCAACGTATGGTTTTAACTTTTTTATGTTGTCCGGTAATAAATTTTCAATATTCATGGCTATCAACCCAAGTGAGTCTTATTCAAATTGAAACTTTTAGATGCTGTGCGTCTCTATCAGCGTTAAACAGTCTTATATATCCATATGCACCGAATTCAATCTAGTGCAATTTTGTTAAAGCCACGTAAAGAAACAAAAAAAGCGCTTGCAATGACAACTTTTTAAAACAG
>CAZHUP010000339.1:0-2756 GCA_964535495.1 uncultured Rhodohalobacter sp.
CTGAATATTGATGATGAAGGTCATCCGGTTCAACCATACGGGGTAACCGATAACGAACACTCTATCTTAGACGTAGCCGATATCGTCTACATTGATCCTGTGAATACAGGGTTTTCCAGAATTTTGCACGAAGATGCCAACCGCAGCGACTTTTTCGGCGTGAATGCGGATATACGTTATCTTGCAGCCTGGATCGACAATTTTGTATCCCGTCACAATCGCTGGACTTCACCTAAATATCTGAAGGGTGAAAGCTACGGCACTACTCGAGTGGCGGGTCTGGCGCGTCAGCTTCAGAGCTCACACTGGATGTTCATGAATGGTGTGATTTTAGTTTCACCAACCGGAATGGGACTGGAGCCTCCGGCGATGACCCCACGTTCTGAAATCCTGAAACTCCCCTATTATGCGGCGACGGCTTGGTATCACGATGCTCTTGATGCAGATCTACAGCAGCGTGACCTTTATGAGATTCTCCCGGAAGTGGAAGAGTTTACCATTAATGAATACCTGTCCGCTGTTGCTCGCGGTGGAACACTACCGGCAGCCGAACGCGATCAGATTGCAGAAACCGTTGCCCGCTATTCAGGAATTGACAAGCAGCACGTTTTAAATCACAACCTGACTCTGCCTACTTCTTTCTATTGGAAAGAACTTCTTCGTGATGAGGGAATGACCGTTGGTCGGCTCGATTCCCGATACCGTGGAATTGATCGGCAGGACGCCGGTGAACGATACGACCACGACCCGGCACTTACAGCGTGGAACCACTCCTTTACATCTGCAATTAATTACTATTTACGCGAAGAGTTAGGGTACGAAACCGACTTACAGTACAACATTTTTGGTCCGGTACACCCGTGGGATCGCAGCGGGAATAGTACTGCAGATGATCTTCGCCGTGCGATGGGAGAGAATCCGTTTCTGCATGTGATGGTTCAAAGCGGATATTATGACGGTGCTACAGACTATTTCTCTGCCAAATATGTGATGTGGAATATGGATCGAAGCGGTAAGGTACAGGATCGTCTCCGATTTGAAGGGTATCGCAGCGGCCACATGATGTATCTGCGTCAGGAAGATCTCGCCACATCCAATGAGCACATTCGTGATTTTATCCAAAACTCACTAACCAACGGCGAGTCAGCCAGGTATTGATCATCTTTTGCCACTCTATTTCCCCTCCTTCTCAAGGAGGGGTTAGGGGGTGGTTTTTTTAAACTCATTTGGAATATCTTTTTGTCACGAAGGCGCCAAGACTCGAAGAAACACGAAGGTCCAACTGCGAAACTCAGCGATACCATCCGCGTAAATCTGCGCCAATATCAGCGTGAATCTGCGAGAAGAAATCCTAGACCATTTCTTGATGAACCTTATAGGATTTAAACAAACTCCAACAGCGCTTTTTCAATGTCGTTCTCACCGGAAAGCAGATCAAACTCAACATTTTCAATACTGTCATCCTCCAGCACTGCGGCAATCACCTGGGCAACATCCTCTCTCGGAATTTCACCGCGATCCAATTTTTCAGCAATTTTCACCTTTCCCGTTCCTGCATCATTTGTCAATCGACCCGGTTTCACAATTACATAATTCAGACCGCTGTTTCTGAGCGCCTCATCTGCCTGCGCTTTAGCTTTTTGATACACCTGGAAAACATCATCTCCGCGCGGTGTTTCCAAACCCATAGCGCTGATCATCACATACCTGTCAATCCCATTCTTTTTTGCGGCCTCAATCAATTTGATGGCTCCATCCCGATCCACCGACCATTTTCTCTCTTTACCGCTTCCCGGTCCTGCACCGGCAGCAAATACCACAGCATCAGCTTCACCAACATACTTGCTGATATCTTCTTCTCTTTCGATGTCCGCAATGACCGGTTCAGCGCCCACAACCTCTAATTCCCCGGCCTGTTCTTCTTTACGAATAATTCCTTTCACCTCATGACCATTCTCTTTCAAAATTGGGTGCAGATGCATTGCAATTTTTCCGTGGCCGCCTACAATTACTACTTTCATATTTCTCATTTTTTTGATTGGATCTCATTTTGAAAACATTAGTAACAAATTCCCCGTTCAGTAGAAATATCAATAGGTTGTAATTTTCGTTTTGACCAATGAAAATAAATAACTAACCTATTAGTAATCAAATCACCTCCAGAATGAAATAACCATGAAACTACTCTTACCTGCCCTGCTGATTCTAGTGGTTAGCTGTTCAACCCAAACAGAAGAGTCCGATTTGTTTGACCTTCCTCTCCTCGGAATTGAACATTTGACGGAAATATCAGAGTCTGAGGATTTACTGCTTGGAAGTATTACAAATCTGCTTGTAGACTCTGAAGGCGATATTATTTTGGTAGATGGTTCACAGCGATTTGTATATGCGGTTACTTCAGAGGGAGAGTTTATTCAGCAAATCGGAGGGCATGGATCCGGACCCGGTGAATATCAGTTTCCGGGAATGGTTGCTCTGTCTGATGATAACAATCTTCATCTTTTCGACTTTGGCTCCCAGTCTTTCATCATATATGCTAAAGAGAACGGAAGATGGAACTATGATTCCGATTTTTCCGTCAATTTTAGCCAGTATGGATTTTTCAGTATGTTTTTCCCGGCGGATGAACAGGAGTACTATGTTGTTACCAATCCAATGATTGCTTCAGATAATGAATCTGAAAGCGTAGTTCGAAAAATTAATAGCAGTGGCGAAGTCGTTCAGGATTCAATTTACGCATATCCACAAAACGAGCG
>CAZHUP010000340.1:0-2338 GCA_964535495.1 uncultured Rhodohalobacter sp.
CGACGTGTTTATCTACACCATATTTCAGAGACATTTCATAGATCGTGAATTGATCGTACTCATCCTTAATTACATCATATGTCGGACGAATCTGATCATGCCTCAAGGCGTGTTTAATAGCCGCTGTGCCGCCACGATTTCTCTTTTCAATACCATGATGATTGAACCATCGCATGAGTTTACCGTATCCAATTCCATAGTAATCAAGAAGTTCACCGATACTCAACTGATTATATCGTTCAATGAGTTCGTCCTTTGCCGGTCTATTCTTATCGGATTTAATGATTTTAGCTTTGGATGGATTGATTCTTTTAATGGAGTATTTGTCTAGTAATTCATTCATTACTCGCTCAGTGACACCAAGTTTTTGAGCGGCGATTCGAACATTGCCCTCATATGATTTTTCGACTTCTTTCTTTGATGGCAATTGATGTGGAATTACTGGTTTCCTTCCCGTTCCGATAAACTTTTCTTTATCGTTGGGGTTAATATATTCACATTCTTTCTTGATGTAGTAACGAGAAAGTCCCGTCAATTCGATAGCTTGCTTGATCGAATCGTATTCGGTACCTCGAAATCGAATAGGTGTAATTGAGTAATTCATATTGGTTTAAAAACTTATTATGGAATTACTATTATATATAACTTTATAATTTCAAGTCAAAAAAAAGGGAACCCGAAGGTTCCCTTTAGTGCGAGTAGTGAACTACTCTTAGCTGCCGAGGATGTTGTCCACGCGGAAGATACGATAGTATTCGTTACCACGAACTGCACCAACATCATTTGGTGGAGTGGTGTTACCAGTTGAGGTACCAACGAACGGATTTGCAATCATCCCGTAACGAGTCTTGAACCCGATCTTCGGCTGGAAGGTGTTCTCACCAACCGCACGAACCATTGTGAGCGGAACGTATGGGCAGTAGAAAATACCAGCGTCGTATGGGTTAGAACCACGATAACCAACATTCAGGTAATTAGTAGTGGAATAAGGATCGATGTAAACCTTCATACCACCAGAAAGAGTACCAGCAAATGTATTACCAGTATCATCAACCTGAAGATTGTTGTTTGCTGACAGAGCAGGTGAATAATCAAGCGCACCTGTTGCAGACAGAGCTGCTGCTACGTCAGATGAGCAGAGAATGAAGTTACCTTTGCCACGACGTGTGTCCTTAGCAATTTGGTTGGCTTCACGCTGCAGTTGTACAAGAAGACCTTTGTACTTCTCAATACTCCAACGACCATCCGAATCAACATCAAGATCGAATACACCAGGTGTTGCAATATCAACCTGCTGACCACCAAGCTTAGCACGTGAATTAACAGTACGTACCATTTCACGGTTAATTTCTGCAAGGATTTCAGCTGACAGAATGTTTGCAAGCTCTGATTCTGCATCCAGACCATGAATTGATTTCAGGTCCTGAGCCAGTTCCATTGTGTACTCAGCCTTGAGGGCACGAGTCTTAGCCGTAACGGTTGCACGCTCAACGGTGAATGACATTTCGCCGAATGCGTTATCGTCTGCACTACCAAGACCTTCACCATCAGCAGTAGACATACCACCGCCGAAACCGAAGTTATCAGCAACATCATCGAGAGGATCAGAATCAACTGCTGCACCATCACCCGGAAGTGAAGAAGGTGAACCAGAGTGAGTACCACCCAACTGTGTCTGAGTAGTTCCGTCAAAAGAACTTGACGAATAGTCGGTCTGTGCTTCGTTAAACAGAGCCTCGGTTGATGCCAGGCGTGTTGCCTCATCATTAAGACGGCTCTTCATTGCAAAGATAAGACCAGTAGGTCCGCTCATTGGCTGAACACCAGCGATATCATATGCAATAAGATTAGGCATTGCACGACGAACCAATGAGATCAGAATTGGGTCCCAGTTGTTGATGCCGGCACCGGTTGAGTTAAGAGGCGCATCCTCGGAAAGATACTGGCTCTGGCCACGCTCTTCCTGAAGCTGCTTTTCGGTGTTCTCAAGAACTTGAGCAATAACACCACGCTTGTAAGAATCAGTAAGTGCCGGAGCCTCTGTAGCCTCGAGGACTGGCTTCCACTTAGATTCGATTTCCTTTGAACTAAACATTTTAGATATTCTCCTTAGAATATATTAATTTATTGGGTACTACGTAAGGCCTTGACGTACTGTGCCATCGGACCGGTAAGATTTTCTTCTCGTTCCTCAGGAATATCAGCGTCAATTGACGTATCTTCAAGAATGTTTCTTGATGAGTTTGAGTTATCATTGGTTCCGAAATATGATTCCTTGATCGTGTCAACCTTTTCTTCAAAGATTTCCTCGTTCTCAAAATCAACACTCGAAACGAGC
>CAZHUP010000340.1:2348-2743 GCA_964535495.1 uncultured Rhodohalobacter sp.
AAGTTTTTCAGACTGAACAGCGCTTAAATCGCCTGATGCTTCAGCAACGATTTTATCACGTGTCAGGCTTTCAACCTTTTCGCGAAGAGACAGTGAATTCCGAACAGAATTGTTCAGATCCTCTTCGAGAGAATCAACCTTGTTAGCAAGTTCGTCGACGATGTCAGTCTTGGAGTCAGGAACTTCTACATAGTGTTCGGTGAACACATTTTTAAGAGCGCCAATGAATGACTCTGCGATTTCGGCACGAAGACCGTTTTCGATTGCCAGTTCATTTTCTTTAGTCCAATTCTCAATAACATAACTGAGATACTCGTCAACCTTTTCAACCAACTCAGATTGAATACGGTCAGTTTCTTCGGCAAGTTCTTCGGTGTACTGCTCCTCAAGTTCCT
>CAZHUP010000341.1:0-2736 GCA_964535495.1 uncultured Rhodohalobacter sp.
AATTACTGGCCTATCTCGTAAAACAAAAATTCATCGACATCCGCATGTTTGGGAGCGCCTTTGCTGTAGGTGGGTTTACGAAAGCATATACCGGAGCCATCCAGCTCAACTGGGGCTATTCTCTGAACAAGGTTGAATTGATGGACTCTAATTCCATTGTAACTATTATGGCAGATGACAGCAGCACTTTCGGAAAAGATTACCGAGTGCATTACAGTCTTTTGGCTTTTAACGGTACAATCAATAAAACGGCTGCAAAAACTACCGGGTTAAAAGATAAGGATGTTGAAGAATTCAGAGATGCGATCTGGAAAAGTATTCCCGCATCCCCTACCCGATCTAAGCTGAATCAATACCCAAAACTGTATGTAGAGATTAAGTATAAGGAGAGCGGTACAAACGGACAATTTGGGGATCTTCGAAATTACGTCGAAACCAAACCCAAGGATGGGTTATCACACAAGCAGGTTCGGCATTTTAAAGATCTTGTATTTGATACATCTGCACTGGAAAAACTGATTCAGGAAAACCAGGATCTTATTGAAGATGTCATTATTCGGACATCTCCGGATGTAACTTTCTCAGCTTAGAAGCTTATGGAAATCTTAAGTTTCACAATTACGGGGAAACTTGCCCATTTTCGAAAATTTTACGCCAATAATACGGCATTAAGTTTTTCAATCCCTCCGCGTACAACTCTCATGGGATTGGTTGCAGGAGTGATGGGCTGGCCTAAAGATTCCTATTACGAAAAATTGTCATCAGAACATTTTCGGTTTGGTGTCAGGGTCCTGACTCCAATTAAGAAAAGTTTTCAGCGGTTAAATTACTTGAGCATTAAAAAGACTGGTAATATTTCCAAATCGCTTGATTCCGACTTTAGGGGCCGGGGAGGCAGAATACAAACCCCATTTGAAATCGTTAGCGGATTAAACCTTACAAAAGATGACGTTGCCTACCAGGTTTTTTTGTGTCCTGAAAACATTGAAGATCCTGTCTATACTGAAATAAAGGAAAGTTTTATACATCAAAAACCAATATTTAATCTTTCTTTAGGCCCGGCAAACTTTCAGGCTTCACTGCAAAATGTCGAGGTCGTAACTGATTCTCAAATCGAGCAAATTCAAACAGACGATTTTACGGAAATACACACTGCCATACCTTCTGCTCTTATTCAAGAACTGCAATTCAAAAAAGAAGATGCCGACCATTATAATTTTGTAGAGGAAGACATGATGCCGGGCGAGTTTATCGAGGATAACAATCGCGAAGTAAAAACAATGAACCGGCTTCTTTTTTCTACTACTAATCATCCATTGCGGGTGAAACTCAATGCGCCCTACTTCCATTTGAAAACTCAAAATGAATCGTTGAATATCCAATTTATGGATCAATGACCTACTTCTCTCACAGTAAAAAACGAAATGATGACACAGTTGAAGGAAGCAAACTTCTGAAGGATCACATTGCTGGTGTTTCAAAGAATGCTCAAGATCAGTTTTATGAAAATCTCCTATTTTCCATTTCATCAAAAGAACTCAGAGAGCTGCTCCAACAGATTGTTGAATTTCATGATTTGGGCAAATACACAAGCTATTTTCAAAACTACCTGCTTCAAACGGGTAACATAGATTCTAAACTAAAACAGCATGCAAAGTTCGGAGGTTATGCTGCCTATCATCAACTAAACAATGATAACGGCAAAATATCCCTAATCGCCCTTTTGTTGATCTTTCGACATCACAATAATCTGATTGCTCCGGATGATCTCGCCGGTCTAATTGAATCAGATGCAGAACGGGTTTTTGTTGAACAGCGTAAAGATGTTGAGAAAACAATATCAGATATTGAACAAGAGCTGGAGTTATCCAATCTTTCTGAAATTCTTCATTTTCCTGAAGCACGGCAGATCCGAAAAGCGAGTAAAACTTGGGTGAAAAAAAATCAGAATGTAGAAGACTACTTTCTAATCAACTATCTCTTCTCTTTGCTGATTGAAGCTGACAAACTAGACGCTTCCGAAACTCCTTTATACTCATTGGCTCCAACTGCAAGTGATTGGGTGGACAAACGTTTTTCAAAACCTGCTAAAGACCTGACAGGTTTTGGAAACCTGTCAGGTCTCTCAAACAACGAGTTACGAAATCTATGCCGTGCTGAAGTCGTCAGCCATATTGAAGCAGATGACATACTGGATCAAAAAATATTCACTCTCACGGCACCAACCGGCATCGGGAAAACGATGACAGCTCTGGATTTTTCACTGAAGTTAAAATCTAAAATCAGAGAGAAAGAGAAGAGAGAAGCTCAAATCATCTATGCCCTACCATTTATCAACATTATTGAGCAGGCTTTAGATGAATACGAACAAACACTTCCAAATTATAATCTCCGAATATTAGGTCACTACCAGTTTGCTGATGTCTTCGGTATTCAATCAGATTCGGATGAAGAGAATTATCATCAAAAACTGATGAAATTGGACACCTGGCAGGGCGATGTGGTCATTACTTCATTTGTTCAGTTCTTTGAAACGCTGATCAGCAATCGAAATAAACTACTCAAGAAATTCAACCATTTTGCAGGTAGTATCATCATCCTGGATGAAGTGCAAACCCTGAGACTGGATCAGATGCCTTTACTCGGAGCTGTTCTTTTCTATCTTGCCAAATTTTTAAACGCACGGATCATCTTGATGACCGCCACCAAACCAAAAATATTCGAGCTGGCAGAGCA
>CAZHUP010000342.1:0-2727 GCA_964535495.1 uncultured Rhodohalobacter sp.
ACGAATAATGGTCTGAAGATTTTGCAGAGGTCCGGTATACCAACCGTTAAAGTTGGCGTTCACTGTACGGTATTCCTGAGCGTCCGTATACTGGGTTTCTGCAATATACTGTACATATAAAGTACCGTTTACAGCCCCAACTACATCACTCATACTTCGCTGAGCATTCGTAAGAAGAAGCTCGGTACGAACCTGTGACGGATTATTCGGATCGTCATTCAGATTTCCGAAGTCGTCGCAACTTACCAGCAACACTGCTAACAGCGTTACAAGTGTCAGACTTTTAATCGGTCTCATAATATTTCGTTTTAGAGTATTCATAATTTTATCACCCTCGGATTAAAAGTTAAGATTCACGTTAAATCCGATTGAGCGGGTACCCGGCAGTCCGCCGCCTTCCCAGAAGCCAAAACCGGTGGCATTATTCTGGATTGCAGACGGATCAACTCCGCTTGTGCTGGAGTAGATAAGCAGTGGATTTCTCAAATCGAGAGATACACTGGCTCTGCTAAGCGGTGTTCGCTGAAGAAGATCAACAGGAATGTCGTACGTTAATCGTATTTCGCGCAGCTTAATGTAGCTGGCATCTTCTAACCATGCTTCTTTGTTAAAGAACATGTCAACACCCCATAAGCTGGCATCACGCAGGTAAGCTACTTCATTACCGTCAGCGTCTACACCATCAACAAGAACACCACCTGAGTTTGGAGCGGCTTGGCTCAGCGGTACTGAAGACAGCCCGGAGTCACCACTTGTATTCGCAACTGGATCACGCAGCGGGTTACCCAATGCGTTGTTTCCAACTGTGTTCGTTGTCAAACCTGAATAGGTACCAAACATTCTGGAAAGTGAATAGAACTTACCTCCTTTCTGAAACTCAACAAAAGCTCCCATAGAGATATTTCTGTAGCTCATACCCAGGTTGAAACCACCATTCCAATCAGGCAGAATATTTCCTAAAGGCTTGTTTAATTCAAGAGCGTATGTACCGTTAGAGTTTACAACGCGTCGGCCTTGTTCGTCTAACAGATAACCGCCATAACCGCCTGAAGTAATCGCCTCACCCCACTCTTCGCCTTCTACGGCAAACAGCTGGATTCCGAAGAACGCACTTTCAAGAAGTCGGCTTTGAATACCTTCTGCAAGCTCATTTACAACTGATTTGCTGGTTGACCAGTTAACGTCAACTTCAACATTCCAGTTGCCTGTTTGTACCGGAGTTGCACCTACTGCAACTTCCCAACCTGTTGTGGTAAATTTACCGGCATTTACAAGAGAAGAGCTGTAACCACTTGATCCCGGTACGTCTAACTGAAGGATTTCATTCTCACGTACAGAGTTGTAGTAGTTAATGTCAGTTCTCAAGCGACCGTCGAGGAATCTCAGGTCAAGACCAAATTCGTAGTCAGATGAGATTGCCGGTTCCAGATCTGGATTAGCCAAAGTAGCCGGAATCGACTGTGATGGCATACTTCCATAAGGAGTACCGCTGTTGAATGTCTGGAATACACGGAACGGATCCAGGTCATTACCTACCTGTGCAATAGATGCACGAAGTTTACCGAAGGTCAATAAATTCTGGTTTGCAAAAATATCAAACTCAGTAAATACCAAACTACCGGATACTCCATAATAGAAGTAGGAGTTATTATCTGAAGGTAGTGCAGAAGACCAGTCATTACGTCCGGTTAAGTCTACATAAACCAAATCCTGATAACCGATTGTTGCAGTACCGAATAAACTTCTTACCTCTTTCTGCTCGTTGTAGTTAGAAACAGAAGGACGGTCGATAGACGCATCGATGTTGAAGAAGTTAGGTACTGATAATCCACCTTGAGTCTGCTGCTGGAGTGAACTAAATCTTTGAGTAAGAATATTACCACCAAAGTAACCGTTGAATGAGAAATCCTGGAAATCTTCCTGATATCTCAATCCGGCTTCATAGTTCACCTCACGGCGAGATCTCTGAGCTGTGTAGAACCAATCTTGCTCCAAACCGCCTGTAGCAATTCTATCCTGAACATTGAAGCTGTATGAATCCAGGTGAAGTTTACCCATTAACTCAATGTTCTCTCTTAGATTGTAAGATAGCTGATAGTTACCGTACACACGGTCACGATCATCGGTTTGAACGTTTTCAAGAATACTGAAAAACGGGCTATCCCAGTAGAGTGGACGCAGATCTGTAGCAGATCGAATGTTCCAGGACATCAATGTACCGTCATCAGCTCTATACTGACGCAGCTTGTCCATATCGATCTGACGCTGGAACCACTGGTTCATCTGCTGGAACGCGTTACCCTGTGCAGCAGCATAACCTGTTGCAGGCCGTCCTTCTGCAGATGTATTTACGTAGTTAAATGCGATAGTAGATCGGAATCGATCTGTATGACTCAGCGCACCATTAAAGCTAAGCGATGTTCTGTCCAATTCGGAATTGGGAACAACACCATTGTTTGAGGTATTGGTAAGTCCCGCACGGAAAGATGCAGTCGATGATCCACCTGTAATGGCAAGACTGTTCGACATTCTTACACCTGTATCGAAGAAGTCACGAACATTGTTTGGTTGCGGAGTCAATGGAATCATGGTTCCGTAGTCACTCTGTCCGTCGCCTGTAAAGTCGTGATCAAACCATGACCACCATGGGCGGTACATAGAACCGTCCATTCTTGGACCCCAGCTCTCATCCGCCGCGTAGTTCAAACCGTTGTAGGTCTGTCCGTC
>CAZHUP010000343.1:0-2713 GCA_964535495.1 uncultured Rhodohalobacter sp.
ATTTAGTCCGGCTTCTCAGTTTACCCGGAATCAATGCGATAGCTACAAACAGTAAACCCGTAAAAAGAGGGTTACAGGTAAAAGAGGCCTTAAAGTGATTGAAAGTTTTCTTTTTCCAAATAAAATGACACGAGTCTCCCGAAAGTTACGCTACTATAAATATAAACTCATGAATAACTGAAAAAACTCCATTTTCTATGAAGAGATTACTGCTACCCCTCACGCTACTTTTCACTTTATCAATTTACATCGTCTCCTGTGGGGATGATTCCGCGCCAACCGGACCGGGAGTTGATGACCAGGATGGCAATGACACCGAACAGCAGACAGAAACCTACAGCGTATCTGTAGAAACTACCCCGTCCGATGGTGGAACGGTCTCGCCTTCGCTCGAAGAATCCTACGAGGAGGGAAAAAATATCCAGCTGCTGGCCAACCCGTCAGATGGGTATGTGTTTACCGGCTGGTCCGGTGATATGGAAGGGAGCGTGAACCCGCTGCCGCTGACCGTCAGCCGGGATTTTGACATTACGGCCAATTTTGAGCTCAAGGAGTATGACCTGGCGGTTAATATCGAGGGAGAAGGATCGGTAAAAGAGAATGTGCTGGAGGCCAAGTCCAAACAGTATGAGCATGGCACGACCATTGAGCTGGTGGCCACCCCTGCCGAAGGCTATCGGTTTACCGAATGGAAGGGCGATGTGACCGGAACGGACAACCCGGCAGAGATTACCGTAGAGGACATGAAAGAAGTAACCGCAGTGTTTGAGAAGAAGAGCTATCCATTGACGGTAAATATCGACGGCGACGGAGCCGTCTGGGAGGATGTGATTCAAGCCAAAACCACCGATTATGAGCATGGCGCCGTTGTAGAACTGACGGCTAGTCCGGCCAAAGGATGGTACTTCTCGAAGTGGGAAGGCGAGCTGAGCGGAGGACAGAACCCAAATCGCATTACCGTAGAGGATACCACACATGTGACGGCCATCTTTGAGCGGGAGTCCCACACCCTGGATGTGGAAACGGACGGAAACGGCAGCGTAAGTATGGACCCGGACGAGCACGAGCACCTGCATGGGGAGAACGTTGAGCTGACCGCCGAAGCTGATGAAGGCTGGGAATTTGTGAAATGGAAAGGTGACCTGCGAGGCTCAGAGAACCCGGCAACGATTACCGTAGATAAAGATAAAGAGGTGACCGCAGTGTTTGAAGCCAATACCTATAAATTGACAGTGAACATTGATGGAAAGGGATCCGTAGACCGCAACCCATACCTGGGAGAATACAAACATGGAACTTCTGTACTGCTCACTGCTAAGCCCAACTCAGAATACGACCTATATGAATGGACCGGTGATATAGAATCGAATGAGTCTCAGGTGGAGATCGTAATGACGGGTGACAAGGAAATTACAGCTACGTTTTTGAGGCTATTTTATATAGCAGACAATGGAGTAACGGTTAAGTGTCCATTGGCTGATGTGGGCGAAAGCGGAAATGTAAACGGAGTGGAGTACACCAAGCGAACCAGGGATATGATTACCACATCGAATGCCTCAACCTCATGCACAAGTGGAATTACGGATATGTCAGTAATGTTTGGGAGGGATGATACTTTTAACGAAGATATTAGCCATTGGGATGTAAGTAGTGTTACGGATATGCATGGTATGTTTCTACATGCAGAGCAATTCAACCAGGATATTGGCAGCTGGGATGTGAGCAGTGTTACCCATATGGGTGGAATGTTCGCCCTGGCCACAAATTTCAATCAGGATATCGGAGATTGGGATGTAAGCAGTGTTACGGATATGAGTGGTATGTTCGGCATAGCTACAAACTTCAATCAGGATATTGGAGACTGGGATGTGAGTAGTGTAACGGATATGAGCCTTTTTAATGTTCAAATAGGCAATACCTTTTACTTTATAAGGGGTATGTTTTATCAGGCAGAGTCATTTAATCAGGATATCGGCGATTGGGACGTTGGCAATGTCACAAATATGTCGCAAATGTTTCGGAGTGCTGATGCCTTTAATCAAGATATCGGTAGTTGGGATGTAAGCAGTGTCACAAATATGAGTGGTATGTTTCAGGTGGCAGAATCCTTTAATCAGAACATCGGTAGTTGGGATGTAAGTGGCGTGACCAGCATGGTGAATATCTTTTCAGGAGCAAGTAGTTTTAATCAAGATATTGGCAAATGGGATGTAAGCAGTGTCACAAATATGAGTGGTATGTTCAATTCAGCCACAAACTTCAATCAGGATATCGGCGATTGGAATGTTAGTAAAGTAGAAAATATGTCTGGAATGTTCCGAACTGCAGAGTCATTTGACAGCAACATTGGTAACTGGGACGTCAGTAGTGTGATTTACATGTCAAATATGTTTTTAGACGCCTCCGTCTTTAACCGGGACCTGACCGGCTGGTGTGTAGAGCAGATTGGCTCTGAACCATTTAACTTTAATGGCGGCACCTCGGCTCTCGATGATAACAACAAACCTATCTGGGGAACCTGCCCTGATTAAAAGCCCTGTCATTTTGTAACTCATAGGGCGGTTTTATAAACCGCCCTTTTTTTATGTCGTAAAACGAAGTATAGCTGTATCATGGCACCCACAGTATAAGAGCGGCCATCACCACTAAAAAGAGTGTAGCTCCGGCAGACCAGATCACAATCCAGTAAGATTTAGTCCGGCTTCTCAGTTTA
>CAZHUP010000344.1:0-2709 GCA_964535495.1 uncultured Rhodohalobacter sp.
AACTGATCCCGGCGTTTAAAACTAAAAACCCTCGTCGCCGGCCTGTATCCGATCGGGTAAAATGAAAAGTTGCCGGGAAATTGACCTCGCTCAATAAGCTGATTCAGCATATCACCCAGCACCACATGGTATTCATTTTCCGGAAAGTTTCTGCACTCCTCCAAAAACGATTTTGCAACCTGTACCCCGCCGCCTTTAAGTGTACTGGCGGTATTTATTAGTAGCCTCAAAATATCTATTATCTATTTGTTTGCAACAGAAACTTCGAATACCTGTCACCGATCGAACGAATATCATATTTCTCTTTCACTGAGGTTGCATTCTCACCCATTTTTGTCCGCAACCCGCTGTTGCTGGTTAAAAGAGTGAGGTAATGTGCCATTTCCACACTATTTTCAGGCTCAGACAAATAACCATTTATTCCGTGATCGATTATTTCTGCGGGGCCTGAGTCACAATCTGAACTTATACATGCAAGACCGTTGGCCATTGCTTCCACAAGCGCGTTCGGGAATCCCTCAATCAGTGACGGAAGTACAAATATTTTCGCCCTTTGCATATAGTAATCCACATTTGCCTGAAAGCCTTCAAACTGTACAGAGCCGGATATCCCCAATTGTTCCGCCTGTTTTTCAAGGTTTTCTCGCTGAGGCCCGTCTCCGACATACATTAACCGCCAGCCAGCGGGCAGGGATTTGGCATACGCGTCCATAAGGTACCGGTGTCCCTTCTCAACCGACAGCCGCCCAACGGAAAGCACAATATTATCTCTTTCTACATTGTGAGATTCAATCTTCCTGAGAGAATTAGGAATCACCTCTATTCTGCAGGTGTGTGTTTTTTCCAGCTCACGTTTTGCTCGTTCAGTTTGTGCTATAACACCGTCTACCCGCCATCGAATTAACTTCCTGGTAGTCATGTAGATCAAATTCAGCAACTGGTTACCCGGAAATCGAATTCGGGTTGCGCTGGTTCTTAGTGAATCTACCAGGCGTACCGGAAGACCCATACAGGCCAATATAATAAATGTTTTATACCCCATAGCAAGAACCGTATCCGGCGAATGTTTCTTTACCTCTGCTCTTATGAATACGATCAGGTAGAAGAGATTCAACAATTTGTTAAAGTTCCTTGCCGGCCTGATCAGATTTACTTTGCTGTCAAGCTCATAACTCACTTCCCTGTCATACATTATCAGTACCGATACATCTACGCCTTCCCCGGCAAGATAGTTAGCGATCTCGGCAGTTGCGCGCTCAGATCCTCCAAACTGCATATCCGGGATAGCGATCATCACCCTTCTTTGCTTCATATCCATTACTTACTCCAAAACAGAAATCAATGATTTGGCCACCATCGCAGGCTCAATTTTTCTTGATAGTTTCCGGCTTCGCTCAGAAAATTCCGCAAGTTTAGTACTTTCGAGACCAATCACTTTCTCTATTTTATCCTTTATTTCTTTTACCGAACCCGGCTCTATGGTATATCCGTTATATCCGCTAACTACAAAATAGGGAGTTGCACCACACGCAGTGGAAGCGATAATAGGAAGGCCCGCAGCCGCAAATTCATGAAGAACAAGCGCCCATGGCTCAAACCGTGACGGAAGAATAAAACAGCAGGATTTTTCAGCCAGCTCGAGCAGCTCATCCTGGCTCATAAAATCTTTTAAAATAATTCCATCCGTCTCTTCAATACTTTCTTTCAGTGGCCCTTCTCCAACAAGCGTCAACGTAGCGCCCTTTTTATCCTCAATTGCCCGCCAGGCCTCAATCAAAAGATCCACACTTTTGTCCTTAACAAAACGGCCCACAAACAGAAAATTACGGTTGCAGCTGCCTATTTCCGGCAATGCCCTTTTCTGAAATTTATCCACATCTGCTGAATACAAGTGAGTTAAGATCTGTTCGTTTCTGAACCCTAATTTCTTCCCATATTCAAACTGCCTCATGCCCGCTACCAGCATGTGTGAAAAATATTGTTGATGACGAACCATGGATGTAAACACATTTAACCACTGTTTTCCGCCCATCCACTGAGTGTCTGAACCTACAACGACAGGTATTTTTAGCTCCCTTCTGGCATACAATGCACATCTATTATATTTCTTAACTGACCAGTCGCACACAAACATCATGACCGGGTCGATCTCTTTTGCCAGCTCCAGTAAGGAGTGCTTGTTAAAGTCATCTTCATCCAGGAAAACAATACCTTCTACGTCGGGAATAACATAAGAGCTTTTTCTTCTTTTGTTTCGGCTTACAACCGTAATATCGAATCCCTCCTTAACCAGTTCATTCAAAACCGGTATATTATAAGGCATAATCTCTCTGTATAAGTAGAGCATTTTTTTCATCTTACGAGAAATTAAATGGGTTAATTTTTATCAAATATCTTATAGTAACTTTGTAATATCTTTTCATCATCAAATAACTCAGCACGTTTTAACGACTTTTCGGCGTAATGTTCCAGCAGCCCCGGGTCATCCATCAGAAGCATCATTTTTTCCGCATAATCATGGTCGTCCTGCTCCGCCATAAGCCCGTATTTACCGTTTTCAACCAGCCCGCGGCAGCCCGAACAGTTGGTAACAAGTGTGGGAACGCCCAGGATCATCGCCTCGCAAAGCACGGTAGGGAGCGCCTCGGAAACCGAACTCATCGCAAATACATCGCTGCCCTTCATAAGCGGATAGGGATTTTTTACAAA
>CAZHUP010000345.1:0-2703 GCA_964535495.1 uncultured Rhodohalobacter sp.
AGAAATTTTCACGTTTCACTATTGCCTTTTCACTTATTTTCCAAAGAATTATGAAGTCCCTAATTGCACAGAGTCATTCGCTATCTGATCCGGCCGTTCAGCTGGATGTAATCAACAACCACAATGAGAAGATAAAATCTCTCGATAAGTTCGAGGACAAACTCGAGGAGATCGGCCTCCTTCCACTCAAGCCGACCGGCATTGAGATCTTTCAGATCAACGTGGGCTATATGTGCAATATGACCTGCAAACACTGCCACGTAGATGCCGGACCGGACCGAAAGGAGATTATGACGAAGGAGACACTTCAACAGTGTCTGGATGCGCTGAAGGATAGTGACATCGAAACGGTAGACCTGACCGGTGGTGCTCCCGAGATGAACCCGCACTTCCGCTGGTTTGTGGATGAATTACACAAACTGGGAAAACACATTATCGTTCGGTCCAACCTCACCATTCTGGATACACGAAAATTTGAAGATCTTCCGCAGTTTATGGCCGACCGTGGTGTTGAGATCACCTGCTCTCTCCCGTTCTACAGCAAGCGCCGAACCGACGCCCAGCGGGGTGAGGGGACGTACGACAAATCGATGAAAGTTCTGAAACTGCTGAATGAGATCGGTTACGGAAAAGAAGAAACGGGCCTGATGCTGAACCTGGTTTACAATCCGGTAGGCGCTTTTCTTCCCGGCGATCAGGAGAGTCTGAAACAGCAGTATAAAGAGCGTCTCTGGAAAGATCACGGGATTGTCTTCAATGACCTGTTTACCATTACAAACCTTCCGATCAGTCGCTACCTTAATTTCCTGATGCAGAGCGGAAATCTTGAGGAGTATATGGAGAAACTGATCACCTCCTTCAATCCATCGGCGGCGATAGGCGTAATGTGCAGAAACACGATTTCAATCGGATGGGACGGTTCTCTGTACGACTGCGACTTCAATCAAATGTTGAAGATGAAGACCAACCACGGATCCCCCGATCACATCAAAAACTGGGACCTGGAAAAACTGAATAACCGGGAGATCGTAACGGATCAGCACTGTTTTGGCTGCACAGCCGGAGCGGGAAGCAGTTGTGGAGGAGCGGTAACTTAAACCCTGATATACTGGAGGCGCACCTGGCTTCTTGGAAAAATCCTTACCAGTCGCGTACCCTATTTTCTATACTTAATTTTCTAAGGCAAATGAAACTGAAAGTGTTGAGCCCTCTCCGGGTTGTGAGAAGTGTGAAAAATTTCCATTCAGTTGTTCAATAAGTGTCTGAATAATGTTCATACCGATAGATGATGAGTCTAATGAAAAACCTTCCGGCAATCCGATTCCATCATCTGAAATATCAATCTTAAGATGATCTTTCTCAACTTTGGATGTGACGTATATAGAACCTTCTTTTCTGCCTTTAAATGCATGCTTGTAAGCATTTACCAGTAATTCAGACAGCAACAAGCCTAAAGGCACAGCTTGTACAAGCGGAATAGTAATATCACCGCATTCAATATCGATTGTAATATTTTTATCCGGCAGAATTATAATTTCATCTACACTTTCGGCCATCTGGTGCAGGTATGAATTCAGAGAAATATTCGCATCCAGTTCTGCATTTTTATAGAGCTGTTCATGTACCTGTGCAATCGACTGCAGGCGGCAATAAGAAGTTTTGAGGCTTTCTACCACTTTTTCGTCAACCGATGCTTCAATCTGCATATAAAGCAGGCTGGCAATAATGGCTAAATTGTTTTTAACCCTGTGATGCATCTCCGCCAGCAGTATGGATCTCTCTTTCAGATTACTTTGAAGTTTTTTCTCGGCTTCCTTTTGCTCCGTAATATTCCTGATCACACTCACAACACCTTCATCCAGACCACCTTCTCTTTGCAAGTAGCTTACCGTGTGATAGGTATCTAGAACCTCTCCATCTTTCCTTTTCATTTGAAATTCACTCTTATAAACTTCACCCTGATTCAGTACGATTTCGCTCTCTTCCCCAAATTTCTCGTAGTGTTCACGGCTTACATGCAGGATGGATGTTTCTTGACCGAGCAATTCACTCTTACTGTAACCAAATAGCTCTTCGGTTACAGCATTACAGTTCCTTATGATTCGCCCGGCGGGATCAACAATAATCACAGCCTCTCCGATGCTATCCAGAATAGCACTATTCATTTTCCCCTTCGTCAATAAACTTTCCATCATACTTTTACCCTATTCCGGATATTCTAATTGAAATTCTCAGGCAGTGTTTCGTTGTTTTGAATAATATAATCTGCTTATGACCGCTCTCCACTCTTATTCCCAGCTGTGTGGCGCTTTAGCCCGTCCGGTTTTAAGGTTATCAAAATTGCACAATTTGGCAACTCGTCATAAATGATAAGGGGGGAACTATATACTTATTGCAACTATAAATGATCCCAAATTTTTATGGGTTAAGCCGGGAAAAGAATCTTTGAAGCAGGAATAACTATCCCGGGCTGACGCATTTAACAAGTTGCAAATTCAGAAAATGCGGATAAGATGACAACGGTATAAGCTCTGGTTCTCATGATTAAAGCATCTCTTCGACCCGAAGCATTAAAAAAACAGATAGAAAAACTGTTTGCAGGCTAGGTAACTCCTGCAAAATTCACTTCGCCTAATACAACTGTACTGCGTTAGGTTTAACCACTCACGTAAAATGGAATATTTGCGGTAGCTACACGATTAA
>CAZHUP010000346.1:0-2692 GCA_964535495.1 uncultured Rhodohalobacter sp.
GCTTTTGCGTGGTCCTGTAAGCGTCCGGGGTTTTTGAGAGGGAATGATCGGGGAATTAAACTAGTGATTAAATAAAGGTTATTTAAAATTGATGCAGGATGGGTGCATGAAAGTGTGGTGAAGTGAAATATTTTTTCAATGGTCATAAATACCCAATCAACTAATTTCAGGTTTATCTATTTCGCTTCGAGTTATGACTTCATAAAACATGCAGTGAATGCTCAGGTTTCCAAATTCTATAGTTTAGAAGACCGTATTTCTTCCTTAGTTTAATACGATTAAGACGGTCATTCATAAAACCTGAGTTATTTTATGTATCACTTCAATGAACTATTGCTGCAAGAATGAAGAATAAAAAAATTTACATCGCAGGACACAGAGGAATGGTAGGTTCTGCCATCAAGCTGAAATTAGAAAATGAGGGATATACCAATCTTGTTTACAAAACCAGCTCAGATCTGGATCTGATCAATCAGGAAGCCACAAACAATTTTATAAAGTCCGAAAAACCGGACATTGTTATTATAGCCGCAGCAAGGGTAGGTGGTATCCTGGCAAATGATAAATATCCATATCCATTTCTCTACGATAATCTCCAGATTCAGAATAACCTGATCAATGCGTCTCACAATAATGACGTGGATAAAGTGATATTTTTGGGGAGCTCCTGTATTTATCCGAAACTGGCGGGTCAGCCACTCAAAGAAGAGTACCTGCTAACGGGACCGCTGGAGCCAACTAATCAGTGGTATGCTGTGGCCAAGATTGCCGGTATAAAATTAATTGAAGCACTTAGAAAACAGTTTAACAGACATTATGTATCTCTTATGCCAACCAATCTATACGGGCCCAGAGACAACTTTGACCTGGAGACTTCGCACGTGTTACCGGCCATGCTTCGCAAATTTCATGATGCTAAAGAAAACGGACATTCACCCGTGCCTCTATGGGGTTCCGGAACACCGATGCGGGAATTCCTCTATGTGGAAGACCTTGCCGATGCCGTATTTTTTGCAATGCAAAAAGATTTCGAGGATACTTTATATAATGTGGGTACCGGTAAAGATATTACAATAAAAGAACTGGCAGAAACGGTTCAGCAGATTACCGGTCATGAGGGAGAGATTGAATGGGACAGCAACAAACCGGATGGAACCCCCCGTAAACTGATGGATGTATCAAAAATGAAGAAGGAAGGATGGGTTTATCAAACAGAACTCAAGGAGGGAATTCAAAAAACCTATGACTGGTTCCTAAATCATCAGGGTGAGATTAAAGAAATTAAAATGTAGCATCCCGGAAAGACAGAGATTGAATATATGGATCGATCAAAATTGAAATCTAATGAACTACCTTGGGGCAGAGCCCACGAGGTATCAACTAAGAACCCACAACTTTTTGGTCAATATCGAGTTTAAAACCACTTATGATTAAAACATATACCTAACAATCGAAATAAACTACACCACTTCTGTAAACCTGTTTTGAAAAAAATCCTCTATAATTTTTTTTTAAAAGGGTCGATAAATCAATAAATCTGCTAATTATTAAATCTATACATTTTGAATTCAAAAACTAAAGTTGCGCTAATTACGGGTGTTACAGGGCAGGACGGAGCTTATCTTGCTGAATTGTTGTTGAATAAAGGCTATGAAGTACATGGGATCAAACGTCGGGCGAGTTCATTTAATACCGGGAGAGTTGATCATCTTTATACAGATCCTCATTTTACCGGATTACCTTTTTATATGCACTATGGTGACCTGACCGATTCAACTAACCTGATCCGTATTGTACAAGAAGTTCAGCCGGATGAGATTTATAACCTGGCGGCTCAAAGTCATGTTCAGGTTTCATTTGAGGCTCCCGAATATACGGCGAATACCGATGCAATGGGTACGCTGCGAATTTTGGAGGCGATTCGGATTTTAGGAATGACGAAGAAAACAAAGTTTTACCAGGCCTCTACAAGTGAGCTGTATGGTAAGGTACAGGAGGTTCCGCAAACAGAAAAGACGCCATTCTACCCACGTTCGCCCTATGGCGTTGCTAAGCTATACGCTTTTTGGATTTGTGTAAATTACAGGGAGGCATATAATATGTTTGCGGTAAACGGAATATTGTTTAATCACGAATCTCCCAATAGGGGAGAAACTTTTGTAACCCGTAAAATTACGCGTGCGGCAGTTCGAATTGCTGCGGGTACACAACCTAAGCTCTTCCTTGGTAATTTGAATTCCAAACGCGATTGGGGCCATGCAAAAGATTATGTGGAGGGAATGTGGAGGATGCTGCAACAGGAGGAGCCGGAAGATTACGTTTTAGCTACAGGCGAAACAACTACAGTTCGCGAATTTTGCGAGCGTTCATTTCATCACGCAGGAATTGATCTTGTATGGGAAGGAGAAGGTGTTAATGAGGTTGGTAAGAGCAAGGAGACCGGTGAGGTTCTGGTAGAGATAGATTCCACCTATTTTCGTCCGACAGAGGTAGATCTTCTTGTAGGTGATCCATCTAAAGCGAAAGAAAAACTGGGCTGGGAGCCGACCTACACAGTTGATGAGCTGATTAAGGAGATGGTAGAGGAAGATCGTAAAGAAATCTAAGTCTCTCAATCTATCATTCCCGTTACCAAGCAATCTGCAGCCGCCCAAAGCCGCCGTCGAAGTAGGAGCGGGAGGCGTCATTACGT
>CAZHUP010000347.1:0-2687 GCA_964535495.1 uncultured Rhodohalobacter sp.
GTTAATCAAAACGTGGTATACGGACAGGAAAACGGTGCAGAAACCATTGAAGAATCCGTTGAAGCCGTTGAAGAAGTGGAGGAAGGGTCATTTCTGGAAGATCTTAATATGTGGGAACTTGTGGAACAAGCCGGCCCTATCCGGTACCCGATTTTTGCAATATTGTTTGTCGGCATTTTCCTCATCTCATACAAGGTGATGGAACTTTGGCTCGACAGCCGCAAAGCTACCAACCTCAGGAATACACCGTTCACCGATTTCAGCCTCGATCAGATCAGCAGCACCATATCCCGGCAGCCCGAGCACATGCTTTCTGTTGTAATGGCAAAACTGTTAAATGTTTTCCAGACAAACAGAAATGCAGATTATCTGCATGATGAAATTTCGAACTTTGCCCAGTTCAGAATGAATGGATTTAATTCGTTTCGCAACAGAATTGATTTCCTTTCTGACACGGCCGGTGCACTTGGGCTTCTGGGTACGGTATGGGGAATGTTTATGGTGTTCTCATCCGGAACTCTCGAACGTGATGCAATTCTTGCCGGTATGGGCTTAGCGCTGATGTCGACCCTGCTTGGCCTTTTGGTTAGTATTGTTCTGAACTTTGCATCAACACTTACTGATGGATATTTCACTAAACGGTTATCTCGTGTAACCGACAAGGCGGATGAGCTTCGATTCAGGCTCATCGAACTTTCTGAAAACAGTAGCAGCTCGTTTACACCTGCTCCGGTAAATGCAACTAAAGACAGCAGTAAAAGTTATGATTCTGAAAATAGCAGCCCGAAACAAGCAATCAGCGAAAATAACAAAGAAGACAACATACTGGCTGAAGCATTTAAGAACAGAAGTAAAACAGATGCTGAGCAAAAAATCATACCGAAATCTGAGCCGGATGAAATCAAGCTGTTAACCGATTTAGAAAAAACCTACCCGGCCGGAAGTACCATTAAGAAGTTGCAGGTTAGCCTTGTTGATACCGAAGGTAAATCGCTCGCAAAAACTAAACTTGAAGTGGTATTGCAACATCCCGGTAAAGTGAATGGCAAGGGTGGCAGAGCGGTAATTGAAACGAACGAAAAAGGGATTGCGGAATTTGACTGGGAGTTGGCAGGCAAAGCAGGTAAACAAATGGCAGGAATACGCTGTATGGATAAAGAATTCCATAAAGTACGTGAAGAGATAACCGTCCATGTTGCGCCCTCTGCACCCGCTTTGATTCAGTTGATTAACAACCATCAGGCTGCCGTCACTGGTAGTAAACTTCCCAAACCGGTAATGGTTGTTGTGAAAGACAAATTTGATAACCCGGTTCCGGATACCCCTATCGTTCTCGAAGTTTCAATGGGTAATGGTGAATTCCCCAATGGTAAAATGAAAGCTGAAAAAAATACCGATGAAGAAGGAAAACTAAAATTCGCTTTTAAACTTGGTGACGAGCCCGGTTTCAATGCTGTAGATGTTCAGGTAATAGGTTCGGACGTAAGTCATAAATTCCAGGCTGTTGGCCAGGAAGTAACCGTTTAGAGAATGAGTGTACTATGAAGAAAGGCGGATTTCTGCTGAGATTTGTGGATGTAGTGTTGATTCTGTTATTCGGATTCATTGTAATTTCTGACATTGATGAAGATTCTCAGATCATACTTCCCGAAAGTTCAGAAACTGAACAAGCTGAGCCTGAACTGTATGATGTGATCTATATAGGAATCTTATCCGATGGTACATTTTTCGATGAACGCCAAAACATCAGTTTTGCAAGTTCAGATGACCTGAGAACCTATATAAGCAGGCATAAAGACCGCTTCGGTGATGATGCCAAAGTCCGGATTCGCGCAAATTATGACACACAGGCATCACACACCATTGAAGTAGCCGGGATTTGTGATGAGCTCGGGGTAAAAAAATCAATCGACGTAAGACTGGTAAGCAGGTAAACTTATGAGAAAAAACACGTTTTTAATACGGTTTATCGACATTGGCCTGATACTGTTATTCGGATTTATCGTGATCAGCGATATTACGATACGATCGCAAATTGAGCTGCCGGGAAGCGACCCGGGAGAACCACAGCAGGACCGGCAGCCGCATGTAGTAACTATCCAGATATTGGGTGAGGATGGATTCAGGTTGTACGATCCAGCTAATGAAATACTGCTTGCAAGTTATGATGCTATCGATTTACTCGAAAGCGGTTTACGGAGCTATCGCAGTCAGATTCGTGCAGAAGGTAAAACCCTGCTGGCCTTGATAGAGCTGGATGATTCAACCCGAATGCAGACATTTATTGACGTAATGGATTTATGTGACAGGCTTGGAATACCAAAAAATGTGAATGAAGAAACCCTTCGCTTGTAGATGATTATACCCGAAAAACATATTGAACCGCAAAAAAAGTATGTATCAGGTGCCGTAACCCTGTTCATATGTATTTTAGGGTATCTGATACTTGCTTATACGGATGTTCCCGAGGTTGAGTCGACCCGGGTATATATGCGTGAAATAAGCGAACTGAACATTACCCGTATCACACCTCAGCCGGAACCGGAAATACGTGAAGAACCTGACCAGCCGCGCGAAGCTGATGAAGCTCCTGATGAACCTGAAGTTGTTTCAGAGGCACCGACGCGAATAAACCTGGATGAAATGATGCCTGAAGGCCTCAGGGTAGATCTGACTGTTGACCGTAC
>CAZHUP010000348.1:0-2675 GCA_964535495.1 uncultured Rhodohalobacter sp.
TAATATCGACAATCATTTTTTTAGGGTGTGCAAGTACAGAGCCTAGAGTTGAGAGCTCCAAGTTTGAATTTCAATTCGAAGAAGAGACATATGAAATCGTTGGGTTGATCTCTTCCGATGGTGAGTCCCTGAACGACTTGGTATTCCGTGATGGAAGAGAGATTGTATTTTGGGTACGAGATAACAATCAGGATGGCACCATGGACCGTGTAATGAGAGGTGATATTTCATTGGAAAGGGCGAATGAGATCTATAGAGCCGGAATTCAGATTGCCGCTGAACAAGGCAAATATGAGCAAAAACGTCATCCGAGAACTTTCGAATTTGCTGATGAACAATTTATCTACAGCGTTATAACCGTATTGGGAGAATCAGGCAGTAATTACAACATCTTTTCAGTTTACAACATCGAAACAGAAGTTGAAACCAAATTAAGAGACAGCAGCCTCAATGGTCAGTTAGACGAAAATCAAATTGAACATGAGGAGTACATTCAATGGCAACGTCTTTACGAAAGAGCATTGAAAAAAGGTGTCGACGAGAAACGAATCCAAAAAACAGACGAAGGCACCTATATTGTTCACTTAAATCGAAATATAACTGCCAGACAAAATACATTTTTAAAGTATTGAAAATGAGACATGGGCTCCTCGGAAATTCTCAAAAAGTACAACTTCCGGTTAGCCCACTCTTTTTACAACACATTGCCTTATTTAAGTGAAATGTTTTAGTGCGCCTCCAGCCAATTTGGTGCTAATCCCATATCTACATTCAGAGGAACTTCAAGCTCATAAGCACTTTCCATCATCTCCTTTATCGTTGCAGGAACGCTCTCTATTTCGTCATCATGTATTTCAAAAATCAACTCATCATGCACCTGAAGAAGCATCCTGGATTTTAGATTTTCGTCAAGCAGAAATTTGTGGATTTGAATCATCGCCAGTTTTATGATATCCGCAGCTGTTCCCTGAATCGGCATATTGATAGCCGTTCGTTCAGCAAATCCCCGGACATTCCAATTTTTAGATTTGATATCCGGAATGTATCGTCTCCGGCCCATCAGTGTAGATACGTACTCGTTCTCTTTAGCAAACTCCACGGTTTCGTCAATATAGGTTTTGATACCGGGAAAGCGTTCAAAGTATTGATCGATCATATCCTTTCCTTCCGAGTTACTGATTCCAAGACGTGAAGCGAGTCCGTAAGCGCTTACGCCATAGGGAATACCAAAGTTCACCTCTTTCGCTTTACGGCGCTGATTTGGCGTTACTTCATCAATCGAATCGAGATTAAAGATCTCCTTCGCCGTACGCGCATGAATATCCTCTCCGTTCTTAAAGGCTTCAATCATATTTTCATCGCCCGAAATGGAAGCAATAACCCTCAATTCCACCTGCGAGTAGTCGGCGGCCAGCAGTTGATATCCATCGGCCGGCACAAACGCTTTACGAATCTCACGCCCTCGCTTTGTTCGGATTGGAATATTCTGAAGGTTTGGATTGGATGAAGAGAGTCGTCCGGTTGCCGCCACGGTTTGATTAAAATCGGTGTGAATACGACCTGTTTCCGGATGGACCAGCTTTGGAAGTGCATCCACATAGGTAGATTTCAATTTCGACAGACTTCGGTAATCGAGAACAAGAGCAGGAACTTCATACTCATTTGCCAGTTTTGACAAAACAGCCTCCGATGTAGAATACTGACCGGTTTTTGTCTTCTTACCGGCGGGAATCTCCATCTTATCAAACAAAACTTCACCGAGTTGTTTTGGAGAGTTCAGATTGAACTCCTCCCCTGTTTTTTCAAAAATCTCCTTCTCAATTTTTTCGATATCACTGTTTAGATCATCAGAAAAGGATTCCAACATCTCCACATCAATTTTCACACCTTTTTCTTCCATATCCCCCAGAACTTCAATCAGTGGAAATTCCAGGTTATCTGCAATATTCAAAAGCTCATCTTCTTTCAACTCTTCTGCAAAAAGCTCATAAAGCCGGTAAGTTATATCTGCATCTTCGCAGGCATAATTGAGGATCTCCTTATAAGGTATATCCGCCATGGATTTCTGCTTTTTCCCTTTACCTATCAGTGACTCAATAGGCACAGGTTCATAGTTGAGGTACTTTTTCGCAAGGGAGTCCATTTTCAGACGCTGATTGGCATCAATCAGATATGCCGCTACCATGGTATCGAAAATATCTCCTTTTATGGTAAAGCCGGCCCTTTTTAAAATCAGGTAGTCAAACTTGTAGTTGTGGGCAATTTTCCGGCTTTCTGCATTTTCAAAAAGCGGCTTAAGCAGTTCCATTACTTCTTTTTGGGGAAGTGCGTCTTCAACATTCACCGGAATATACCAGGCAACTTCGGGTTTGGCGCTCAGTGAAATCCCGACCAAATTTGCATACATCGGATCGGGGCTGTCCGTCTCTGTATCAAAACAGAGCGCATCTGCATTCTCTAGCTGCTTAACAACAGCTACTATCTCATCTTTGGTCACAGCCAGATTGTAAGCTACTGCATCCTCATTCAGAGATCCATTTTCATTCTCCTTTTCGTTTGATCCAAACAGAGTTCCCTGTCCGCCGGGCTCTTCGCCCAGATATTTCCGGGTCAGTGTTCTGAATTCCATTCGTTTAAAAAAGAGCCCCAGTTCTTTCTTATCGGGCCCTTCCCAC
>CAZHUP010000349.1:0-2662 GCA_964535495.1 uncultured Rhodohalobacter sp.
AGTTGATGACATGATTTCTATTCTGTTTGATTTATGCTTTTTCTTGTGCTGATTCAGGTATGTTCACCGACTCTTCAGCGTGGTGACCGTTATGCTTTGATGCAATTCCCAACTGGAATTCTGACATAGGTTTGTGATAGTCGTATGGACCGTTAATAATAACCGGAACATGCTCAAAGTTGTGCAGCGGTGGTGGAGAGGCTGTTTGCCATTCGAGTGCACGACTGCCCCAGGGATTTGATCCGGCGCGTTTCCCCTTCATCAGAGAGTGGATGAGGTAAACGGCAATAATAAGGAAGCCTACACCCATAATGTATGCTCCTACAGTAGATGTTTGATGGAATGCCTGAAACTGTTCAATATAGTTGAAATATCTTCTTGGCATACCCTGAGACCCCATGATAAACTGAGGCAGGAATGTCATATTGAAGCCGATAAATATAAACACAGCGGCTACACGTGCCCAAAGTTCACTGTACATTTTACCAAACATTTTTGGCCACCAGTAGTGAATTCCACCGAGGAAGGCCATAACCATTCCACCTACCATTACATAGTGAAAGTGAGCAACTACGTAGTAGGTATCGTGAAGGTGAATATCCACAGAAAGTGCTCCCAGCATAATTCCTGTAAACCCACCGATGGTAAATAGGAAGAGGAAGATCATGATGTAAAGCATGGGCGCTTTTAAATCGATCGAACCCTTGTACATCGTGGCCAGCCAGTTGAATATCTTAATACCGGTAGGTATACCCACCATAAAGGTCAGGAACGAGAAGACCATGTTTGCAAGGGAAGATTGACCGGCAGTAAACATATGGTGACCCCAAACGAGGAATCCGATAAATGCAATGGCAAGTGATGAAAGTGCAATCGCCCAGTAACCGAAAATAATTTTCTTAGAGAAGGTTGAAATAATTTCAGAAACAATTCCGAAGCCCGGAACAATCATAATATATACGGCAGGGTGAGAGTAGAACCAGAAGAAATGCTGGTATAGTACCGGATCGCCTCCCATAGCGGGATCAAAAATTCCGATTCCCAATGCACGTTCCATTGTTAGCAGCAATACCGTGATGGCCAATACCGGTGTAGCCAAAATCTGAATAACGGAAGTGGCGTAGAGTGCCCACAAATTCAGCGGTAATTTTGCCCATGTCATACCGGGTGAACGCATTTTATGTATTGTAACGATAAAGTTCACACCTGTAAGAATAGAAGAGAAGCCAAGTATAAATATACCCAGCGTCATCATCATCACACTACCTCCGGTAGTTGCACTGTAAGGAGTGTAAAAGGTCCAACCCGTATCTACACCACCGGTTAATATTGCCGTTAATGTAAAAAGCGCACCAATCACGTAAATATAGTAACTGGCAAGGTTTAGCCGGGGAAATGCCACATCTTTAGCTCCAAGCTGCAGGGGCAACACAAAGTTACCCAAAACGGTTGGAACAGAAGGAACAAGGAAAAAGAAAATCATGATGGCCCCATGCAGGGTAAACACCTGATTGTACAAATCTGCATCCAGGAATGAACGGGCAGGAGTCCATAATTCGGTTCTGAGCACTAAGGCAAGAATTCCTCCGACAAGGAAGAAGAGAGCGATTGATGCAAGGTACATCAATCCAATTTTCTTATGATCAACGGTTGTTAACCAGGCCCAAAGTCCTGTCTCTTGGTTGAGATAGTGTTTTTCAGGATTTTCTTCAGGCTTATAGCGCCGAACCTGAACTTTTTTGTACGTGGTGTTGGATGCTTCTGATGTTGCCATGGTCTATTGTAAGGTTTTTATATACTCAATGATTGCATCAATCTGTCTGTCGTCGAGTGTGCCTGCATAGGAAGGCATTACATCCTGAAATCCTTCGTGAATTTTGACACTGGGTTCCAGAATACTTTCCCGTACATAATTTTCATCATAGGGAACAGTTTCCCCACTTTCGAGAGGTACGTCAGAACCCCATGCTCCCTGGAAAGTAGGTCCAACTAGTCTGGTGCCGTCGTCGGAGTGGCAGGTCATACATGCATTACGCTGAACGAGCATCTCCCCACGTTCGGCAGGCTCCATATCTTCACCGTCGCCAGCTGAAGTTTCGAGCCAGGTTTCAAACTCTTCCTGGGTGTGGACGTATGTAGTTGCTAACATGTTGGAGTGCGCAGTACCACAATATTCTGTACAGTAAATGATCGATTCTCCTACCTCCGTTGCTTCAAACCAAAGTTGTGTATATCGATTCGGTAAAACATCCATTTTAACCCTGAAATCGGGAATGTAAAGAGAGTGGATGACATCGTCTGAACTCATGATCAATTTCACAGGTCTGTTTACGGGTACATGCAATTCATTCACGCTCACGTTCCCATTTGCATAGTGAAACTCCCATAACCAGCTTTTACCAACTACGCGAATCTCATAGGCATCAGATGGGGGAGTAATCTTTTGCATGTATGTATTAAATCCCCAACCGAAGACAATGATCACCAATATAAGAGGAATAACCGACCAGGTAATCTCAAGCTTGTTATTATGGGATATGACAGGAGTAACATCATCTTCCGATCTTCTTCTGTACTTCCATGCGAAGTAGATAATGGCAACAGTAATTCCAAAGAGAAGAATAAAACTGGTTACGTTGATGAAGTAGAACAATGCATCTGT
>CAZHUP010000350.1:0-2640 GCA_964535495.1 uncultured Rhodohalobacter sp.
ACCGCATAAACCATGGCGAATCTGGTCACCATCCAGGAGGATCGTCTGTTTTCCTTTATTCCAGAGTTTCTTCTCCACAGCTTTTGCGATGCTACTCTTGCCTGCGCCTGAAATACCTGTGAGCCAAATAACCATCGCTTTGTGGCCATTTCGCTTCTCACGTTCTTCACGCGGGATATTCCATGGCTCCCAGACTACATCAGGAGAGACCGTGGACCGTGGACTGGAGGCTGACCCTTCAACCTCCGTCTCAGTAGAACCCGCCCGTATCATTCCCGCACCAACGGTCACGTTTGTGGCAGGATCAACAATAATAAAGCTTCCTGTTTTCTGATTGATCTGATAAGGATCAAAAAAGAGAGGCTGCGAAGTTCTGAGCTTTACTCTTCCAATCTCATTCAGCTTCAGTTCTCCGGCATCTTCGCGGCTTATTGTATCCACATTCATCCGATAGATCACCTCATCAATGTATACCTGAACGGTTCGTGTGGTATGCATAAGCAGGTACTGCCGGCCGGTTTCAAGTTTATTTTCATTCATCCAGCATAGATAGGCTTCAAACCGGCTGTTAATATTCGGTACATTGTTTTTTCGGACGATCATATCGCCGCGGCTGATGTCGATCTCATCCTCGATGGTTAATGTAATTGAGTCGCCCGGATAAGCCTCCTCGTTTTTGCCATTCCAGGTCACCACCTCTTTAACTTTACTTGATAATTTAGAAGGCAGAACCAAAATCTCTTCACCGGGACGGATACGTCCGGAGGCTACTCTGCCTGAAAATCCTCTGAAATTTTGATTAGGTCGAATTACATATTGCACAGGAAATCTAAAATCGACAATATTCTCTCTGGCATCCACTCGCACATTTTCCAAGAAGTGAAGAAGAGTAGAGCCATTATACCAGTCCATCTCTTCACTTTTGTTCACAATGTTGTCACCCTTCAGCGCAGAAATAGGAATATAGGTGATATTGTCTATATCCAGTTTTTTTGCGAAATCTCTGAAGTCTGCAACAATCGAATTAAACACTTTCTCATCGTAATCGACAAGATCCATCTTATTTACAGCTACTACCATAGGCGGAATCTGCAAAAGAGACGAAATAAATGCGTGCCTTCTTGACTGAGTAAGAACTCCTTTAGTCGCATCCACAAGAATAACTGCAAGATCAGCTGTAGAGGCACCGGTCACCATATTCCGGGTATACTGCGTGTGTCCCGGTGTATCTGCTATAATAAATTTCCTGTTTGGTGTTGCAAAATAACGATAGGCCACATCAATCGTAATTTTCTGCTCTCTCTCAGCCCGCAAACCATCGGTGAGCAGTGCAAGGTTTACCTCTTCTTCACCACTACCCTTGCTGGTTTTTTCGATTGCCTCCATCTGGTCTTCGAAAATAGATTTCGAGTCATAAAGTAACCTTCCGATCAGGGTACTCTTCCCATCATCAACACTGCCCGCGGTGGTAAACCGGAGCAAATCCATGTCGAGGTACTTGTTATCTGTATTTGCGATCTCTGACGTGTTGTTTGTTGTGTCCATTGGTTTGGTTTTGTGATCAAAAAATTTGTTAAGGTCAAGTTTCTCCCCTCCTTGGATAAGGAGGGGAGTCCGGAGTCGACATCAAATCTCAAGCTAGAAATACCCCTGCCTTTTTCTGTCTTCCATAGCCGTTTCACTGCGTTTATCATCGTGACGATTACCACGCTCGGTTTGACGTGCAGATGCCACTTCCTGAATGATGTCTTCCAGGGTTGAAGCTTCTGAAAGTACCGCTCCGGTACAAGTTGCATCACCAATGGTTCGGAACCGTACCGTCTTTGTTACAATCTCTTCATCTGGCTGACGGTTTACAAACTCCGTATCGGCCAGCCACACACCCCGCCTGTTGAACACCTTGCGCTCGTGTGCAAAGTAAATTTCAGGAATATCCATCTTTTCGTTTGCGATATACTGCCAAACATCCATCTCTGTCCAGTTACTTATCGGGAAAACCCTGAAGTGTTCTCCGGGATTTTTTCGGCCATTATACAGATCCCACAATTCAGGGCGTTGGTTTTTAGGATCCCACTGGCCAAATCCATCTCTGTGAGAGAAGAAACGTTCTTTCGCCCGGGCTTTCTCTTCATCACGCCTGCCACCACCCAGGGCTGCGTCTACCTGGTGCTTTTTTAATGTATCGAGCAGGGTAACTGTCTGCAGTGCATTACGGCTGGCATCAGGTCCGGTCTCCTCCTGAACACGTCCTGTATCGATTGATTCCTGAACACTGCCAATAATCAATTCTACCCCCAATTCCACTACAAGTTTATCCCGGAATTCGATTGTTTCCGGAAAGTTATGGCCTGTATCAACGTGCATCAGCGGAAAGGGAATTTTACCCGGATGGAACGCTTTTTTGGCGAGATGAACCATGCAGATTGAATCTTTTCCTCCTGAAAAAAGAAGTACGGGCCTTTCAAACTGGGCCGCCACCTCTCTCATTATGTAGATACCTTCGTCCTCAAGATGTTTTAGATGTCTTGTATTTCTTGCTTGCTGCATTGTATTGGTTGGTTGGTTGATTTGTGTAAACTTTTGTGTAATCTAAATTATTGAATGTGATTGGTATATGACCGTGGACAGAAGACCAAAGGC
>CAZHUP010000351.1:0-2633 GCA_964535495.1 uncultured Rhodohalobacter sp.
CAGCAAGCAAATTTCAAAGCGGCCGAGTATCAGATTGAAAGCGCACGGGCACAGTTGAGAAGAGCGGAAGAGGAGCTGCAGCAGACCGTAATCCGTTCGCCAAAAGATGGCACGATAACCCGACTGGCTGTTGAACGGGGTGAACGCGTTCTGGGCCAGGCTCAAACCGCCGGTACTGAGATGATGCGCATTGCCCGAATGGAGCAGATGGAAGTTTTGGTGGATGTAAACGAGAATGACATCGTAAACGTCTCACCAAACGACACGACTTTGATTGAAGTGGACGCCTATCCAAACCGGACGTTTGAGGGATTAGTGACCGAAATTGCCAATTCAGCGGATGTATCCGGAACAGGATCTGCCGACCAGGTAACCAACTACAAGGTGAAAATCCGAATTATCACACCCCATAATCTCGATCAGGCTGCTGATAGGGTTTTGGCCCAGGAGCAGGCCACTTCAGAAATTCCTGAATTTGTTCCCAACTTCAAGCCGGGAATGTCGGGCACTGTAGACATCAAAACCAACACGGTGTACAGCGTGGTTTCCGTACCTATACAAGCAGTAACGGTGCGAGATTTTGCACAGGATGTACGCAGCACCGATGATGAAGAGTTGGAGGATGGTGAAACTTCTGCACCGCAGACTCGTAATCAAGATGAGGATTTCCGCAGAGTGGTATTCCTGAACGATAACGGCAAAGCGAAACGTGTTGAAGTGGAGACCGGAATCAGCGATAACACTCACATTCAGATTATGAGTGGCGTGGATGCCGGTGACGAAGTGATAACCGGGAGCTACCGAGTGCTTTCCAGAGAGTTGAGCAATGGAGATCCAATTATTGTACGAAACAGAACTCAGATTGCAGCTAACAGAGGAAACTAAGATGGCTAAAAAGATTATTGAAATTACGGACCTGACACGGCACTACAAGATGGGTGAAACCATTGTGCGGGCGTTGAACGGTGTTACATTTAATGCAGAAGAGAACGAGTATATTGCCATCATGGGGCCATCGGGTTCGGGAAAATCAACACTGATGAACATGATTGGCTGCCTTGATACGCCAACCTCAGGGGAGTATATCCTCAACGGACAACAGGTGAGTGAGTTGGACGATGCCGAACTGGCAAGGGTACGGAACCGAGAGATCGGATTTGTATTCCAGACCTTTAACCTGCTGCCCCGGACCGACTGCCTGAGTAACGTGGAGCTTCCGCTCATCTACTCCGGCATCAAAAGTTCGGAGCGAAAAAAACGAGCCATTGAAACGCTGGAGCGTGTAGGGCTGGGCGATCGCGTAGATCACAAGCCGAATGAGCTCTCCGGCGGACAACGACAGCGTGTAGCCATTGCGCGTGCACTGGTGAACAATCCATCCATTCTGTTGGCCGATGAGCCGACCGGTAACCTCGATACCAAAACTGGAGAGGAGATCATGAACCTGTTTGAAGAGCTATACCGTGCCGGAAATACCATTATTGTGGTTACCCACGAGAATGAGATAGCCGAACACGCCCGGCGAATTGTACGTCTGCGTGACGGCATCATTGAGTCTGACGAAAAAGTAATAAACCCGGTACTGGCCAACCGCGACTTGAATATGCAGCCGGCGTAAACCTGAACGAGTTACCTCCCAATTGCTTTATCTGTTTGACCGACTTTAGCGATCTGATGGAGAGTGAGAACTTATATCAATTTATAAAATGGGTCCTGATTTTTAGTTGGACCCATTTTTATTTCAAACCCCTTTTACTTCTGTCACTTTGAACCCGAGAGTTCGGGTTAGGAGTCTCTGAGCACATCCTCAATTTATGACAGGGAAAAACTATTTTTAAAAGAAAGTTTTTACCGGCATCTTATTCGGATAAAGCCTTGTTATAATTTGTTTTAATGACGCCATTGGATTATTACCGGACAACGATATAGTCTAATAAAAGTATTCTACAGTAAATTTTTGGCAAGAATGGGGAAGGGATGAAGTAACACAAGGTTTAAATAGTGCTATAAAAAGTTTGAGAATGTAATCAAAGTAAACTGGAATAGTATTCTAAGCACGCACATCTTCTCATTATCTCAATAAAATATAAGTACACTGTAATGATATCTATTCAATCGAGAATGAATCCAACTTGTCATGAAAACCGAAATCATCCGAGATGGATATTCACAGGTGTCCGAATCCCCAATCCTCTATTTCACGAGAGCGGATTGACGGGAGAAATTGAGATAGCTCTCAGAGATAATGAAAAAATACTTCGCCCTGTAGAAACAACAAAAAATGACAGGAATATTGAAATAGGGTTATTGGCTACATCCTATCGAACATTAACGGATTTGAGGTATTGAGAGGGCTCATTTTCGTATATTTGTGCCATGATCCATTATTCTTCGAGTTTATTAGTTCTTGGACTGCTTTTACGGCGATCTTCTTTTTTTATAATTAGGATGTTGCCTGTAATGTTGCTGGTATGTATGCTGCAGGCCTGCGGTGGTCAACAGGCTCCAAATCTCACCCCCGCCCAACAGCCTGAAGAGCAGTTGGCTGATCGCTTCATGATTGCGGCTGCGAATGACCTGGCGGTTGAGGCCGGCCTGGACATGCTTCGAAGCGGCGGAAATGCAGTGGATGC
>CAZHUP010000352.1:0-2620 GCA_964535495.1 uncultured Rhodohalobacter sp.
TGTGTGCTTAGCGGTTGTTTCATGGTTTGGTAGAATTGATGAGTTACTTATTTAATGGTGCATAAGGTAGTAAATCATAGAGAGAAATATTCCTTGAAACAAAGAGTATGAGTTGAGTTTAATGAGTAGTGATAAACCTAAATTATATCTTTGCTATGAAACGTTTTTTACCTTTTCTACTTATTTTAAGTGCTTCGTTTTATTCATGTACATCATCTACGGAGACAGATGATTCAATTTCTTCAGATATACCGCTTTCTACGTCAGCTTCAGCTACTGATGTAGATGGTAATGTATATGAAGTTAGCTACAATGAGACGGAAGAGAGTTTGATTCACCCGATAGTTCAAAAATTTGATGCAAACGGGGACTTGATCTGGGAGATTGAGCACGATCGGTCGAATGTAGATGTTCGGGCTGAAATCGTAACACTGGATACTCAAAACAGGCCATGGATTGTTTTTAGTCTAAATGGCGGAAGCAGCAGTAACAGTTATATTACACTAAGGGCATCATCTGAAAATGCGTTTAGCGGTGTTTTTCAGTCAAATTATGGTCAGGGCGGAGGTCCGACGGTGAGCCTGATCGCACGAATAAATCCGGAAAATGGCATAATTGAGAAGGGGACATTTGTTACTGCAAAATTGAATAATGGAAACACAAATACCCTTCAAATCCATGGAATCGGTATTGCTGACGGATTCGTAAGGGTACAAGCTGAATCTACATTCAGGCCACCTCACACCGGTACCTCGTTTGTACCACATCCGGAGGCAGATGAATATGGCCCCTGCGGCAGGTTTTTACTTCAGATCGATTTTACGGAACTGCTTGGAGAAATTGTAGAGAGTAATTTGATGACAATACAAGAAGCTTCTGCACTGCCAAACACTGTATGGAATGCAGATTGCAGCATTAAATAGTTTGATAAAGAGTTGATTTCCGTTTGTCAGTTTTCACAATTTAATACTCAACTATCCGTGTTGATTTGTTGGAATTAAATAGTTCGATTAAAGCTCATAATTCAATATCTTTACGCTCTATTAAAAACAAGATTTTGAATGGATTTAGAAGACAAATTACAGCAGATCAAAGAACGGTATGATGAGATCAATCAGGCAATGGCAGATCCTGCCATTTATGATCGTCCCTCTGAATATGCCGAGCTTACCAAAGAACATACACAGCTGAAAGAACTGGTTGAGGATTTCTACAGATGGAAAGAGATCCACAATCTGCTGGAAGGTAACACGGAATTGATTGATGCAAACGAAGATGCTGAGATCACGGAGATTGCCAGAGAAGAGAATAAAGAGTTGAAAACTGAGTTGGAGAAGCTGGAAGAGGCGATCAAGTATAAACTGATTCCGAAAGATCCCGACGATTCGAAGAACTGTATCGTAGAAATCAGGGCCGGTACTGGTGGGGATGAAGCCGCTATTTTTGCAGGAGATCTTTTTGACATGTATCGCCGGTATGCCGATTCTCAGGGGTGGAAATTAAACCTGCTATCCATTACGGAAAGTGAAAAAGGTGGATACAAAGAGATTGTATATGAGCTTTCCGGATCTGAGGTTTACGGAAAAATGAAGTACGAAAGTGGAGTGCATCGAGTTCAGCGAGTACCCGAAACAGAATCTCAGGGACGGGTTCACACATCAGCAGCTACGGTTGCTGTTCTTCCCGAAGTGAACGACGATGTTCAAATAAACATAGATATGAAAGATGTTCGTGTAGATACATTCCGATCCAGTGGAGCGGGTGGTCAGCACGTAAATAAAACCGATTCGGCTATTCGTTTAACTCACGAGCCGTCGGGTGTTGTGGTAGAGTGTCAACAAGAGCGCTCTCAGCATCAAAACAAAGATAAAGCATTAATGATGCTTAAGACCAAGCTGTACGATATGGAGATGGAAAAGATCCGCTCTGAACGTGCAGCTGACAGAAAAAGCCAGGTTTCAACCGGGGACCGAAGTGCGAAAATCAGAACGTATAATTACCCTCAGGGTCGATGTACAGATCACCGAATCAACCTGACCCTTTATAATCTTGATGATATCATGAAGGGGGATATTGACGAAATTATCAATGCACTGCGTCTGGAAGATAACCTGGAAAAGCTGAATGCAATCATGCAGTAATACTCTGAGAGGCATTCAGTAAGCAAATCAATCAAAAAAAGATAAAATTAAGAATAACGTGAATTTCCCAAACCCTTTTTACCGATGGAGACCCCACCCATGGCACGGCCTGGAAGTAGGCGAAAAGTCTCCACAACTAGTGAACGCATTTATTGAGGTAACCTCATTTGATGCAATTAAATACGAAGTAGATAAACTGACCGGTTATATGCGTGTGGATCGTCCGCAACGAAGTTCATCCATGCCACCATCACTTTACGGATTTATTCCGAGAACTTACTGTGGCGACAGAATTGGCGATATGTCCGATCATACCGATAAAGGTGACGGTGACCCGCTTGATATTTGTGTATTAAGTGAGCGACCGATTGACAGGGCTGAGGTTATTTTAACAGCCCGCGTTATTGGTGGTTTGCACATGATCGATAACGGTGAAGCTGATGATAAGATCATCTCTGTTTTGGATAACGACCGTTACT
>CAZHUP010000353.1:0-2617 GCA_964535495.1 uncultured Rhodohalobacter sp.
CTCCCAAACATGCGGATGTCGATGAATTTTTGTTTTACGAGATAGGCCAGTAATTCATAGTTAACATCTTTGTGTTTAAATTTTTTATCGGTGATTGTTTTCCAGACCTCTTCAGCATCGCCTTTATCCTTCTCTATAATCTCTTTATAAATTTTCAGTGAATCGGGAGATTCAGAAAATGCATTTTCAAGTTCATCTTCTTTTTCAATAGTGCGTTTCACAACAGCCATTAATTTAGAATCTACACTTACCTTTGAGTCTCCCTCCATATCAACGAAGATCACCTCTTCATCATGAGTAGATTTTATATAATCACGGATAAACCGTTTAACCCTTGTATCTGTAACAAGGTTAGTTTTGGTATCATAATCCATTCGAGGCTTGTTCTCCTGGTCCGGATCACCGTTCGGGTTACATTGTGATGCTTCATAAATGAATAGAAAATCGGAGGAGTGCTTAATTGTAGAGCTCATGATTAGATTGATTGGTTATTGGATTCTTGTTTTTTAACAATACCGTATGAGTAGCCGGTAAGAATGAAAAAGACAGCTTCCTGGGGATTCATGTTCCAGTTTTGAAAATCGAAATGCTGGCCAAATCTTGAGTCATCGAATACTACTTTTTCTGTATTGTTATACTGTTTGGCTTTTTCAAAAAGATCAATTCGTAAACGCACGATATCATCCCTGTCCATTCCATTGTAGTTGATCTTGTCGATCACCGTTTTATTTTTTCCTTTTTGAAGATAAACAACGCTGTTTAGCATTCTGCCAAGGAAGAAGAGTGCTTTTTGATGGTCAGTGAAGCTCATTTTGTCAAAAAAATCCTGAATCTGTTTTTCATATTCTATAGCAGATTCTTTTGCCGTAGTTATTGGTTGTTCTTCCATATCAATCAGGTTTAATTTTTTAAGTACTTGTATGAAGGCGAGATATTTAAAGACACTATCGCGGATTGCCAATCCAAAATAATCCTTTCCGTATTTCCGGATATTTGTATAACTGTTGTATCGCTCGTAATAATGGCACAACATAAGCTCCGAGAAGAAATCAAACAGTTGTTGTCTCTCAACAGTACGCTGTTCAAGAATTGATTTAAAAAGCTGTAGTGCGATGTTTTTCTTTTCCTTCTCTTTTCGAATCGGTATCAATCCGTAAATAGAGTTTAGATTGAAGAATGAAGCTTCGCCATAATTTTTCGTGGCGCTATCCCAATCTACTGCATCATTCAACTCCCGGAATTTCCAATTGATTTCTTCAAAAACATCGATAATGTTTTCAAAGTGAAATTTACTGACATCTTTGATGGTTGAAATAGTTTTGAAAAAATTACCGTCTGATTCAAACGCCACGAAATTAAGCCAGTAAATCCCTTCTACATCAATCTCAATATCTGAAACCGCTTCACTCAAAGCTTTAAACGAGAATAAAAGATCAGCGCTTGTTTTAAGCTTTTCCAAAACGAGGTCTAAATCCGGATTGTCTGACCACTTGAGTTGTGGTACCATGACATGGTCTATATCAGCTAGTCTGGTTTTGTAATTCTCAAGAAGAAACGTAGAGGCAAGATCCAATTTGGATTGGTTTTCGAGGCTTATTTGGTAATTTGTGCTGAACCGCCCCTTATCAAAAAAGCTTGCATAATTCTGGGTGGTCGTCACAAACATTTTATTTAAACTATATCGTGTAGATAAGTCAAGTTCGGTTACATCGTCAAAAATTTCTCCTGATGCATAACACAACTTATCACTTTCCAACGAGTCAGCTTTTGACTCATCGAGAAACTTGTCCCTCAAAAAAGAGATGTAGTTATCAATTTGGGCAATTGGAGTTATTGATGGATACCCATGATTTTCTGATTTGACAGCTCCATAAACAAGAGCCACACTTTCATTCCTGCCGAATTCTAAGGGATTGAGAATCTTTTTGAAGTCAGGCTTATTTTTTTGCTCATCCCATATTTTCTTTAAAAAAATATCTCTCAGTTCGAAGATATCTTTTACCAAATCATAAAACTTAGTTTCCTGATATTGTTCAAAATCATTATCAATAGCCTCTATTAATTCACCTGATTCAAGGTCTTTTTTTGTAGGATTACCAAAGAAAGTTTTGAACAACTGAATAATTTTCTTTTCCTCAACTGTAGCATAAATAGCTTTATTTCTGCCGGGTAGCGTCGAGATCAGCTTAAATTTCTCAGTGTCCCGATCTTCGTCATACTCTTTCAATAGGTATTTGTCAGAGTACACATCCATCTCATCCAGATCAAAAACGATGGCAACTACGTAGTTTGTGATTGGATCGCCTTTGCTGGTTTCATACTTAACATCAGGCTTTTCCAGTATAGGATCCCACTCAGACATTCCAACAAGCTGCCACTCCCCAATTTTCAAAAGCGTATCAAGCATATCTCCTCAAATTTGTGATGTTCTCTGAATCATGTAATTGTTAACTGTCCTGAAATACTGAATTTAAAATTCAGAAGCAAAATAAAGAGGAAGGGTGACAGGTTGCGTCACCCTCAAAAAAAGTTCAGAAAAAAATAAAAAACCGAATCCGGTACAGGCTTAAACTGATAGCGTTTAAATTTTCATACAAAAACTTTTTAATTATCTCTA
>CAZHUP010000354.1:0-2600 GCA_964535495.1 uncultured Rhodohalobacter sp.
CCTGATTGTGGACCAATCGGAAGAAAGCACACTTAAAATATCGCCATCTGCAATGGTGTCTTCATGGGGATCTTTACTTAAGGCCGGTCCGAAGACTGAGGGGCTTAAAGGTCGGTTGTCTTCGGTGGTTACTTTCCAAGTTTGATTCAAACTTTCTTTTTGTAGATTATCTAAAAATTGTCCCACTAAAAGATCGTTGGTCAAAAGTTGAGCCCCAGCGGTGATCTGATTATCGGTGAAATCCAGCGTATCGCCATCATTAATCGTGTAATAATCTGAAGTAATGGTTGTCTCAGAGCCACTGCCTGTGATGGGCGAAACATCCACAACCGCAGCGTTTTCACTGCCCAAATAACGGATTTGAAGATATTGTATCGTGCCAATATTGCCATCCATAAAATAAAGCGTCATGGCTGCAAGTAAAGGCGCATCACCTTTGGTTGCCGAGAGGGTGAAACGTTGAGTATCAAAACTAAGCGTCAAAGACTCTAACCCTTCAATGCCTTCTGCATACTCATCCACCCATTCAAACCATACGTAAATATGCTCATCGGCCAAATCAGCGACGATTTTCGCATTATTTTTCGCCTCAAGATAGGTGTTGCCTGTGGCTAATAGAAGATCAATCTCGTAGGTGCCTGCCAACGTGAAACTTGGTAAAAAAGCTAAATCGCCCGTTCCATACGCTTGATTGCCAGTAAGTAGTAACTCGGTTTGATGATCCATATGACTGGCTTCAATGTTCATATAGGGCACGGCTACCGCTTCGCTGGCTTCCCAAGTGCCATCGTCAGCTTCAATGTAAATCTCGGCACGATCGTGCTTGAATACTTCAAAAGCCTCAAATGAGCCCCCCGGTGCAAACGCACCAGTGTGGCGTTCGATATCGCCTTGCACCTCGATGATACCGGTGTTTTCGTCAAATACAATATCATCTAAGGTGCTTAAAGCTTCAAAAGCATGAAAAATTTCGGGTACCGCTGCATCGGTACTGTAAAACCTTAAACCAGAGGTTTCTTGATTGATTAAAGCATAAAAATCTTGAAAGCTCATTAGATTCTCATCGCTATCGGTAATGTCATCAATCTGAATATGGATACTGCCAAAAAAGACAACCACGTTAAATGACGGTGCAGAAGCGACAACATCATTATCATCGCTGTCGTTGCCACAAGCCGTAAGGAATGCAAGAAGTAATAAAAACGTCAAAATGCTATAAAAAGTTTTCATTTTCATTGTCCCTCTTAATTATATATAGTTTAAATTTCTAAGCTTTAATAAAAACTATGAGATTGGCTTGCGGTAGCCAATCCATAATTCATGAAACCCTGGATATTGATACGATTCAAAAACGGCGATACTGAGGCTTATGTCTTCTTTATCATAGCCAAGTTCAAATTCAGATTCATGGTCTAAGTCAAAACCTGAGGAACCGTATACATTCTTATAAAAATCCAAAACATCTTCAATACTTTCAGCTTCAATCAAGTAGTAGTTGTATATGACTTCATAAAGCACCCCGTCGTAAGGAGTCTCCCTATGCATAAAATCATACCTTACCGCGTTGGGGTAACGCACAACGACACTTGGGTCAAAACCCTCAACATCTTCGCTTAAAACGGTATCGCTTGGCACATAATCTGAGGGGATGACTTTAAGATAAATCATAACCTCATCATCCGCTAAAGCGGTATAAAAAACAAGATATTCATCATGTTCGGGGGATTCAAAGACAACGTAATCTTCAACGTTTAAGCCAACATCCAAAGGCACCGCATCAGACAAAAGACCCCCAGCGCTTTCAATCCATGTGGTAAAATCATCTAAAGCTTCCTCATGGGTTGCTTGCCCTTGATAGATGACCGTTATAAAATCACCATGTATGGTTTCTTCTAAATAAAGATAATCTTCTGGTGGTGATTGGTAATCTAGGGTTGCTTCTGTTTCACCATTACCATTACATCCGGCCATGATACCCACAAAAATCACGATACATATGAGGATAAAATTTTTACGCATCGTATCCCTCTTTTCGTTCTTTTATACTTTTACTATATGATAAAAAGCTTGAGGATACAATTTATTTTGACATTTTTTATGGTATGCATGCGAGTTTTTTTTCGCAAATAAAAAGACGTTTACTTTCAAATAAACGTCTTTAATTCGCTATTCAGCGTGTTTAGTCTTATGTTTAATCTCATTGTTGATCATATCGATAAAGGCTTGAACCGATACCGTGGTTTGTTCTTTTTGACCATAACGACGGTAGGTCAAGGTGTTGTTTTTAACTTCATTATCGCCGATGACGAGTTGATAAGGTATTTTTTGCGTTTGAGCTTCTCTGATCTTGTAACCGAGTTTTTCTTCGCGCAGGTCAATCGAACTTCTGAATCCCAAGTCGATGAATTGTTCATGTAGATTTTGCGTGAAATCACCGTGGGCTTCTTGGTTTACTGCAATAAGACGCATTTGGGTTGGGGCTAACCAGGTGGGGAAGGCCCCTTTGTATTGTTCGAGTAAAATGCTCATCAAGCGTTCCCAAGTGGAGATGAGCCCTCTGTGAATAACCACAGGTCGGTGTTTTTCCCCATCTTTACCAA
>CAZHUP010000355.1:0-2586 GCA_964535495.1 uncultured Rhodohalobacter sp.
ACGCCCGCTACGACAATCTGTTTCGGGGCGATCTGCATCAACTCGATGTTGAAACACGTAGCTCAACCCGATTAACCACCAAAGACAGACTTTTCTCGCCCGTGCAGGCTAACAACAATCTTATATTTGCACTACAAACGGATGCTCATGCTCAAAAACCGGTATTGATAAACGAAGAATCCGGAGAGATAGTCAAGGAGTTTGATAAGCCTGAAAACAGCACCATTATTCAGATAGCGCCAAATCCGGTCCATCCCAACAGGGTTGCCGTACTTGGCAGAATCAATAGCGTACAGGCCGTTTGGTTTCAAAACTCAGATGAAACCACAAATTTATTATCCGGCTCTCCTGATCTTGTTTTTGAAAACGGCTCTATTTCTGATCTGTACTGGCATAAAAACGGAGATCGATTCCTTTTTGTAAGTGATCACTCAGGCGTTATGAACATCTATGAATATTATACCGATCGAACTGAAGTCAATCAATTAACTCAAGGAATAACAAATAGCTTTGAGCCCTCCTACTCTCCGGATGGTTACAACATTGCATTTATAAAACAGGTTAAAAACGAAAACCTGATCTACACTCTGCCTCTAAACGAAGTGTCGGACCACACTCTAGACAGTTCTGTTTTTTCAATAAATGATCGCATTTTTGATAAACTTAACAGACCGCTGATGAATCGCGAGTTTAGCCCGGATAGTTCATCCTGGGAATTTAAAAACTACCGAACCGGAGCAGGGTGGTTAAAACCAAGATTGTGGACACCCAATTTTGAAAGAGAAAACGGATTTGATCGAATTTCCGTCAATCTTGAGAGTGTGGATCAGCTGAATCGTCAGCGCTATAACCTGGAACTATCTCATTATATGGACCGGTTTTGGTACGATTTAGAGTACACCTATAAAGGATTCTTTCCCGGTTTCAGAGTAAATTTTTACAATGATCCTGCACTTACTTCATTCAGGATCACACAAAATGATGAGCAATTCATCGTTCCTTTTCTGCAGCAATCAAGAGGGGCTTCTTTAAAAGTTCCTTTCCGGTATTATCTCGAAAGAAATGCCCGATTTACATCACTGTTGATAGAACCGCAATTTTTTGTTAATCAACTCAGGTTTTTAGATCCAAACAATACCTCTCAGGCATACTCAGAATTTGGAACACGTCATACGTTAGGATTGAGAACCGTATTCAATTATAAAATCAGGCAGTTTGTGAGAGATGTTCAGCCTAATTCAGGATGGATATTCTTTACCGAATCCCGTTATGGGTTAAATCAAACATCACTGGATATTCAATCTGAGCAGTTTAATATCAACGCCAATTTAACCGATCGCAAGGGGTTTAGAGGGTATGTGTCTACATTCTTGGCACCTCTGTCTAGGTATAATCAATCGCTCCGTTTAACGGGGCAAGTAATCACTCAAACTGATCTGCCCGTTTTTAACGTCTCGTCGCTCTACTCTGAAAATTTCTCCGAGGTTCCACTTCCCGCAGTTAATAACGCCGGTATTTTCAATACACGTTACACCATACCAATTGTTTATCCCGATGACGGCGGACTGTTACTTCCCCTTTATTTATCAAATATCTACCTGGTACTGTTTACTCAAACTGTTACCGATTTAGATCGCAGCAATCTGATTGATGCAAGCCGAACTGTTTATGGCGCCGGTATTCGGACTCGCTTCAGATTGAGCAATCTGCAATTTGATTTAGGCATCTCTATTGGAGTTGAACCAACACGGGAGAATGTTACCTACTACTTTGGGGCTTTTTAATCGCGTCACTATTTTGTGCTCACACCCGGCTGAATCGTTGGTGCCGGTATAACAGACATTCCCTCAAGACGTTCAGGACGATTGTTACGATCGTTAATAACATCCCTGATAATAATTTGCGATACCTGATCAGAATATAGTTCGTTTATCTCCCTATACACTTCAGGATCTCTTTCGCCGGAATCTCCCACAAGGATAAATTGTCGATCCGGGAAGTGCTCCATAATCTGACTGATCTGTTCGATCTTCTGTTCATACGTTATCATCTCATTGGTGATAAAATTTCTGAGTCCACTCCAGGTCGTCAGACTAAACAGATTTTTGGTAACCTGTTTCATATGAAAAGTTCCCTCCGGAAATCCGGCATTGTCACCCCATAGAAAAGAGGAAAGTGGCCTGTATAGTTGCCAAGGAGATCCGGAAACGTAGTGAAATACAGCATCCTCCCAATTATGATATAGCTCTGCCATTCGCGGTGCGGCTGTATACTCTTTGATAAATGTATTTCGAACTACAACTCTTGTCCCGGCAGGAATTTCAGTAATCTTAACAGTATCATCTACATCTGAAATAACTGAAATACCTTCTGGTTCTACTAATTGCACCCTGCCCACACCTCTGTGTCCGCTGGAAACAGCCCTGAATGTCAGCCAGCCATTTTCTGAGTCTTGTTCAGACAAAAGTGTGTCTGCTTTCTCTGCTGAGATTCTAATTTCCCCGGTTTTCATTCCATTCAGGTTGGTTCTTTTCCGATTGCCCAATTCGTTGGTCAGATAATACTCCGTTTCAGTGTCATCATTAT
>CAZHUP010000356.1:0-2586 GCA_964535495.1 uncultured Rhodohalobacter sp.
GCCGGAACGGGTCTGCCCGGTCAGACTGCCCCCAGACAGATGATCCAGGCATCAGCTCAAAAGGCGGAATGGATTCGTGATGCCGGCGGAATTGCCCTGATTGAGCGCCTGTCTCAGCAGCAGATGTCCTGGCAAATGCTGGCTAACTTTTTAGGACGCGACAGACTTTTCAGAGTTGATGATTTTGAAGAGACAGAGATTGAGCTTCCGCACATCTGGGTTGAAAGCACTACGGAAGAGCGGAATCAATTTTTGGGCGGGGATTCTTTTTCTGAAGTTTCACTTTCGGTTGAGGGAGAACCGGCCCGCGATTTCTACAGCTACAACGTTATTGGTGTTATTGAGGGAACCGACCCTGATCTTAAGGATGAATATATCCTTCTATCCGCGCACTATGATCATACCGGTGTGGTATCGGATCACCCTGAACCCATTACCGGTGAATATATTTACAATGGCGCCCGTGACAATGCCGTTGGAACTTCGGGAGTGATCGAAGCCGCTAAATTTTTTGCAGAAAATCCCCCGCGAAGATCCGTACTTCTTGCAGCATGGACGGCCGAAGAGCGTGGACTGCTTGGCAGCGGATATTTTGCCGAAAACCCGATGGTTCCTCTCAATCAGATCATCTACAACCTGAATATAGACGGAGCCGGTTATAACGACACGTCAATTGTTACAGTAATTGGACTTGGCCGAACCGAGGCAGACGATGATCTGAAAGCATCGACTGAAGCGTTTGGCCTGGAGGCGGCCCCCGACCCCGTACCTGAGCAGAACCTGTTTAACCGGTCGGATAATGTTCACTTTGCGAGAGCAGGGATTCCGGCACCGACCTACAGCATGGGGTTAACAGCGTTTGACGACGAAATCAACTACTACTACCATCAAACCACAGATGAACCGGATTCAATCGACTATGAGTATGTTACGGCATATATCCGATCATTTGTGCTGGCGGCAGGAAAAATTGCGAACCGTGATGAAGCTCCCTTCTGGCTGCCGGGTGATGAGTACGAACAAGCCGGAATTGACCTGTACAATTAACAAATGTTCAAAATAGAAAATTGAATTACGCGTCTCCCCTCCTTTTGAAGGAGGGGTTTGGGTGTGGTTGTAGTTCTTAAGGTTCTGGTTTTTAATCTTTTCTTTAATCAAACTCCCTTAAGTCCCCTCTTTTTGTAAAAATGAGGGGATTCAATGACTGCCAAAGTGAAAGTTTTATATCGAACTCACGTTGCAATCAGATCGTTGAGCATTTGACGTAAAGCAAATTCAAAAATTGATCTCATATTTCCGTATCATTAGCGCTCTTTAGAAATCAAAAAATCACGATGTTCGACGATCAAACTATAGAGACATTTAAATCTCATAAAACTCCGTTCTACTACTACGATCTCGGATTACTCCGTCGTACGCTGAATGAGATCCAGACCCACGGCCTATCGAAAGGATATCATGTTCATTTTGCCATTAAGGCCAATTTCAACCTGCCTATTCTGGAAGTGATTCGTGAAGCAGGACTGGGCATCGATTGCGTGAGCGGCAATGAGATCAAACGCGCCGCTGAAGCCGGTTTTTCCGGCAGCCAGCTTGCGTTTGCGGGGGTAGGGAAAACAGACGAGGAGATTCAGGTTGGCCTCGATCACGATATTTTTTCGTTTAACTGTGAATCTCTTCAGGAACTGAAAGTTTTGAACGGCCTGGCCAAAAAAAGCGGAAAAACAGCCAATGTTTCTATCCGTCTGAACCCGAATGTAGAAGCCAAAACTCACAAGTATATCACCACAGGGCTGAACGAAAACAAGTTCGGCATCACGGCAGACAAACTACCGCAGCTATTTGAAATGCTTCCCGATCTGGAAAACATCAGCCTCACCGGAATCCACTTTCATATTGGTTCACAAATCACCGATCTGCAACCCTTTCGGGATCTCTGCAACCGTGTAAATGAGATGCAGGATCTGTTTGAGAACAACGGAGTCCGATTAAATCATATCAACGTTGGCGGCGGTTACGGAATAGATTATGAACAGCCGGATGAGAATCCCATCCCCGATTTTAAATCCTTTTTTGAGATTTTTGACCGAAACCTTGAACTGCGCGAGGGTCAGCAGGTTCACTTTGAGCTGGGGCGAAGTATTGTGGGACAGTGCGGGAGCCTGATCTCTAAAGTACTCTTTATCAAGGAGGGAGTAACAACCAACTTTGCCGTGATCGATGCCGGTATGACCGAGCTGATCCGCCCCGCCCTCTACCAGGCGAACCATCGTGTTGATGTGCTTAATTCCGACAAACCGGTACAAACCTATGATGTAGTTGGCCCAATCTGCGAAACATCCGACACCTTTCAAAAGGGCATTCAGCTGCCTGAAATTGAGCGGGGCGACCTGGTTGCCATCCGAAGCGCCGGCGCCTACGGCGAAGTGATGAGCAGTGGGTTTAATTTACGGGAGCGGGTGAAGGCTGTTTATTCGGAGTAGGTGTAAATGGCAGTTGGCAGTTGGCAATTGGAATATAAACTTTACTGATCCAGCGGGCTTTTAACACCCTTTCCTCCCCGATTGAGCACATGCGTATAGATCA
>CAZHUP010000357.1:0-2584 GCA_964535495.1 uncultured Rhodohalobacter sp.
ACGGTCGAAAGAGATATCATACCGTGAAGAAAAACGATTCGGGCGGCCGCACCTGCTGTTCGAAGATCCCTCCGGTTTAAAATTATCGATTCTTGAAGATGGTTCTGATAACCGTGAGCCGGTTTGGGCAGCAGATGACATCCCCAAAGAAAATGCCATCATCGGAATTCATAATGTGATGCTTGCAGTTCAGCCGGACTCAGGTATCCGCGGGTTTCTTCAGTTTTTCGGATATGATGAAACTGGAGCCGATGGTAAATTATCATTATGGGAAACCACGGAAAAAGGTGCAGGAAACACGCTGGTATTGTTTGAAACCGATGCCCTGCCTGAGGGCATTAACGGGCTTGGAACGGTGCACCACGTGGCACACCGTACGGCAAATATTGAAGACTCTTTGAAAATCAAAGAGGAAATTGAAAAAGAGTATGGGATTTCGGTTACCGATGTGAAAGACCGTAAATATTTTAAATCGATCTATTTCAGGGTGCCGGGCGGAGTTTTGTTTGAAGTGGCAACCGAACCACCCGGTTTCCTGGTGGATGAAAGCAGAGAAGAGCTGGGAAGTTCACTTAAACTGCCCAACTGGCAGGAAACCCGCCGCAAACAGATCGAGAAAAACCTTGAGCCTTATGAAAAGTGAACTATCAGTCAGATGATTCCTTTTCCGATTCCATATATCCCCGAATAACTTCAGCCAGATCTCCCCTTCTCAGCTCATTCTGATTTTGGGTAAGAACTTTGCGATCGGGGCCAAGCAGTAAATATCGAGGAACGCTGAAAATTCCTAATTCTCTTATTTTGTCACCTGTATGAGGATTTTCGTATGCATTATACCACGGCATTTCCCATTCTTCCTGCACTGACAGAACATGTTCACGTTTCTCATCAATAGAAATGCTGACGATTGCAAAATCATCCTCTCCCATTTTATCATTAAGGTCATGCAGCTTCGGCATGGCAGCGATGCACGGCCCACACCAGCTTGCCCAAAAATCTATCAGAAGAAATGACTCTTCCAATTCATTTAGCCTGATCTTGTCAGATCCGTCCAAAGCATTAAACTCATCGTGTTTAAGCGGCATACCTTCAGCAATCGGAACCTGAGGAGCATATTCCCCATATGCCCTGGTTGTGCGAAAATGATTGGGATAATTTGATGTCAGTTTAGAAAAAGCCGCATGCCATTCACGTTCCATATTATTGTTGTAGTAATATCTGATCAAATTAAATAACGCCTCTCCCCTGATTTGATGAAACGGGCTGCGTTCTGCAATATCCTGAACCAGACTCTCATATTCCTCCACACCTGTTTTTTCTAAAGCAGTTGTAAGAACTGTGGGGTGTAAAATCCAAAGTGGAGATTCCGCTGATATTTCCGATAACAATTTTGAGACTTCAGTTTTTGATATTTCGATCTCATTCGGAAAACGAAGTTTTGCCAAAGTTGCAGCAAATGCAACATCACTGTTATCGTACTGAACTGTCAGTTCTTCAAGTTCCTCTAAGAAGGGTTCCATATTATGCTCATACATACCCGGTTTTCCACTGCGATGATGCATAACAGAAGAAAAAACCTGGTTCATATATTCGTCAAACATCAATGCAGAGATTTCTGAAACTCCTTTAATGTTTTCAGTCGTCTGTGAAACAATTTCAATTTTTGACTCAGTTTCCCCTTCAGGAAGTGTATTCGGATTAAACTCAACTGTTACACCTGATTCTCCTTCAGTACGTATAACCTCCGCCAGAAATGTGGTTTCAAATCCTCTGGATTCAGTATTAATTATGATGTTTCCGGTATTACCCGGAGGTGCAATCATTGTATTCAGGTAAATCACGTATTGAATGGTATCCAGTTCAGTTTCGAGTCTTGTTCGCCATATTCCGTCTTCATCCAAATCCATCTCAATTCCGGATCGCGCATCAAAACTGTTTAAATTTCCAATAACCACAGGATTCATTTCCTCCGGTTCTTCTCCGGTTTTTAATGATGCTTTAAAATGGATTGTATCAAAATCCGGCATCAGAAATGTAAAAGCCGGACGGTGACCGGGTGCTGAAAATTTTAAAATTACCGGTTTGTCATTTATTAAGTTTATTTGTGCCGCTCGATCATATTCTCCGGTAACTGACAATTCAGGTTCGCTCAGCCAGGCTTTATTCACATCAATCACCTGAAGACCGTACAAAGGCAGCGGATTCCCCTCAGCATCATTTATCACTGCAGAAACTGTAACTTTATTGGCTTCGGAACTGCATCCGGCAAGAAATAGAATTAAAAGTATTATTAAGAGGTATCTGTAAATAGTATTCAAAATATTTATATGGTTTTAATCGGTTGAAAGCTCGTATAAGACTAAAGAAAAAAAAATTCTATTTATAAACCAGCATCATAGAACCAAAAATAAGAGCCAGTAATCCATAAAAAACAATTGCAATCAAGATCCAGAGGAGCTGAGCTTTGGCCCAGTTTGCTTTATTCGGATTGGTGTTATCACCAAATGCCCACACAAAAAACATAATAAAATTCACAACAGGGATAATCGCAATCAGTATCGTCAGCATCCAGTTTCCGACAGAA
>CAZHUP010000358.1:0-2573 GCA_964535495.1 uncultured Rhodohalobacter sp.
CTTGTTTAAACTAATTTTAAAATATAATTAGTGTAACAACTTTTTTGTGTCGTGTTGCTATTTAGAACTTAGATGAAAAAAAATGGGATTATGAGGACAAAAAAGTTACGATATTCATAGGTTAAAATAATGTAATGCTGATTATATTATGGTATAATGGGTATACGAAATGGGGTGAGACAATGCGAAATCAAAAGGGTTTTACCTTAATAGAACTTCTTGCGGTGATCTTTATGGTCTCCATTGTTTTAACGCCTCTACTTTATTCTTTAAGCTCTAATGTCAGTGTTAATGCCCGTATGATTAGGCGAAACAGTGCCGATATCATGAGAATATCGGCGATTCGAGCGTTTGAAGAGATTCGCTTTATGGATATTTATGAACAACCCGATTTAGAAACAAACGATTATGTTGTTTTTGATAGAAATAATTGTGTACTACTGCCCGATATCGATTTAGGGGACGTCGCTAACTCAAAAGAGATTTGTGAACTGACCTTTAATATCAAGTTACAAAATACCGTGGTTGAAAACCCTGAGCATTATCGGATTTATATATACCCTTACTTTATGACTGAACTCGATAAAAATAATCTTATTACCAATGAAGCGATACCCGAGCATATTCGTGAAGAGATGGACCGTAGAATCCGCTTGAGCGATGCTGAGCGTGACTTCTATATCTTAAATATGACGGTCGATATCTTGTATGATACTGAGGTCAATGCCCGAATTATCGGCAGTGGGGAGTTGAGTCGTGAATGGTTAGGCAATTAAAAAACCTAGGTGATCGCGGGATTACCATCATTGAACTGTTGATATCCATATCAATTGGGGCAATTGTCACGACGATGCTTTTAACGATCTTATCAACGACGCTTATCACCCGCAATCATGTCGATTATATGAACCGCTTAGATGAAGAAGTTTATTATATAAACAATCACTTTGAAACGAAAGTCACAGCGATGAATTACCGGTCTATTCGGGTGATTGAATCGCCTGAAGATGTTAACTATCAAATTTTCTTATTAACCAACGAATACGATATCATCGATGGCGTTTTACGGTATGATTTAATGTATCAAATGCTGGTTTTGATGGACATCGATGCTGGGGAAGTTTATTTGATTCCCGTACCTGATGTAGGCTATACCATTCCAACCCCAGATGTTCTCGATGATCCCGAGCAAGCTTATAACTCGTATGCACCGTTAATTGAAAACCCACCACAACAATACCGCGTCAGTAGTTCTAGGCTCAATGTTTTACCGGGTTCTTCCATGCAGATGACCTGCATTGCTACCGATAACAATAATATCTATGGCAACTGTAGTGCCGCATTTATTGAATTTGATTTTGAATTAAGTTATACTTTAACCAGCGGTGAATCCTTAGGACAACGTTCCTATAACTTCACTCTGATTTATTAACGAAAGGGGGCTTCATACATGCTAAGAAATGAAAATGGGAGTGTCTTAAGTATCGCACTCATTGTTTTGACGATTCTAACATTTTCGATTACCACGACCTCGATTTATACCTATAATGTCGCGAGTCGAACCAATGATTTGGTTCAACACCGTGCCGCCAACACGGCTGCGGAAACACTTATCAACCAAGCCTTGTATGAATTAAAAGATTATATCACGAACACTTTAGTCCCCGAAGATTTTACCGATGAGACGACACTTGCTACGATTGATGCTTTTGTGGTTGAAATAGAAGAAATATATGGTGTAAGAATAGGTAATCCAATCTCGACAAACACAGAATACGATGCAGAAGGCAATATCATCGAGTCTTCTGCGACTTATCGTGTCCGCCAAGATAAGGAAGATGGCACGACCAGTTACCGTGATCTTTTTGTCAGTACAGAGACCGAAAACACCCCACCTGATGCGCAAACGGCGCTTGATAATATAATTGAAGATATTAAGCAATCCGACGAAACCGAAGTCGTGGATCCTATAAATTTTGACGATGAAGAAACCGGCATTAAAGACGGTCATGTTTATACCTTACAAGGCGATACCTGGGTTCAAGGCGATTTGGATGTAGAATTCCAACGCCGTGAAGGCGTCTTAAGCCTTAACGATAATATCTTTTTGGTAGACGGAAATCTAGATTTTGAAAATTTAACCCAAATCGTTGGCCCTGGGGTTTTGATTGTTACCGGGGATTTCATCTTTGATATTTGGTTTGATTTGGAATTCAGTATTGACCAAGACATCATCGACCCTGAATTTGACAACAATATCTTAGTTATTGTCCAAGGCAATACCGTGATGAATCTTACCAAACCCGGTGCAGGCGAGCAATATTTAACCGCCACCGAAGGTACCAATTTTGCCTGGTTAACTTTAAAAAATCATCCCGATGAAGATGTCCATAGTCACGGTAACATCGCGACTGAAGGCGATACGTACCATTTAAGTGAACACGATGATTTTGTCTACATGGGTAACGCTATGTTCTCGGTATACGGTTCCTGGGAAGAACTCTTTAAAGCCTTTGGTATCACCTACCCACCCGGCTATAGTTTTTCTGAAGGTTCTCTTAATGACCTTGAAG
>CAZHUP010000359.1:0-2571 GCA_964535495.1 uncultured Rhodohalobacter sp.
CCGTGTGTACGGGGCCACCTGGCCCCGTATTTTCCCGCCCTTTTCTTTGCTGGGTCTATCCCCGTGTGTACGGGGCCACCGCAACTGGTGATCTGCGTGGCGACTATTCTGTGGGTCTATCCCCGTGTGTACGGGGCCACCTGAAAGAATACGGAGCAAGCCATGATGATGCAGGGTCTATCCCCGTGTGTACGGGGCCACCTCTATGATCTTTCGTCATAGAAATGTCAAATTGGCATTGAAAATATAAAGAAGATGAGTTGATTCTGCTAACGAAAGGGGATTTCGATTCTTAAAATTGATCCATCAGAGGATCATCCACATCAAAAGGCGGTTCTTGACTTTTCTTTAGTTGATCGAGTTCTTCTGAATCATGGGATTTGATAAGTTTTCTGAATGTGAGCCACATCCCCTCATACTCTACAAGTTCTTTTTTCGGCCAACCCAGTACTCGAACTCCCAACCCTGAGGGTGCTTTTGTACTTCGCCACAAGAGTACCACACCACCGTCTTCGGGGATTAGCTCTTCCCAGCCCAGTAAAACCCTCCAGAATCTTTCACGAACGGATTTCTTCATTTTTGGAACGGCATACACGCCGGGGGCAATCTCATGCATACATGAGTTGACAAAGCCGTTAAACCGATCCGGTACATTACGCGTTATTGCTATCGTCATCGGTATCTAAGAGAGATTTAATTTGTTCGATCATATTTGGTATCACATTCTCTTTCTGGAATGTTTTCCCAGCTAGCTTACGGGTCAAGCTTTCAACATCATTGCTTTTTCCATTTTTTATCTGTTTAGCCGCCTGAAATGCGATGGGAAGACTGACTGTGCTTCGGAAAAGATCGGCTATATCCAGCGCAAATGCCCGGCCGGACGACTCGTGTATAAATCCAAGCTGAGGAATGGTACCTGTGACAGCTACTGCAATTTGTGCGGCTGCATAGGTTGCTGTTGTGGAGTGGTTAATCGCCTTATTGATCGTATCATCTTCCTCAGGATTATTGCGGTCAAATTTACGGCCTTTCCAATCAACTCCATATTGCCGGGCTAAACTTTCATACACTTTTTTGATACGCTTTCCCTCAATTCCTCGCAGTGACGCAATATCACGGGCATAATCAGGCAGTGGTTCGCCAAATCTGTATTCATACATTTTACGAACAGTGTCAATTCGTGATTTCTCATTTGCCCAAAGGTTTGCCTGCTTTCTTGCAAGTGCTGAGCGATCCGGCCCAAAGGGCATGCTGGAAGCGTAGAGCCGAATCCCTTTTGAGCCTACCGCAAGCACACCCGTCTGCTGCCGGGCAAGGAGGCGCAGCGCATCATGACTAATCACTGTACCCGGCCCAAGTAACATGCACGAGACCTGCTGAAAAGGGATTTCATACGCTCCTGCATCCAGTTTATCATTTCCGGCAGTCGTAAATACAAGATTTCCATCTTTAACGGCCAATCGCCCTCTTTCCAGCCACATGAGTCCATGTCTGTCGGCGTGTGGAACACGAGCGGTTTCCAGGCCAAGCCTGCCTTTTAGTACCATGCGTTCTTATATCTTTGGTTTAGTATACCGATGCGTACTATTTAGTTTATAAACTTTTTCGGGTGAATTGCGATCTTAGGAAATTCCCTGCACACCTGCTTATCAAATGATACCAACTTTAGACGGAGGTCATCGGCTAAAGCAACAAATTCACAATCGTAGGAAGAGCAACTGGATTTGTGAACCAATTCCAAAACCTGGGTGGAATTCACCTCAAAAGCAGAAGCTTCCATTAACTGTTCAGCTTCCTGCATCGATTGCAGTGCTGTTGAGAGTTCTAAAATATTTTTCCTGAGATACAGTGCTAACACATTTCGCATTTCTGATCGCCATAGCACAGGTGCAATCCAATCCGGATCTTTTCTTAATACCTTATATGCCAGTTCTTCCATATCATTGGGTACCCAGAGGCTTGCAATAACACTTGTGTCAACGACGATCATAGACTGCCTTCCTGAGCTTCAGCGTCGGAGGGGCGCCCCTGATCAATGGCTTGCTGAATTTCCAGCAGTGTCAAAGAACCTTTTGCTTGTTGTTTGAGCTTTTTCGCCCGGGCGATAACCTGCTCGGGATCAGGACGGCGGCTGCGAACCATTTGCTTTAAATAATAGATCACTTCACTGTTGATACTCCGCCGGTGCAGCTCTGCCTGCTTCTTTAATTTTTCGTAAACCTCATCGGGTATGTCGCGAATCGTGATATTAACAGGCATGAATTATTGATTTCATTTTGGTTTCATAATAAAACTACGTGATTGAGGGAATTATTGCAAAACAGACAGAACCATACCGCTCAGAGACTACAGCAGGCAGTACAATCAAAGCTTTTTAATCAATATTCAGGCTCTTCGGATTTTCATCATTCCAAAGCCAAAGCTTTTGTGACGGCCGATGCCCCGATAGAGCAATTCCCTGAACTCTTCGCCATTTCGGATTTTCAGGGTTCCCGTAAACGTAACATCAGGCCGCTGAATGATCTTTACTTTACGATTGGGTGTATGATTTCTGCGGGACATTCGCTCTAT
>CAZHUP010000360.1:0-2566 GCA_964535495.1 uncultured Rhodohalobacter sp.
TTCTGTCTCCACTCAAGAGGAGATGGCCAAAACATCTTCTACCGAAACACCTCTCCACTCTGCAATTTGAGCCGCAATACGTCTCTGCACATCATTGACCAATTCCACAGCATCATCTTTATTCATACCGGCTGTTGGAACGGGATCTAGAACTTTCATCCGGACGTGTACATTCGGATGAAATACCCAACTCTTTTTTGGCAGGCAGTCCTGAGTACCATCCAAGGCGATTGGCAGAACCGGTTTCTGTTCACGTATTGCTAAATCAAAAGCCCCGATTGCAAAACGATTTACCTTGCCGGACCTGGAACGTGTGCCCTCCGGGAAAAAGATAACGGATATATTTTGATCCAGATAATACTTACACCGTTTGAATACGCCGATTCGCTTGTTAGATGAGGATCGATCCACAGGTATATCACCCGACATCTGCATCATCCAACCGACTAGCGGGAGACCGAAAAGTTCTTTTTTAGCAATCCACTTCATCTCCCACGGCAGATTAGAGATCACAGGAATATCCGCATTAGAAAGATGATTACTCACCATCACATAGGGGTTGCGATCATCAATTTCTTCGCCTCCCTCAATTTCTACGTTCCAGGTAGGATTTACCTTAGATATAAAAAATCCAAGTTTTCGAAACCACTTCCCCGTTCTGTATCGGACAGGGTTTCTATCAAAAAGCCGAATAAGTGCTAAAAGTGGTAGCCAGAACAGAATCAGTAAGATAATTCCCGTCCAGATTAACAGTGATTTTATACGCTGTGTCATAACAGGTTACTTGCTGTTAAAGCTTCGGAATAAAACTCTTAATGATACCCCAAACTCCTTTCGAAGGTTTACGGGCTCGTTTATTACGGTCAACAGCCTTTTCCACAACCGGCGGGAGTGTCACATTTTTCAGATCCTCAACCTTCTCCTGCATCGAAGCCTGTTCCTGTTTCTCTTTAGCAACCTTTTTCGGCTGCTCTTTTTTCTTCTCAGTTTTTTGCTCTTTCTTTTGAGACGGTTTAGAATCAGATTTTTTCTTTTTGTCTGATTGTCCTTTTCCTGAAGAGTCCTGGCTCGGTTTCTTCTCGCTCTCCTTCTCTGAGCTCTTCTGGTTTTTTGACTGAACCTGCTTGTCAGCTACTTTTTTGTCGTCACTGACAGGCTTGCTGCCCGGACGCCGTTTTTTAGAATCATCAGACTTTTGACTCTTACCCTTTGAATCGCTTGACTTATCTTCCGAATGACTCTTTTTGCCTCTTGATTGATCCTGCTTACCGCCTTTAAAGTCATCATCCCATGAAAATTCAGAATCATCACCAAAATTTTTCGGCAGTTCAATATGCTTGATCGCATTTCCTTTGATCCGCTCAATATCACGAAATTTCTTACTGTCGCGACGAGTTACAAACGTAATGGCAATACCTGTTTTATCATACCGACCGGTTCTCCCGATTCGGTGAATGTAGTCATCGGTATTATTGGGCACATCATAGTTCATAATGATCGACACCTCTTTGATATCGATGCCGCGGGCCAATACATCCGTTGCTACAATAACAGGGACTTGTCCGTTCTTGAATGCACTCAGTGCTCTGTTTCGCTCATCCTGAGAACGATCGCCGTGAATACTTTCCGCTTTTATCCCCTCATCCCGCAGAAGGCGATGAAGTTCATCCGTACCTTTTTTGGTTGAGGTAAAAATGATGCACGATTCCCATTTTATATTCTTAAAGATCTTTTTGACTAACGGAATTTTCTGATCACTCAACAGAGTGTAAGCTCGCTGCTCCACCTGCTTTGAGGGCTTGGATCTCTCAATTTCCACAGAATCAGGGTTTTTCATGATTCCACCGGCCAGATTCTTAATCTCATTTGGCATCGTTGCAGAAAAGAGAAGAGTTTGACGCTCTTCCGGGAGCCAGGAGATGATTTTTCGGATATCCGGAAGAAAGCCCATATCCAGCATACGATCCGCCTCATCCAGGATAAAATACTCCACATTTGAGAAGTCGATGTTTATCACCTTGTTCTGATCCATCAGTCGTCCCGGAGTAGCAACAATAATATCCACTCCCGCTTTGATTGCATTGACCTGTGCGGCAAAATCACTTCCGCCAATCACGGTGGCCGATGTCAAACCGGTGTGATATCCGATGGCAAAAATCTCCTCATCGATCTGTTTTGCAAGCTCACGGGTGGGGCTCAGAATCAAAGCCTTGACGCCACTTCGCTTCTCATTATTCTTAAGAATACGGTCCATTATCGGGATCACAAATGCACCCGTTTTTCCGGTACCCGTTTGTGCCGTGGCAATGAGGTCTCGACCGGAGTTAACAATAGGAATAGCTTTCTCTTGAACAGGTGTTGTCTCTACAAATTGAACATCCCGCAAGCCGGCGAGCAGTGAATCAGAAAGGTTTAAATCAGTAAACTTCAAATGTCAGTCTTTTATTTTATAAATCGTTGATGGTTTTCGTCTAAGCCTGTAATATAACAAAAGCATTTGACAGTTTAGAGGGGAAAAGAAGTACGGTATACGGTGTAGGGTTTACGATATGCGCGGAAAGCGGAA
>CAZHUP010000361.1:0-2565 GCA_964535495.1 uncultured Rhodohalobacter sp.
GCGGAAGTGGATGAGCTGGAAACCAAGTTAAACCGGCAGACCAAACTGGATGAAAAGCTGCAGATTGCTGTCAATGCCGAAGTGCGGCAAGCCCCGGATGCCAAAGCCTCCAAATCCGCCTGGAGCTTCATCACCTCCAACTTCGACACTCTCTACCACACCCCGGAGGCGATCGACAACCTCAAAAAGAACATCCTGAATGAGGCCGTACGCGGGAGGCTTGTCCCCCAGAATCCTAAAGACGAACCCGCCTCCGAACTCCTCAATAAGATCGACGCCGAGAAACAACGGCTTTATGATGAGGGAGAAATTCGGAAGGCTAAGGAATTACCACCGGTTAAAGAGGCCGAAGTTCCATTTGAGATACCTGGGAGTTGGGAGTGGTGTAGGTTTGAAGATTCAATTAATGAATTAAAGGGTGGGTATGCTTATAAAAGTGGTCAGATGATTGATAACTCGGATAATCAAGTTATTCGTCTTGGGAACGTTAAAAATGAAGGATTACAACTTGATAGAAACCCAGCTTTTATATCTGATGAATATGCTTCTGAAACTGAAGAATACAGGCTTGAAAAGGATGATATTTTAATCACGATGACCGGAACAAGGGAAAAGAAAGATTATTGTTTTACTGCTGTTGTTCGCAACGAAGACTTTGATGATAGAAAACTTTATTTAAATCAAAGAGTTGGATTATTTAAGCTATCTGAGTTTGCGGATGTAGAACTTTACAACCACTTCCTTAAATCAGATAGCTTATTGCAAGAGTTATTTGAGTCCGCTACAGGTACAGCTAACCAAGCAAATATTAGTATGAAGTCGATTTCGAATTTACTCTTTCCTCTTCCCCCTCTCGAGGAACAACACCGCATCGTCCGGCGCATCGAAGAGCTCTTTGCCATCTGCGACCGGTTTAAATCTCAATTGGAGCAACGGGAGAAGGTGAATGAGCGGTTGGTGAAGGGGTTGGTTGGGGAGGTTTTGGAGGAAGCCAGCAGCTTAGAAAAAGAGCAGGTTCAGGATAAGGAGATCGCAGTTGCAGCTGAACCTGAGGAAGCGCACTTAACTAAACAACAAATTGCGTTTATACAAATTCTTTGTATCGCTCATGCATTATATGTACTTAGAAAGAAGAACATGCTTCAAGGCGAGATGGGGCTGGCAAAGTATATTTACTTAATGGATCGAATTGGAGGCGTAAATACATACTTTAGATTTGAACAGAATAATTTTGGTCCTTATCCATCCAATTTCAGAAAAAGGTTATTTACCAAGAGTAAATATTTCTATAAAACTGGCTCAAAAGGCTATGAGATAATTAATCTAACGAATAAGTCTGATCGCCTTTTTGAAAGAGAATCTGAACAAACTGAACAGATTCAGAATTCAATGCAGAATTTGACAGAGATATTTGAACCGTTTCAAAAAAATCGAGCTCATAAATTGGAATTATTAGCTTCTGTTTGTTGGCTTATAGAAAAAACAGGGCAAACAGACTTTGATATTATTTGGGATGAGCTGAAAAACTGGGAAACTCCTAAAAGAGAAGGTGTGGATTGCAAAGCTGATTTGTTCACAGACAATGAAGTCAGAAAAACCTTAGAATTCATTGAAAAAAAAGGCTGGCCACAGAATCTGAAATCACATGAGTAAAACCGTATTCATTTTAGGAGCAGGTGCATCAAAGCAGTCAGGTGTACCATTGATGGGGGAGTTTCTTGATGTTGAAGACATAATTTGGAAAGGTGGGTTATCCAATATAAAGTTAAATACTTAGGATTTATCAATAACGATGCGGAGCGACACACAAGAAGAAGAAGAGAGTCTTTCCAAGAGTTCCATTTGAAAACAAAATTCTAATTCGGAATTAAGATAGAATTCCAGAATTAAATAAAGAGTTCAATAGATTTATCAATCTATTCAATGAAAAGCTTTAAAAGAGAGTCACAAAAAGTTGTATAAATGATCTTAAAAACTCCGTCACTGCTTTCAGTCTTTTAAAGAATTTCTCAATTCTGTCATTTGAGTCGGTTTGTTTTTCTTTATTAGGAGGCATCAGTCTACATCATTTCAATATTATAAATTTGCTCAAAGCTTGTGCTTCGTTAACAATGAGACAAATCGAGTTGAAAGGTGTTACTTTAGACATTAGAAACTTCTAAAGTTTAGGGGTGTGTTAATTACTATACCTCCTAAGATTGCCAATTATTGTGCACAGTTAATTACAATATTAAACCGTGAAATATTCCTTTACAACCAGATTTCATAAATGTCAACAGCATATACAGAAGACGATTAAGCAGAGCATCCGGCTATTCAAGATGAGCAAATTGAAACTGGTACTCGACTGCAACAATTAAAAAACCTACATCTGCAGCAGAAGAGTTTTCATAATTAAAAAAAGCCCATCGTAAAAACGATGGGCTTTTCAGTGTCGGGACGACAGGATTTGAACCTGCGACCTCTCGGCCCCCAGCCGAGTGCGCTACCGGACTACGCCACGTCCCGATTATCAGACTCCTAAATTACCGGTATTTGATACGAATAACAACGGATTTTTACATC
>CAZHUP010000362.1:0-2538 GCA_964535495.1 uncultured Rhodohalobacter sp.
CCATTGCACCACGGGCAATATTTTGACTGATGCGTTCCATTTTTTCGGTTCCAACTTCCTGTTTGCTTACCCATTTAGCACGGATATATGTAAACAGTAATGCCAGTACCCCGGCAAGCGGAATAAGGTAGATTATTGTGTTAAGCATGATGATTATTTTGATTTTGTTTAGCGATAAATAACGCTCTGTAGTTAGTTATGTTCATTCATTGCGGAATCAATACCACCACGAATAAACGTTAAAATTGCATCTGATGCAAGATCAATTGCTTTATCAATCGAATCCCGCTCTTCTGCTGTAAACTTTTGCAACACATAATCTGCCTGTCTCCCTTTTGGAAAGTTATTTCCTATCCCGACTCTCAATCTCGGAAACGATTTTGTCTGAAGTTTTTCAATGATATCTGATATGCCGTTGTGCCCGCCGGCGCTCCCGCCCGGTCTTAGCCTGATCTGTCCTACATCCAGGTTGATGTCGTCATAACACACCAAACAATCAGATTTCCTGGTGTTTGACTCAGCTAATGCTTTTGTAATGGCTTTTCCGCTTCTGTTCATGTAGGTGGTGGGCTTGATCAGAACTACGGATTGTCCCTTAAAACGGCCTTCACCTCTGTGGTAAAGGCCGTTATCGGGATCAAAAGAAATGGAGAGCTTTTCGGCAAGGGTATCTACTACCTCGAAACCTACATTATGGCGAGAACCTTCATACTCTGCTCCGGGATTACCCAGGCCAACAATCAACGCCATAACATAGTAACTACGTTATTCTTCTTTTTTCTCTTCTCCACCTTCGGGTGTTTCTTCACCTTCGGGAGCCTCTTCGCCTTCAGCCAACTCTTCAGCTTCTTCACCTTCAAGGAGTTCTTCCTCGTCAGGTTCAATAGAAGTAGTGAACAGAGCTTCAGATTTCGGAGGTGCAATAGTAACAATAGTACGGCGCGGATCGTCCAGAGGATTAATTCCTTCCATATCCAGCTCACTTACGTGAAGTGAATCGCCAATACCAAGTTCTGAGATATCCAATTCAAATTCTGCAGGAATTTTGTCCGGCATTACCTTCACACGTACAATACGCATGGTTTGGAATACACGGCCACCGCCATCGCGAACCCCGACTGCAGTTCCTGTAAGACGAATTGGAATCTTCAATTTCACACGCTGTTTTTCATCCAATACATAGAAATCGGCATGCAAAACCCGATCGGTAACGGGATCAAACTCAACGTTCTTAAGAAGCGTCTTATAAGTTTCACCATCAACGGTCAACTCTTGCAGCTTGGTTTCAGATGATGATAGGATTTTCTCGATGTCCACTTCCAAAATAGAAAAGTGAATATTCTCTTTAACTTTAGGACCGTAGAGAACTGCAGGTACTTTCAGCTCATCTCTTAATTGAGCTACTGATTTTTTCCCTAAATCTCTTTTCTCGCCTTCCAGTTTATATATTTCCGGTTGCTTCATGGTTTTTTCAATTATTGATTAATCATCAAAAAGTGCACTGATAGTATCATTTGTGTGAATCCGCTGAATTGCTTCAGCAAAAATGCCGGCTACACTCAATACTTTAATTTTATCGGATGGTTTCCTCAATGGTACCGTATCCGTTACTAACAACTGATCGATTGGTGAATCCTCTATACGTTGATACGCTGGCCCCGACAATATCGGATGTGTACAGGTTGTAACAATATTCAACGCGCCTCTCTCCTTAAGAGCAACAGCAGCATTGGTAATCGTTCCAGCAGTATCAATTAGATCATCTACGATCAATACATTTTTTCCTTCAACCTCACCGATAATATTCATTACCTCAGCAACATTCTGCTTCGGCCGTCGCTTATCGATAAAGGCAAGACTTGCTCCAAGTTTCTTAGAATAAGCACGCGCCATTTTCAAACTTCCCACATCAGGCGCTACTACAACTAAATTCTCAATTGGATTTTCAGTAAAGTGCTCAATAAAAATCCGGCTCGCATAGAGGTGATCCAAAGGAATATCAAAAAACCCTTGTATCTGAGATGCGTGAAGATCCATTGTTAAAATTCGATCCGCACCTGCTTCAACCAAAACGTTGGCCATCAACTTCGACGCAATTGAAACCCTTGGTTGATCCTTCCTGTCTTGACGTGCGTACCCAAAATATGGAATTACTGCCGTAACACGTTTCACAGATGCTCGTTTTGCGGCATCCAGCAGAAGCAACAACTCGATAATATTATCACCGGGAGGCGGAGTAGACTGTATTACAAAAATGTCTTCACCCCGAATGCTCTGCTCGTACTTCACATATAATTCGCCGTCAGAAAAAGATTTGATCGTTAACTCGCCCAAATCAGCCCCATAACTTTCAGCAATGGCCCTAGCCAGTGCAAGATTACTTCGACCGGCAAATATAGCTAATGGCGTATCCAACGGATTGACAGGTAAAGGTTTATAAAAAAGAAAAAGGAGTACCTCTCTGGCATCCTTTTATAATGACATGTTGCCCGGGGAGGATTCGAACCCCCACTGACTGGACCAAAACCAGCTGTCCTG
>CAZHUP010000363.1:0-571 GCA_964535495.1 uncultured Rhodohalobacter sp.
GTATTAAAATTGTGAAAATCGCGTCCTGCCGCCCCGATAATAATTACATTTCTTCTCTTTTCAGCCATCGTGTTTACCCGCTCCTTTCGGTTCGTTTATTTAAGATTTGTCACACCATCTTTCTCCTTAATAAGATATAAATTTTCCGATATTCTGCCATTGGTTTAAGGGGATTGGTGTGGGTGGATGTGAGCTTTTATTGAGAACTAATTTTGTACTTTAAATTTCTAACTGTTTGTTATCTTATTATTGTAATTTTTTGAGTATGATAATAGTTTTGGGTTTTAAATCTTAACAAATACACTCCTGAAGGAAGGTTATTACTTTGAAAATTTATATCATGTGAACCAGCAGGCTTTTCTTCGTTTAATAGAACTGATACCCTTCTACCTATAGTATCAAAAACCTCAATCAAAACATGCATACTATTTTCAAGTTGAAAATCGATATTTGTCAGTTCATGAAAAGGATTGGGATATGCTGATTCAACTAAAGTTTCAGATGGTGACTTAATAATAAAACTCCATTCTTCACTCCACTCACCTTCACCACCCGGATTAACACCTTTGAC
>CAZHUP010000363.1:671-2538 GCA_964535495.1 uncultured Rhodohalobacter sp.
CCTGCCATGAGAGTTCAGGCTGAAGTTCAACATTCTCTGCACCGTCTTCCGGTAAAGATAAAACAACACGGGTTGGCTCTGACAATGTGGTAAAACTCCATTCTTCACTCCACTCACCTTCACCACCCGGATTAACACCTTTGACCCGCCAGTAATAGGCGGTATTGTACTCTAGCTCTTCTTCTATTTGATAGCTTATATCAGGGAGATTTGATTCATTGATCACAGGCTCGGAAAAATCAGGGCTTGTTGCCACAACTAAATTATAGGATTCAGCTCTTTCTGCTTCCTGCCATGAGAGTTCAGGCTGAAGTTCAACATTCTCTGCACCGTCTTCCGGTAAGGATAAAACAACTTGCGCAGGAACCTCGTCTATTTTAGTTGCTACAAAAAGATCATTAATGGAATTTGCAATCAAATACAAATTCTCATCGCTTTGTGTTGATTGAAAAGTGCCAGTTGAAAATGGGAAAAATCTAAGCTCAGGTTCTACCTGTAACAAGTTGTAGGTTTCACCTCCATCTTCAGAAAATGAATAATTTAAAATTCCAGTAGGCTCATCGAATGAGATGTAAGGCCAGAGTACTTCAATTATTTCATTTTCTAAATGAAGCTGAGCATCTAAAGTACCATGCTTTGAAGGGAATGAAACCGCTTCAAAAAAATTCTGGCCTGTATCATTCAATACCTGGACAACATAGTTACGTAAACCCAACATAGAACAACCATTTGATTCTGGTTCATTTTCATACCACCAAACAGCAGTATTTTCACCCTCTGATTTAATGCCCATATCCCAAAAACATTCTGCTTCAAGCTCTGCCAAAGTATGATGTTGAAAATTGCTACCGTTGTCGGTTGAAACTGCAAGTTTTAAAGTTCGCAAAGAGCTTTCTTCATCCCACTCTGTACCCACCATGTATATAATCGAAGAAGTTTTAGATATGTCAAAAATTCTCTGTATTTCTGGATTCAAACCCTCCCATGATTCTCCACCATCGTATGATCTACTAACAGCTGCTATTGCCTGCAGGTAAATCGTTCCTTGATTACTAACATAAAGATTGCGTAGACAACAGCGCCCGGGAAGAACTGTAATTGGCTCTGAAAATGTTAAACCAAAATCAGTCGATTTTGAAAAATTAATGCCAACATCTTGTTTATACCAAGCAACGTAGAGTTCACCGTTTAAACCTTGGGTTACACTTGGTCCGGTAACTCTATCTCCCCGACTAAAAGTTATAGGAATTGGATCATCAAAAGTAATGCCACCATCAAAAGACGATGCTGCGTAGATTTCATCCTCTCCACTGTCTTCACCCCAGAAAACTATTATCTGTGATCCATTTAAAACCATTGAACCATTCATGTTGCTCATCGTTTCAGGGATATTTGAAACATTAACAGGGTTAGAAAAATTAATGCCTCCATCATTCGAACTTGCCACATATAAGTCACTGCCACCAATTTCATTAACAGCCAACCATAATGCGACAATTTTTTTGCCACTCACTTCGATTTGAATTGGTAAAACTGCTCCTGAATTAGTAAAAATCGTTATGGGCTGTGAAAATGTTAACCCATAATCTTCTGAAGCAACAATCCGCACTTCACCTTCCAATTGTGTATTTAAAACGGGCCACATAGCTGCCACGTTTGAACCTTCAGCTGATATCGGAGTTCTCGCACTCCAGGATTCGTCTGGAAAATAAGTTTTTAAAAAAAAGGGATCATAGTTTAAATTTGATTCGAGTGTCGAAGTTAGCTTTGATCGTTCAAACAATTGGGTTTTGTCTTGTGGCCAAGTAGAACCAACAGTACTACTCCTGAATTCATTAAATTTATGCGCATTTTTGATATTTATAGA
>CAZHUP010000364.1:0-2534 GCA_964535495.1 uncultured Rhodohalobacter sp.
AGAAGAATTCTGATACTCTTTTTAAAACCAAACAGGTGTATAAGTGTAAAGAGAGATGAAGGAATCCGGTAACGGAGCTTTTCTCCGTTACCAAAGATCAGGGAGCTGTTTCCTTTTTCAACCACCAGTATTTCAGTAGCGGTATCAATCATTTCCTTCAATTCCTGAGGCTGTATCTTCATAGCAAAGGGTTGCATTAATTAACAAAATTTGGTTCAGACCGATAAAAAACGTGGGTGTTTATGAATAGGGAGTGACTTTAGTGCCTACATGATTAAAGTTTACTTACGGGTTCATTCACTTTTTGAACAGCCTCAGCAGCGTGATAGATATAAACTCAACAAATGCAGGTTAAATAAGCCCTGTGTGCGTAAGTACAGATAAAAATGCATGCCTGAAAGGTGATGAAATGTTAAGTTTTTAGCCACTTTAGCGTGCTTAGAATTAAAAAAATTAAATTGAAGATTGTGAGTAGAAGCTCCTAACTTAAGTTTGAAAATAGAGAATAGAAAAGTGAGTTAATTTAAATAAATGTAGAGTAAAACTGTGCGAGAAATCACAAGAAAACTTTTTTACATCCTGCCCAAGAATGATCCTATTAAGATCATGATTCTTTTTATTCTGATGATGGGTGCGGCAGGCCTTGAGGTTTTGGGAATTGGAATGATCCCCGCCTTTGTGGCCATAGTGGCGTCACCGGACAAGGTGCTCGAATATGAGGCCATTGAGCCACTCCTGGCGTTTCTGGAGATTACCACGGCAAGAGATCTTCTGATTTGGGGCTCCATTGCTCTCCTGGGTAGTTTTTTACTCAAAGGGACTTACAAGATTGCTTATAACTACATAAGCGCCCGCTTTCTTTACAACAGGAGGTACAAGATCAGTCATCGATTGATGAGCTCCTACATGCAGGCTCCGTACACGTTCCACCTGGAGAGAAATACAGCGGAACTTCTGAGGAACACCACTCAGGAGGTTAACTTACTAATTGGCAGAGTACTAACTATGCTTTTGGGCATTACAAAGCAAGCGGTTATTACCATATCCATTCTCCTTTTACTCTTTATTTCTGAGCCTGTTATAACGCTGCTGGTTATTGCCTTTTCGGGGGTGGCTTCCGGTTCATTTCTCTATTTTACCAGAAAAAAGGTGAAAGCGTACGGAAAAAGAGAACAGCAGCATCGCAGCGAGATGATCAAAGCGGTAAACCAGGGGCTTGGGGGCATTAAGGACGCGCGTGTATTGAACCGTGAAGCAGAGTTTATCGAAAAATTCCGAATCGAAGTGAGAAACAGTACCCGGCTGCTAACCTATATTTCGTATACCAGTAAAATTCCTCAGCCGCTAATGGAAGTCATCGCTGTATTCACAATGTTGATGATTTCCGCCTTTTTAGTCTGGCAGGGACGACCTATGGAAGCCATTGTGCCAATATTGACATTGTTTGCAGTAGCGATTATTCGCCTGATGCCTGATGTAAAATCCCTCACAACTGATTATACGAGACTTATTTATGATATTGTCGCCCTGGACCCGATCTATAATGACCTTAAGGAATTAGAAGGTAGCAGTCAGGAGTTTATTAAGGATCGGAAAGAGAGCCAGCCTTTGAAACTGGAGAGTTCCATTGAGATGAGGAACGTAACCTATGCCTACCCGAATTCTGATGAACAGGCGTTAAATGGAGTATCGTTTACGATTCCGCAGGGAGACGCTGTAGCCTTTGTTGGAGAGTCGGGTGCCGGTAAAAGCACCTTAGTGGATCTTATGCTGGGGCTGTTGGAGCCCACTTCGGGAGAAGTTCTTGTAGACGGTAAGAATATACATGAGAACCTCTCCGCATGGCAGAAAAATATCGGGTATATCCCGCAGTCTATCTATCTTGCAGATGACACACTACGGTGCAATATAGCGTTCGGTATTCCGGAGAAGGATATTGAGGATGACAAAGTACTGAAAGCCCTCGAACTTGCACAAATAAAAGACCTGGCAAGCAGGATGCCGGAAGGTCTGGAAACCATCCTTGGTGAACATGGTACCCGCCTGTCCGGTGGGCAGCGGCAGAGAGTGGGAATTGCCCGGGCGCTCTACCACGATCCGCAGGTTCTTGTAATGGACGAGGCTACATCCGCCCTGGATAATATTACTGAAAAAGAGATTACGAAAGCGATCGAATCCCTGAAGGGAGATCGTACGGTCATTATGATTGCTCACCGGCTTACAACCGTGGAGAATTGCGACAGGCTCTATCTGCTTAAAAACGGAGTTGTAAAAGATGCGGGTACCTATAAGGAGCTTATTGATAATAACAACGAGTTCAGAAAGATGGCGCTTGTTGATTAATGTTTCGCAATTCAAAATGAATGGATGTTTCGGAATTAATTTTTAATGTTGCCTGAAATAAAATCGATGAACCCTTATTCAGAAGAAACCATACCGCCTCAAAAAGAAGATCTGCATGCTCTTTCTGCAGAGCGGATAGAGTTGAGTAAGGAGCTTTTTCCATTTATTGCAGAAACACTTAACAAGCTTCA
>CAZHUP010000365.1:0-2528 GCA_964535495.1 uncultured Rhodohalobacter sp.
GTTCTGAATGTAGTGGCTTCAAAGTCGCCGTTCTCGAAGGGGAGCCGGATGATGGATTGATTTGCTCCTCCTTCGATATGAAAATGTTTGGATTGACGGAATCCGAAATTGACGCCAAAATCGGTACGGTTACCATCGTAAAATTGTCCGGTTGAGAAATTAAATGAGCCGAAGACATTCCGGGATTCATCCGTTCTTCCATTTAGAGAAAGAACCTGAAACGTATAGTCGCCGGCCGGTATAATCACATCAGAGCGAAGCGCAAAATTGTTTATGAGCCGCTCAAACTGATTGTTGTACTCAATGCTCACCGATTGGCGATTTTCAAACTCAGCGCGGATCGATCCCGAAAATTGAGCTGTCTGTTTAAAACCATCTTGCCCCTCATAATAGTCGTATGAGGATAGAAAATGGAGTTTTCGGATAGAGGGAATTAAACCAATATTTACATTCGGTTTATAGCCAAGATTACCGGAGTATTGACGGAAATTTTGCCTTCGAATAAATCCCAGGGCAGGTTGGTAGTTGATTCCTACAGATGTGAATGAAAACCCTCCTTGATAAGTATCATCCTCCAGCTGAAGAGCTACATGCCCGGCAGCATCATTCAACTGCTCATTCGAATCCCATACATTTGTGAACCATGCATCGAACTGGCTTGAACTCCAGAAGCGGTACCGTGTGTCTAAACCCAGCGCGCGGTTAAAACCATCCGGGCTTTCCACATTGGTAAAAATAGAACCCACGGTAGCTCTCGGGAAAATGTCAGCCTGAAATCGGGCAACACTGTTGTTTGTAGATCGGCTCCCAAAAGCATCACCCATTCTGTTCCCGGTTTCAATGTTCATAGCACCAACCGAATATCGACCTGATTGACCGGTAATCCGGGCACCTGTTAAAATTTGATCCGTTAAACCAATGGTTCTTGAGAAAAATGTTTGCGTGGATCGAACATTACCGTGTTGAAACAGGCCGGATCTTTCCAGAAAGAACTCCCGCTTTTCCGGGAAGAAGAGGTTGAAACGTGTCAGGTTCAGCTGAACATTATCGGCTTCAACCTGTGCAAAATCGGTGTTTACGGTCAGATCAAGTGTAACATTCGAAGAGATGCTGTATTTGAGATCGCCGCCAAAGTCGTAGTTGTAATCAATTTCAGTCGATTCGTTTGCGAGATCGGGTCGAAACTCCTGGGCTCCGGTAATTACATACGGCTTGATCTCAATATTTTTTCCGCGGTTAATTCCCTTTAACCCTTTTAGGCGACCATACTGCGATGCAGCTGCCAGCACTCCAAAACTACCGCCATACTCCATTCCTATTGCCGGCCAGAGAACACGCTCATTCTTTCGGTTGATCATCCGGGAAACCATCAAACCAAACTCCAGCTCTTCGCCTTCAGGGAATCTCAACTGGCGAAACGGAATGGCGACTTCCAGCGTCCACCCCTGATCATCGATGGTTGTTTCACTCAGAAAAACGGCGTCCCAGGAAAAGCTTTCATAGTTCAGGGTTTCATCTGTGATAAGGGCGTCATCCTGGGTTCCCAATGCATTGACTTCAAAGAGATAAGCATTTCTGCCATCCAGGTAGGTGTCAATTCCGATGTAGGCGTGATCGTCACGGTTATTGCGCCCGCCCCGTTCCAGGTTTTTGGCACGAATCAGATCCGGATTTTTATCATAAAACCGAAAAGCGAAGTAGAGGTTGTCGCGATCGTAAGCGATACGCACTTCGGTGTCTTCTGTGGCCGGTTCTCCGTCACGCGGCCAAACCTGTGTAAAAGTGGTGATGGGAGGGATGTCCTGCCAGACCGGGTCGTCCAGATTACCATCAATAAAAGGGGGAGTTTCTGTAAAAACGGCGTGGACCTCAAAATCTGTAGGTGCGGGAACCGGTTGAGTGGTTTGGGCGAATAGGCAATTAGTTTGAAAAAGAAGAGCTAAAGGTAAGAGAGCAGTAGCAGTTAATAACTTCATTCAGTTGGCTTGATTGAATTATCAGATATCAGATGAATATAGTGAAATGACTCAAAATGGGGTTGTTAAATTTGGTATCCGCAGCTTGGTCTGTTCATGAAAAAAGAAAACCCCTCTATCTCTCAATAAAGGGGTTTTTATATTCAGTCAGTTGAGTATAGGTTACTCATATTTTACAGTACAGCCGTACGGGGTATTGGTTTTTACCTCAACCGGCTCACCGTTCATCAGGCTGGTCATGGCAGCTACCACATAGTTGTGGGCACCTTCCAGGTCGCGAAGACGGGCGGTCGGCTTGTCATCAATAGCTCCGTTATACTCCAGAACTCCCTCTGGGTTGATTATGTACATGTGAGGTGTTACTCGGGCATCGTACATTTTACCAACGGCACCATCCACATCGAGAAGAACAGCGGTTGGTGATGCATTTTTTGCTTTGGTGATCTCCTGAGCCTCTTCGGGCTGAAGGTGTCCCTGGGTTCCCGGAACAGAAGAGATGATCGATAGCCAGATCGCACCCTCGTCGGTGTAACGTTTTTGAAGCTCCTGCAT
>CAZHUP010000366.1:0-2527 GCA_964535495.1 uncultured Rhodohalobacter sp.
TGAGTTTGTGGAACCTTTATATTCAAATTTTTTTTATGTTTTTATAACAGACATAATAAATAACCTAAAGTAATAGATGAGGTTAGGATGGTAAGTGAAAAAGAGATCAATAAACTTGTAGACAGGAAGGGAAGTGATTTGGTGACAATTACTTTACCAACCCATAAAACAGGTGAAGAGTCGAAACAAGATCCCATTCGACTAAAAAATTTGCTCACAGAGACAATTTCAATTCTCAAAGAGAACGGGATGAAAGAGTCTGAAGCTGAAAAGTATTTAAAGCCCGCCTTCGAATTGCTGGACAAACCTCTTTTCTGGTCACATGCAGATAAAGGGCTGGCACTCTATTTAAGTGATGAGGGGCTAAACATGTATAAACTTCCATATGAGCTGGAGAGTGAGGTTTATGTAAATGATCACCATCTGATAACCCCACTTCTACCTATGTTGAGTATGGATGGCACATTCTGCGTGCTCGTTGTAAGCAGGCAAAATGCAAGGCTACTGAAGTGTACAAGAAATGAAGTTCAGGATATTACTCCCGAAGACATTTCTGTTTCGGTTGAAGATTATCTTGAAGTTGATCCTGAAAAACAGCTTCAATTCCATTCAGGCTCAAAAGCTCAAAAAGCGATGTATTTTGGTCACGGTGCCAACGAAGAAGATAGAATGGTGATTGTTGAACAGTTTTTCAGAGAGCTGGAAAAGGAGATTACAAAGGTGATGCGAGAGCGAAATGATCCGCTCATCATGATCGGGTTGCAGGACAACCTTTCTCTCTATAAAAAGATCAACGACTACTTAAGGCTCGTTGATGAAGCGATTGTTCATAATCCTGATGAGCTCACGGACCAGATAGTTCGTGACAAAGGATGGGGTGTAATACAAAAACACTTCCTTAAAGATATGTACAATTCGCTGGAGAAGTTCTCTGAACAGACTGACGGAAAAGTTTCGAACAACCTCGGTGATATTGTTGAGGCAACCATCCAGGGACGATCTCACACTATATTTATCTCTAAAGAAGAGAAGAAGTGGGGTGTTTTTGACGAAGCCAATCAGACTGTTCACTATAGCAGTAAGCCCAAAAATGGGGATATTGAACTGCTGAACTGGCTTTCGATAACGGGCAGAAAAACAGGAAGCAATGTTTATATACTGCCAAAAGAGGATATGCCAATGCGATCTACCGTAGCGGCAGAGTTCAGATTTTAAGCATCAGAACTTAATAATTATAGGAGCGGTATCGGCGAAAGTCGATGCCGCTTTTTTTATAGAGTTTTAAAAAAATGTTTCAGATAGAGGTAGCATTTCAAAGAGTGCGCTTAAATGATTACTATAATGGCAATCTATGCCATAACTAATAAAATATACCATATCGAATGAAATCTTTACTACAGTCTATTCTCTTGTTTCTGATAGTGCCATCGTTGGCTTTTTCTCAGGTACAGCTCGATTACTACCTGCCGGATGATGTAACCTACGACTCTGCAATACCGACACCGAAAGAAGTTGTTGGTCATGAAGTTGGTGAGTGGCACATTACTCACGATAAGTTGGTCCAATATATGTATGCAATCGCAGATGCATCAGATCGCGTAACCATACATGAGTATGCCCGCACATACGAAAACCGCCCTCTCTTATTGTTAACAATAACATCTACCGATAATCACTCTTCGATCGACCAGATCAAAGAGAATCACGCATTGCTGAGAGATCCATCACGATCCGGAAACCTGGATGTGGAAAGCATGCCTGTTATTACCTATATGGGCTACAGTGTGCACGGAAATGAAGCCAGCGGGTCGAACGCGTCTATGCTAAGTGCATACTATTATGCGGCTGCGCAAGGTGAAAAAATTGATGAAATTCTGAATAATACCGTTATTCTGCTGGATCCGTCTTTCAATCCCGATGGTCTACAGCGTTTCTCAACCTGGGTTAATATGCACAAAAGTGCAACCACAGTTACAGATCCGGCAGCCCGTGAATTTAGCGAGGTTTGGCCAAACGGAAGGACCAATCACTATTGGTTTGATTTAAACAGAGATTGGATGCCGGTTGTACACCCGGAGAGTCGAGGCCGAATTCAGATGTATCACGAGTGGAGACCGCACGTGTTGACCGACCATCACGAGATGGGAACCAATGCCACCTACTTTTTTCAGCCCGGAATTCCATCCAGAACTCACCCGCTTACTCCGCAGCGTAATCAGGATTTAACAGCCGCAATTGCTGAGTATCATGCAGATGAGCTGGATAAGATTCAGAGCCTCTACTATACAAAAGAGTCGTTTGATGATTTTTACTACGGAAAGGGATCTACTTATCCTGACATTTTTGGTACCATAGGTATACTGTTTGAACAGGCTAGTGCAAGGGGACATGCTCAGGAAAGTGTTCACGGCGTAGTGGACTTCCCTTTTGCAATTCGCAACCAGTTTAAAACATCACTCTCTACAGTTGATGCATCTAACGGGCTTCGGATGGAGTTGCACGACAACATGAGAGAGTTTTACAGAGA
>CAZHUP010000367.1:0-2526 GCA_964535495.1 uncultured Rhodohalobacter sp.
AGCCACTCTTCGCCGCGAATCACGTGAGTAATTTTCATCAAATGATCGTCCACAACATTTGCGAGGTGGTAGGTGGGCATGCCGTCAGACTTCAACAGGACCTGATCGTCCAGTCCTTTTGATTCGAACGACACGTGACCACGGATCAGGTCTTCAAAACGGATGGTTTCTCTTCGCGGAACTTTCAGGCGAACTACATACTCATCACCGGCTTCAAGTTTTTTCTCTACTTCATCCTTTGGAAGTGTGAGGCTGTTTTTCATTGACATTCGGGTTACAGCATCATACTTAGGTGAAGGGTTTCCCGACTTCTTGAGGCGTTCACGCATTTGTTCGATTTCATCGGTTGTATCAAAAGCGTAATAGGCCCGTTCTTCTTCAATTAGCTGTTTCGCGTACTTGTGATATATATCTTTTCTCTCACTTTGGCGATAGGGTCCGAAATCTCCACCTTCGTTTGGTCCTTCATCGATTTTCATACCACACCATTCCAATGAATCGATGATGTCCTGCTCAGCTCCCTCTACATATCTACTTTGATCGGTGTCTTCAATTCTAAGGATAAACTTTCCACCGCTATGAGATTTAGCAAATAGGTAATTGTAAAGTGCTGTTCGGAGCCCGCCGATATGTAAAAAACCTGTTGGAGATGGTGCAAAACGAACGCGTACTGATCCTTCCATGAAACTTGTTTTATGATGAAATTTAATTAGCTTTTAAAAATACGGCGATTTATGAACGAAGGCTAATCAAATCCGATTGGTTCTTACTTTTAGGGAATAGTAAACAGTAACTAAAATGACCAGATTATGAAATTTGCCCGGATATTACTCTACTTTACCTTTTTTGTGGCTCTAATCTTTTTAATGTCCGGCTATGGATATCAGTGGAATATCTGGGAGCTGGGCACCGGTTTTACTCTACTCAGATATGCGGCCTACGCTTCTATCGGTATATTTGTAGTTAGTATAGTATCACTTTGGTTTTTAAGGAAAGCCGGGTTCAAAGCAGTTTCTTACCTGATAATAGTGCTGATTTTGTCGGGTGCGGCATCAGGCACAGCCCTTTATTGGCAGCAGAGAGCCCAGTCTGTCCCGCCTATTCATGATATTACTACTGACCTCGAATCTCCCCCGGAGTTTGTTGCCATGGTGAGACTACGTGCAGATGCACCGAATCCTCCGGAATATGCCGGTGAAGAAACGGCCACGGCTCAGAGAGAAGCTTACCCCGAAATACAGTCGCTTTTGCTGAGTGAAGATTTACAGCATGTAATGGATGAGGCCGTGATGTTGGTGGTGAACAGACGCTGGGAGCTGGTGGCCATCAATCGTCAGGAAGGAAGAATAGAGGCCACAGAGAAATTGGCCTGGTTTGGTTTTAAAGATGATGTAGTTTTACGATTTACAGAAACTGAGGAAGGAACACGTGTAGATATGCGATCCAAATCCAGAATTGGTCGAAGTGATGTGGGCGTGAATGCCAAACGAATCGAAAGATTTTTGAATGATCTTCGGGATAGATTCTAGTAGACAAATTTTCTTCGTAAGGATAGATAAACCGAGTCTGTTATTTCGAGAATCCAGTGTTGAAACTCAGTTTATATGTAGTTACGGCAGTTAGGAAGGCTTGCGAATTTTGCTCATCAAAATCCTGAGCGTATATTCAGAAAACAATAATCATCTAAATAATTATCTACACGATTATGTCAGATTCAAAAATACCCCGGTTCCATCTCGCTTTCCCCGTTAAAGAGTTAGAAAAAACAATGACGTTTTACAGGGATCTTCTCGGCTGTAAAACCGGTCGCAGCTCAGATAAGTGGATCGATTTTGATTTTTGGGGGCATCAGGTGGTTGCTCACGTAAGTCCGGAAGATGCGGGTAAATCGGCCTCAAACGAAGTAGACGGCCACGCTGTGCCGGCCAAACATTTTGGGGTTATACTGGAGTGGGATGAATTTCACAAGCTCGCCGATCGTTTAAAGGAACACGAAATCGATTTTGTAATTGATCCTTACGTTCGCTTTGAAGGGAAGCCCGGTGAGCAGGCTACGATGTTTTTTCTTGACCCGAGCGGGAATGCGCTGGAGTTTAAAGCCTTTAGAGATGAAAGTCAGATTTTTGCCAAGTAGCTGCGGTCTCTCTAGTCTTCCAGTTGTTTTAGTTTAAACTCTGAGAGTTCAAGCCGGGCACGACTTAACACGCGTTCGGCTGTTTTCTTATCCCTGCGCCGAATATGAAGTTTGGCTGTGCCGTGATTGGATCCGGGTAGATCGTTCATAACTTTCATCGACTTTCCGACAACTTCAATTTTCGCTCCAAACCATCCCGGTTTGTAATTTATTTCCTCGACATCTTCGAAAGGAATCGTAATCTCTTTCAAATCGGACTTAATCAGACCTACCACTGTGTCCTGGCTTTCCAGCTCCAGTATCAGTTCATCCTCTCCAATATGGAGTAAGCCTCGCGCTTCAGCCAGCCCGTAGTTTAAATTTTTTATTCGGAAAGGGATTCGTTTACTCAT
>CAZHUP010000368.1:0-2510 GCA_964535495.1 uncultured Rhodohalobacter sp.
CTTCAATGGCTTTTACCACGTAGCGTTCGGTTACATTGTCGAGTGCGGAGGTGGCCTCGTCCATAATGAGCACCTGGGGGTTGTTGTATAGGGCGCGGGCAATACCGATGCGCTGCCGCTGCCCGCCCGAAAGGCGGATGCCGCGCTCGCCCACTACCGTATCCAGCCCATCGGAAAGCGTGCCTACCAGTTCTCCAAGCTGAGCGGTTTTCACGGCCGTGCGAAGCTGCTCCTCGTTAATCTCTTCGTCCGGGATGCCGAAGCAGATATTCCGTCGGATGGTGTCGTCCAGCAGGTAGATAAACTGCGGGATGTAGCCGATATTTTTTTGCCAGGCGTTCAGGTTTTCAAACACGTTCACCCCGTCCACCTCTATCACACCGCCCTGCGGCTCCAGCAGTCCGAGGACTACATCCACCAGGGTGGTCTTGCCGGCACCGGACGGCCCCACAAACGCCACGGCCCGGTTTTTCGGGATGGTCATCGAAATATTTTTAATAGCTCGCTCATCAGTGTTGGGGTAGGAGAACTGAAGGTTTTTTAACTCTATGCAATCGTCCAGGCGGATAGGGTCTTCCCCCGTGTCCAGCGCCCGCTGATGAAATTTTTTGCTCTCCAGGCGGGTCAGGTCCTCATACACCGCATCGATCGAATAGATATTGTAGCGCAGGGTGTTTACGCTTGCCAGCAAGGTATTAATGGAGGGCTTCACTTTAACAATGGCCGCCCCGAATAGTGCAAGTATAGTAATGATCGAATTCAGATCCCTGAATTGGAGAACCATCACGATGGCAATAAAAAGGATGCCGGTGAGGGCGATCAGCTCAATTAAATAGACGGGCAGCTTGTTTAGAATTTCTTTCCAGAGATCATAATAGCGGTGTTTATCCGCGTGGTGGTCATATTCATCTAAAAAGTGCCGCTCCCTGTTTAGTACCTTGGCATCTTTAAACCCGCCCAGCCCCTGCAGGATGGCTTTGTTCATCCAGTTGCGGTGGGCCAGGGACTCCCGTCCAAACAATTTCATTTTATTTTTGGTGAGCCGGAGGAACCCGAACGACATCCCCCCGAAAAGCAGGATTCCCACGCCGGTAATCAGCGGCTCAATAATGATGAGGCCGGTCACTATCACCACGATCATAATGGTGTGAAGGGTAATCAGCAGCACTGGTTTAATGGTCCCATCTACCACTTTACCCGCCTCGCTGCTTACGTTCCGCAGCAGCTCTGAGGAGTTGCGGCTGATAAAGTAGGTGTAGGGGGAGCGCATGTAGGCGTTAAACAGCCGGTTCTGGATGAGCAGCTTCCGGTTGAGCATAAATTTATTTTTCAGGTACTCAAACCCAACCATGTAGATGTTTTTGAGCAGGTAGACCGCAATGAGCAGCACGGCTCCAAACACCACCAGCCGCTGCGGGGTGGCAATGCCCATCTGTTCCAGGAACGGCCCAACCACCGGGTAGCTGAGCACCCGCTCGGCGTCAATCACCACGGCCACAAACACCGGAATAGTGCCAATCCCCACCAGCGCAAGCACCGAGGCTATAAACATCATCACAAGCAGCATGCCGAGTTTAAACTTATCTCCCTCCGGCAGCAGTTTGTAAACTTTTTTAAGGGATTCAATCATTGATAAAATAGTTTAGTGGTCTTGATAATTGATGCTGAAGGTTAAGGGTATCGGTTGAAAGTTGAAAGTGAAGATTGCCCCGAAGTATCGGGACTGCGTAAAAGCACGCAGAAGGTTTCCCGCAATCCTGCGGGACTGCGAAAGACACGCAGGAGGTTTCCCGCAATCCTGCGGGACTGCGAAAGACACGCAGGAGGTTGATGGTTGTAACCAGTTCCACAATTCCCAGATGCTTTTCCTGGCCCCGAAGCATTTCGGGGAACAGCCTGTCCGCCCACCGGCTGATTCAACGATTTTTTAATCCCAAATCAGGTTAATGTTATATTTTTCAAATTCCCGATCTTTGGAAATCACAGAAAAACCTTCCCGTTTTGCCTGGGCAATAATGAGCCTGTCAAAAGGGTCACGATGATGAAACGGCAATGATGCATTCGTTAAAATGTGTTCCGGAGTTATTGGCATAAGAATAAAACCACTATCGGTGAACAACTCGAAAATCTTCTTTAAATCGGTTTTTAGTTTCAATTTCCCCAATGAATGTTTAATGCCCATTTCCCAAAGTGTTGCTATGCTTACAAAGCATCGATTTCCGGGATTTTCAATTTGATGTTTTACAGATTCCGGCAATTGTTCACTGTCTGTAACAAACCAAATTGCAATGTGTGTATCTAAAATCAGATTCATTACCGATAGTCTTTAAAATCCTCAAGCGGTTCATCAAAATCTTCACTCATTTCAATGAGTCCTTTGGCCAGGCCGGCTGTTCGTTTTTTTGGAACGTGTTTATCTGGCACTTTTGATTTCAAAAATTCAACAAAGTCATTTGCCTCTTTTTTAAATTCGTCAGGTAATCCCACTAATTTTGTGTACAGTTCAAAGT
>CAZHUP010000369.1:0-2507 GCA_964535495.1 uncultured Rhodohalobacter sp.
TGAAGGAGAAATTTGAAGAGTATTGCAGCCGGTCGGGAAGATTATATAGCAGCTATATAGAGCCGCATTCGGTTCGGATTATACACGCATTGAGAAACCGGAACATGCTGCCGTCGATGTTAAGCAAGAGAAAGAGACTACTGTATAAAAACCTTGTGACATGCGAAGCGCATAGAGACGTACTAATCAAAACACTGACTTCATGAAGATAGCCATACATCACCGATCAAATGGATACAGCAATCGCTGGATTGAATACTGTAATCAATATCACATTCCCTATAAAGTAGTAAACTGCTACAGCAGCTCCATTGTTAAGGAGTTGGAAGACTGCAACGCGCTGATGTGGCATTTTCACCAGGCGAACCCGAAAGACGTGCTTTTTGCCAAGCAGCTTATCTATTCGCTTGAGACCGCGGGAAAACAGGTATTCCCGGACTTTCACACCTGCTGGCATTTCGACGATAAGCTGGGACAGAAATATCTGTTAGAGGCGGTAGGCGCTCCTCTTGTACCGACCTACGTCTTTTATGAAAAGAAGGACGCTATGAAATGGGTTGAGGAGACTGAATTTCCCAAGGTATTTAAGCTTCGGAGAGGTTCCGGTTCAGATCACGTGCGACTGGTAAAGAGTAAAGCTGAGGCGCAAAAACTTGTTCGAAAAGCCTTCAGTACAGGTTTTCCCCAGTACGATGCCGGTTCTAACCTGCGCGAACGGTGGCGAAAATTCAAGCTGGGCAAAACCGGCCTGAAAGACCTTGCCAAAGGGGTGATTCGTCTCGGGTACACCACCGAATTCTCCAAGGTGATCGGAAATGAGCGGGGCTATGTCTATTTCCAGGACTTTATTGCGGACAACGACCACGATATTCGCGTGAATGTGGTTGACGGAAAAGCGTTTGCGGTAAGAAGAAATGTGCGTGAAGGTGACTTCCGGGCATCAGGCAGCGGGTTTATTTTTTACGAAAAGCACTATTTTGATGAAAAGATGGTAAAAATTGCGCAGGATGTTGCCCGGAAGCTTAAACTGCAGGCTGTCGCTTTCGATTTTGTTCAGCGGAATGGAGAATATTTGATTGCAGAACTGAGTTACGGTTTTTGTGATATGACGGAAAAGTGTACAGGGTACTGGGATGAGGAGTTGAACTGGCATCCCGGAACATTTTATGAACAGGACTGGATGGTTGACATGATCAGCGAACGAGAGCTGGCTAAGGCCGGGGCATAACTGCCCGTCTGCACGCTGCATTTGCGGGCTGACGGGTTAGGGGCAAGACTCCCAAAGGGACAGGCAGCCGACAGGTGGGTATTTCCCCAGAAGGGATGCCTGTGGCGCAAAGCCATTGAACAATTGTTAAAAACCGGGAACATACGTTATAGCATTCGATTAAATGTTAAATTGAAGACGACAAAATAAAATACTCTGAACGCAGCTCAAGATCATTTGATCTCTAATTTAAATACTATTGTCTGATGTTGAAGACCGGATAGTGTTTAACAGTAACTATATAATTCCATGAAAATAGCTATACACCATAGAAACAAGGGGTTCAGCAGTCACTGGGTATCCTATTGCAAAAAACACAACATTCCTTTTAAGATCGTTGACTGCTATAGTGATACCATTATCAGTGATCTGCAGGATTGTGACGCGTTGATGTGGCACTTCCACCAGACGAACTGCAAAGATGTGCTCTTTGCAAAACAGTTGGTTTACTCCCTGGAGACGGCAGGGATGGAGGTGTTTCCCGATTTTCATACCGGGTGGCACTTTGATGATAAGGTGGGCCAGAAATACCTCCTGGAATCGGTTGGTGCTCCCCTGGTACCCTCCTATGTGTTTTATGATAGGAGCAGGGCAATGGAGTGGGTTGACAACACTACGTTTCCGAAGGTCTTTAAGCTTCGCCGGGGGGCAGGGGCGGCGCAGGTACAGCTGGTAAACAGCCGGAGAGAAGCCAGGAAACTCGTTAAAAAAGCGTTTGGTAAGGGGTTTAGCCAGTACCCGGCGGGATCAAACCTGAAAGAGCGCTGGCGAAAATACAGGAAAGGGAAAACTACCATTTGGGATGTGGCCAAGGGGGTGCTTCGGCTGGGCTACACCACAGACTTTGACCGCGTGACCGGGAATGAGCGCGGGTATGCCTATTTCCAGGATTTTGTGCCCGAAAACGACTCCGACATACGTGTAATTGTAATTGATGGCAAAGCCTTTGCTATTAAACGGATGGTGAGGGATAACGATTTCCGGGCATCAGGCAGCGGGGAGGTGGAGTATAAAAAAGAGCTGTTCGACAGGGATACCGTGGCTCTGGCGTTTCAGATAGCGGAAGAACTGAAGAGCCAGTCACTCGCCCTCGACTTTGTTTATAAAGAGGGGAAGCCGATGATTATTGAGCTTAGTTTTGGCTTCACAACGGAGGTTTATGAACCGTGTGAGGGATACTGGGACCGTGATATGAACTGGCATGACGGGCCGTTTAATCCACAGTACTGGATGGTGGAAT
>CAZHUP010000370.1:0-2494 GCA_964535495.1 uncultured Rhodohalobacter sp.
TGATGTCGCTGAGTACAGTAATCGTAGCGATTAACGCTCGGTTTTTGAAGATGGAGGGAAGTGGTACTGAGTAGAAGGTATTGAGTATTGAGCACTCCCCTCCCCGAGAAAATCGGGACCAAGTGTGGCTCGAGAGGGGACAGAGTTGAGAAAGATCGCATAGCGAGAGTTTTGAAACTCAGGGGTGTGTCCCCGGATTCGGAAATGGCTTCAAGCTAATTTCGAACTCTTCGATCAACACAAACACACCCCTCGCCCATATGAAACGCGCTGCACGCATTCATATGAACTTTTCCCCTCTCGAGAGGGGATATCGGAAACCTCAACTGTATTAAAAAAATCAAAATGTACAAACCTAAAACAAGAGGTAACACAATGAAGAATTTAATCTTAACAACAATCGCACTGTTCACCATGATTCTATTTACGAATCCGGTGATAGCACAGGATCATCAGCATCAAGAAAAACATGAACAGATGAAGCAGATGATGGAAGACTCAGAGATGCGAGCCATGATGATGGAGCGTATCGCTGAAGACCCGGACATGCACCGGGAAATGATGACCCACATGAGAAAAGCCATGATGGAAAATATGCAGGAGATGGATCGTTCTGAGATGATGGGCCAAATGCGCCAACGCATGAATGACCCGGAGATGAAGGAGCGGATGCAAAAGCACATGAAAATGATGCAATCCATGATGGAAGGAGAAGAGATGGATCACTCCCGGATGATGGAGAAGATGCAGGACTCAGAGATGATGAGGATGCATATGATGTGTATGCAGATGATGCATGGAGATGATTTGGACGGTGGCGACACTGACTCCGGTGATCATGAAGAGCATCATTAAAAACTTGAATTCCCAAGACCTCCAAGGTCTTTGAAACCTTGGAGGTCTTAATCTAACCCCAACTCTATGGAACCTTTAAACGAAATCATCACCAACTGGTACCCGGTTCTGTTTCTGGTCAGTTCCGTGATTGCACTGACTGTATGGGCGTGGGCAAGCAAAAAGAAAGCTCGGCTGGATATAGACAAGGCAGCAAAACTGATTTTGAAACGCCGCTACCGAAACGGACAGATTTCCAAAGAAGAGTATGAAAGGAGAATATGATCAGTAAATCGAAAATCACCTGCCCGAATTGCGGTTTTAAGAAAATTGAAGAGATGCCCGTGGACGCCTGTCAGTTTTTCTATGAATGTGAATCTTGTAAAACCATTTTGAAACCTAAAAAGGGCGACTGTTGCGTGTTTTGCAGTTACGGCTCCGTGGCATGTCCGCCAGTACTGGAATCTAAAGGCTGCTGTTGACGATGGCTGAATTAAGAATTGAGGCGAGACCTGAAAGCGTGGACCGGTGGTTCAGTCCCGGCGTTTCGGGATGTCAGCGTCGATCTGGCTTACCAGCACTCTCAGATCCGGTGGGTGTACCGCTAAAGCTGCACCTACGGCTGACAGGTTGTACATGAATCGGAAACCGTAAAAAATCAAATAACTGACACACAGTAATCTATAAAACTCACTTATGACTCCTGATTGGATACCCAACATTCACCCGTTTATTGTTCACTTTCCAATTGCACTGCTTGTGATTGCCGTTCTGTTTGATCTGGCCCGTCTCTGGTTCAGGGAACAGAGCTGGCTGCAAAATGCAGTGATTACACTATATATCACAGGAACCGTTGGCTTGATTGCCGCCTTTATTTCCGGCAGGGAGGCCGTGGATACCGTTTCGGTTACCGGCAATGCCGTTCCTGTAGTCACCTCCCACGAAGACTGGGCACTTTATACATTAATATTTTTCGGGATTTTCACCACCATCCGCCTCTGGACCTGGTGGAAAGAGCTGGAAAAAGGCTGGGTGCTTCCCGCACTAATTGTGCCTGCTTTAATTGGTACAGGAATGCTCTGGTACACAGGCGAACAGGGAGCCAAACTGGTCTACAAGCACGGAGTGGCTGTGGGCGAAATAGACCGGCTCGGGCAGCAAATTGAAGAGCTTGAGCAGCGTCTTGCAGAATTTCGAGAAGAAGCCGGGCCTGAAATACGGGAAGATGGCTCCTGGACCTGGAGAATAGGTCCCGGAGCAGAGCAGGTACTCACGGAATCGTTTACGATAGAAGGCACGAGTGATATTCAATCCTCTACCGATCGGGAAGATGGGCGTATTCATCTTGAGCTTTCGGCCACTGAAGAAAAGACGTTTCTATTTACCGGAGGCGATTTAAGTACTATTGACGGTCGTGCGGAAGTTAACCTTTCAGATTTTGACGGTGATTTTCTATTGATTCATCACTACACAGACAGTGAGAATTATCAGTACATCCGCATCTCAGGATCTGAACTTCAGCAGGGACAGATGGTCAACGGATCTGATAATGTGCTGGGGGCCGGTTCAATCAACCGTGCTGGATGGACTACATTCAGGGTTACTGCATCCGGTCAACATTATTACGGATATCAAAACGGAAACACCATCGTCCACACCC
>CAZHUP010000371.1:0-2490 GCA_964535495.1 uncultured Rhodohalobacter sp.
CGGTTCGGAGGTTTGGAAAATTACTCGCCTCGCCGCTTAGCCACGGAACCGTTATGTGTCAATTACCATACGTTACTGTATTCGGTCCTATACTAGATTAGACAGACTAAAAACCACTGACTAATATGAAACATCGTTTGAAAGCCATTCTTGCAGCATTCTTTACTACCAGTATCGTTATGCTGGCAGGGGTATTACTTTTTTTTGATCCTATTGCTCAAATGGATAGCACTCACGGCCCCTTGGTGCCACCTGTGATTAACTTCTTCGTATATATGATTCTTAGCATCGGGTTTTTCGATTGGGTTGCGCGCCAGATCCGCAGTGCTTATAAAGCAGCATTTATTATCGCCGTCTCGCAATTCCTACTGGTCAATGTAGATTTTGTATTGGCAGGCAAACGGGGACTAATGACAGCAGGTGCCAGCACCTTGCTATTAATTCTCACCTGGGGCTGCGCAGCCTTAGCCTACTCGTATTTTATCCGTTTCGAAGATACCACAAATGAAGTAAGCATGTGAAAAGGCATGACACATAACAATGCGCATTAACTGGGGACGCGGCCGCGGCGTTGATCTCCAAAGTTGCTTGTTTTAACTTTTTAACCGTTTATTAAACTCATAATCCTCGCGCCCGTTATGCGCCGGGCCGTTATGCTACTAAACTACAATTGGTAATAAATTCAAAAAGAGATTATGAGACTAATTACGGGGTTAATTTTATTTACATTCTTTTTTACAAGCCACTTAAAAGCTCAACTCACTCTTGAGTATGAATCTGTAAGATATATAGATGACGGACTTATTCAGGTCGTCGCTAATTTGCAAAATTTAGGGAGTACTGCATCAGCTTTTATCCCTTATGGTTCTGCCCGAATGAATATTGACCCAAATCGAGATCAATCAAGACGAATAGATGCATTGATTCGATATAGATATGCTGGACAAAATGATTTCTACTATGATTTGCCGAATTCGGTGAATATCAAAACATGGTTTGGAACTTCAATCGAAGCGGAAATGATGCAAACAATCCGTTCTACTGGAGCATCAAATTATTATCAATGGGAATTAATTTTTTCAGTCCCACATGATGCTCTTGATGTAACAGTCATACTTTTTGGTGAATCAGAATCTCTTCCAGATCGCCCAGCAGTAATTGAAGCAGAAAATGCTGGCGAAAACAGATCATTTTTGATAGCGAGTACAGCAGATAGTTTATTTGAAGCTGAGAACTATTCCGAAGCTTATTCTAAATATTCTCAAGCTTACAGACTGAACAATTCAATACTCCCAGAGATTCGAGATAATTATGTGAATTCTGCGCTCTATTTAGGAGATCAAGCGCTCGAAAAGAAAGATTTCAGTTCAGCAGATCGGTATTATAGCCAAGCAAAAAGATTTTCTGATTCAAGTAGTCAATCAACAGTAGAAGAAAAAATTATCGACTACTATTTGGCAAATGCCGAATCCGAATTTGAAGAAGGGAATTTTGGCGATGCATATTTCTTCTATGATGAAATTAAATCCATCAACCCTAATCATCAATATTCAAATAATCAGATTAGGAGAATTGAATCCATGAAACGAAATCCAACTACTGCAACTTTTTTATCTGTTTTACCTGGAGTTGGACAATTTTATAACAAGAAATATACAGAAGGTGCGCTATTTTTTGCGGCTGGTGGTTTTTTACTGACAAATGCTATTATTAAATCTTCACAGGAAGATCAAACCGCCTCGGGTGCAGATTATACACCTAAAGAACAGGCTCGAAATTCACTTTATTTTTATAGTGCTTTAGCTGTTTGGAGTATGTATCGAGCTAATAACCAGGCGAAAGATTTTAATTCTCGTCTCTTTACACCAAGTGATGGTGCAAAAGGTTTAAGAATTGCGCTTGTGCCAACTCACAACAGTATAAATTTTGCAATGCAAATAAATTTTTAAAGTTATGAATGAGCTCAAAGTAATCTTTATACCAGAAACTGATGATTTTGCACTGGATGTTTCCCATCGAAATCTTGCGTGGACAAATAAAAATTTAGGCGAACCACAACTTGACAAACATAATGCAAGGTATTTAGCTCCTTTATGGCTTGAAAATAATGTAGGTATTAATAGGATTTATCACATTTTGCAACCACCTGAAGAGCATCAAGATTCTTACGAGTTTGTATTAGGTAATTCATTTCTTCTGTCATAACCATACAATGACGTAAACCAAAGAAGAGTTTTTTCATACAAACCCTTACATGAGCTTGGATTTATTGAGATAAAACGTGGCTTGCTAATTGAAATTCCCAAGTACGTAGCATAACCAGCGTTTCAACTCGGACTTGGCCGCTTTTTGCCCTTTTCAAAATTCTTGGGCTTATAGAAATACAGAGTTTTAATTACATCATAATCAAAAAGGCCAAGCCGGTTAAACGCCAAACCGTTATGCAACACCCAATTTTTTGGCATTTGATTTTATTTCATCAAGAACTTG
>CAZHUP010000372.1:0-2483 GCA_964535495.1 uncultured Rhodohalobacter sp.
GCGCAAGCGGCCGATCTTTTCTCGGGCTGAACCAGTTTGAAAACTACATTCAGACAGACGCAGCTATTAACCCCGGAAACTCAGGCGGGGCACTTGTGAATCTTGATGGTGAACTGATTGGCATTAATACAGCAATTGCCAGCCGAAGCGGCGGAAGCCAGGGTATTGGTTTTGCCATTCCTGTAAATATGGTGAAAGATGTAATGCAGGCTCTGATCGAAGACGGCCGTGTAGCCAGAGGATTTCTTGGAATTACCATGGGCGGCGAAGTTGACCGAACGATGGCACGCGCTCTTGGAATGAATTCACCGCGCGGTTTTATAGTAGGAGATATCACCTCAGGTGGCCCAGCAGACAGGGCCGGCGTTAAATCCGGTGATGTACTTGTGAGCCTCGACGGTGAAAGAATCAGAGACTTCTATGACTTCCGTGTTGCAATAGCTAACATGGTTCCCGGCACGGAAGTAGAGCTCGAAATATTTCGGGATGGCGAAAACATGAATGTTACGGTTGAACTTGATGAACTAGACGCAGACGATATTGCCGGTCTGGAGTCAGAAGAGCGCGATGAACTTATCGACAGACTTGGGTTTGAAGTTGATAACCTGACAGATAATTTGAGGCAGCAGCTCAGGCTGCAACCTGAGTTGAATGGCGTAGTTGTATCCGGAATTAGTCAGCGGAGCGCGGCATATCGTCAGGGTCTGAGGGAAGGCGACGTGATTACCCAGATTGGAAATCAGCCCGTAGAGAATGAGAATCAGTTCTACAGCTCCATGAATGATTTTGTACAGTCTGATAATGATGCGTTACTTCTGAGAGTATTCAGGCAGGGAAACAATATATTTATCGCCTTTGAGTTATAAATATAATTGTTTTGGTTGAGGTTAGAAGCTGCCATCCTTATGGATGGCAGCTTTTTTTTTGTCAATTATTCTTGCGATAATGGTCTGGCACTACTTTTGCAGTATTTTATAAGAAAAAGCCGGATCAGAATGGATTACAAAGATTACTATAAAATATTGGGCGTCAGTAAGTCTGCCACGCAGCAGGAGATAAAGAAGGCTTATCGAAAACTGGCTGCCAAATATCATCCGGACAAAAATCCTGACAAACCGGAAGCGGAAGATAAGTTTAAGGAAGTGGGCGAAGCATATGAAGTGCTAAAAGATCCGGAGAAAAGAAAGCTTTTCGATCAGGCAGGCTCTGACTGGAAACGATATCAGCGGGCTGGTGAAGGAGCATCAGGTTTTGACTGGAATCAATACGCCCGTCAGCAGCAGCAACAGGGAGGAAGACAGCGTGTAAATGTAGATTACGGAGATATATTCGGTGATCAGGGGAGGAGCGGGGCAGGGGCCGGCGGATCAACGGGCAGCCCTTTTTCGAGCTTTTTTGAAACGCTGTTTGGAGGCGGTTTTCAGCAGCAGCAAACACCACGGCAAAAAGCAAGAAAAGAATCAACTCAAGACACAGCAGCTACCGCCACAATACCGCTTAAAGATCTCTTCACAGATACAACAAAGACCTTCCGGATTAATGGAGAGAAAGTAAAAATAAAAATACCTGCCGGTATTGAAGACGGTAAAAAGCTTAAGCTGAAAGGTAAAGGGAATAAATCGGATTATGGGATGTCGAGAGGTGACCTGTATTTGAAAATTGATGTGGAGGTTCCGGAGCAGGTAGAGCGCAAAGGAAAAGATATTCACCAGACCATTGATATAGATCTTTATACCGCACTTCTCGGTGGGACTGTGGTGGTGGATACATTGAATGGAAAGTTGAAGCTCAATATTCCTGAAGAAACTGAAAACGGCAAACTCTTTAAATTTCAGGGTCGCGGCTTACCAGGTATGGGAAATGGTGGTTCTAAAGGGAATTATTATGTGAGGTGTAATGTGCAGATCCCTAAAAACCTTAGTACCCGTGAGAAAAAGCTGCTGAAAGAACTGGCAGAAATAAGAAAAAACTGATGTTTTTATTTCTACGATCAGGATAGAGTTCATACGTAATTCGATTATTCTATTGAACGCTCAACGCATTCAAGACGTGCTTAAGCAACGTATCCCCAAGGCTTAAAGAAGACGGGAGATTCCGGCTCTGAGGTCGGAATGACGAGTGCCTTGAATGGGGGGGGGGGAAACCCGAGTTCGATTTATAATGTGCGTATTTGGAGTCAAAAACTCACTCCCAACACAAGACAAGAGTTCAACTTTGCCTGATTCGTAATCTAACTCAGGTTAAAACGCTAATTGTTCCTTTACTTGAACTAAATTTCAACATTGTGCGGAAGTGGTGGAATCTGATTCGATTTATTTGAATCTTACATGTCTAATCAGAACCATTTACGAATAACTCTATATGAAACTTTTCTTAATTGCTCTTTTATCTCTAACGGCTCTTTCAACACACAATGCAGAAGAAAATAATGAAAACCGCTGGGGACAGATCGGCCACTATGTAACCGGCCAGATTGCTGAAAA
>CAZHUP010000373.1:0-2482 GCA_964535495.1 uncultured Rhodohalobacter sp.
ATTGGGAATAATGTATCTGTTAATGAACGGGTATTTACAGTAGCAAACATGGATTTACTCGTAGTGAGGCCCGGAATCTCCGAGATGAACTTAACCGGACTTGAAGTTGGGCAGCAGGTGGACGTATCACTGGATGTTTATCCGGGCCAATCTTTCGAGGGCTCTATTCGTCGGATATTTCCAAGTGTAGATGCGGCAAGCCGGCTATTCACCGTTGAGGTTGAATTGCTGCAAAGGGATGGAGAACCGATTATCAGACCGGGTTTTCTTGCACGAATACATTTTGCTGCTGATGATTTAAGAGATGTATTAACTGTGCCAATTGAAGCTGTTGCAGAAAGGGACGGCCAAAAAGTGATTTTTGCACTGAATGAAAATGAGGAACGTGTGGAATTAAGGGCGGTTGATTTGGGTGCACAGCAAGATGGCTATGCTGTAATTTTGAGCGGGCTTGAAGAGGGAGAGAAGGTAGCGGCAGCAAACCTCGATGCACTTTCTGACGGCTCAGAAGTGAGAGTTGTTGGGAATTTCAGAAGATATGGATTCAGAAATTGATGAGAGACATGAAGCAGGAAAGTGATGATTCATCAAAGAAATACCGGGGCATCTCTTCGTGGTCAATAAGGCGACCGATTAGCACAATTGCAATCACTTCGGTAGTCATTGTATTGGGAATTCTTTTCTCAGGAAGATTGGCGGTAGATCTAATGCCGCAGATCGACTATCCGCACATACGGGTAGTGGTTAACTATCCGGGAGTTACTCCGGAGGTGATCGAAGAGCAGGTTACCCGTCCTCTTGAAAGAAATTTGTCTGCAACAGAAAACCTTACGGAAATTCATGGCCGTGCATCTGAGGGGCGGAGCTACATAGAGATGTACTTCGATTTTGAGACAGATATTGATATCGCTTTACAGGATGCCAGTCGTCAACTGGAGCGCGCTCGAACAGAGCTCCCTGATGGGATTGATCCGCCTCGTATAATGAAAATGGATCCCTCTCAAAGTCCGGTGTTTGAGCTTGCGATTTCATCAGAAGTTCGATCACCGATCGAGGTGCGAGATTGGGTAGATCAGAGATTGCTTCCTCAGCTTTCCTCTATACCCGGAGTGGGAACCATCGATTTAGGTGGAGGAAAAGTTCGGGAAATTCAGGTTGTGGCAGATCCGGAACGGCTGATGTCGTATGGTTTAACGATCGATCAAATCAGCAATACGCTGGCCGGTCGGAATATAGACCGGGCTGTTGGAAATATTACATCCTACGAGTATGATATTTTAGCCCGAACAGAAACCCGTTACGGGAATTATATCGATATCGCGAACACTTTAATTCCAATAGCTCAGACAGATCGGACGGTTCCGCTCAGAGATATTGCAGAGGTAACCGACAGCCATCGAGAGCAGCGCCTGTTTGCGTATTTGAATCGTGAAGAGTCTGTTCAGGTATCGATTATGAAACAGCCGCAGGCAAACACAGTGGCTGTAATTGAAAATATTCAGAATCGCTTGAATGATCTGCGAGATTCAGGGTACATCACTCCGGATTTTAATATAGAAGTTATTCGGGATGACTCATTTTTTATAAACTCGTCCATAGAATCGGTAACACTGGCAGCCGTGCTCGGTGGCCTTTTGGCGATGTTGATTATTGTACTGTTTCTGGGAAGCATCAGGCGTTCGCTGATTGTGGCATTAATGATTCCAATAGCAATTATTGCGACATTTGTACTGATGACGACAGGCGGATTAACATTGAATATTATGAGTCTTGGCGGCTTGGCTTTGGGGATCGGCCTGCTTATCGACAACGCCATTGTTATGATTGAGAACATTTTCCGGCATCAGGTTGAGCTGGGAAAAGAACCGGAACAAGCCGCGCATGAAGGTTCGAAGGAGGTGCTTTCCGCAGTGGTGGCGGGTACCGTAACGAACCTGGCGGCAGTACTTCCTTTTTTACTGATCACGGGATTAGCAGCACTTCTGTTTCGGGAACTGATATTTACAATTGCTTTTGCCATTGTGGCATCTCTTCTTGCCGCAGTTACTTTGGTTCCGGCGCTGTCAGCTATGTTTAAAAGTTCTGCCGGGGAAAAAGGTCTTTCCGGTACAAAAGTTATACGTGGTTTTAATCGGGGGTTTGATAAGCTTAAAAATGGTTATGGCAGTTTGCTGGAGAAATCGCTTAAGCGAAAATGGTTGCTGATTTTTTCATCCGTATTACTTCTCGCTGGGAGTATCTGGCTGATGAGAGGGCTGGGTACAGAGTTTCTTCCCTCCGTAGATGATGGCCGTATTACATTCAGATTTACTTTGCCATCGGGTACATCCATAGAGCCAACAAATGAAGTGGCTGAGATTATTCAGGAAACAATCGAAGAGATGCCGCATGTTGATCAGATGTACATGACCGTTGGCGGATACTTCAGGGGCGGACAAATTTCAGTTCGCGGTGGTATGATTGATGGCGTTGTTCAGCTGGT
>CAZHUP010000374.1:0-2468 GCA_964535495.1 uncultured Rhodohalobacter sp.
GTGGCACCCAGTGTTCGCGCATCAGCGGGCGTCCATAACGAGGTTTTTCCCAGTAGTGTTCAGATGTTGCAAGGATATTGATGTGATAGTGCGCAAAAATCCACGGGCGGTCCTGGTATTGCTGTAGTGTAGATTCCAGCCAGTTTCGCTGTTGGCCGTCATGAGAATCGTGGACTCGCTGTGTACCTTCGTAATAACCCGTATCCACAAACCAATCGATTTCTTCATTAAAAGCGGATGTATGCCCGCTGTCGAGCGTAATCAGCACCAGGCCGTCGCCGTATTCCAGAGCATAATAATTTTGAGTATCAGGCAGGTTGAACCTGTTGGCAAAAAATGCGGCGTCGGTTTCAAAATCACCCATCACCCAGCCTCGAACATCGTGATTTCCCAGAGCCGGCAATACAGGCACTCTCCGGCCTTCATCTGTAACCATTAATTCATGCCACTCATCAAACCAGGCATCCCATTCATTTTCTGCCATTCCCCTCATTACAAGATCACCGGACATCAAAATAAATTCGGGATCCAGAGAAGCTGCAAGAGCAGTCATCTCTTTTCGTTCCTGAGTTTCAGACTGTGTATCGGCACCTGCGATAAATGTTACAGAATCTCTTGTAGCCGGAGCGGTTCTGAAAATGAATGGTTCGGCTGTTGCATCTTCATTCCGGATCAAAACGCTGTATGTTTCACCAGGCTCAAGGCCGGTTATTGGAACTCTGTGAAGCCATGCACTGGTTTCCGGAAAAGTGTATGATTCGGCTTGCATCGAGCTGAAATGCTCGTCCAGATCATCCAGGCTGTATTGTCCGGCATTATCCAATAATTCTGTTCCGGCAGTGTAGTACAATTTGTTTTCTGAAACGCCGTCATACGTTTGATTCCACCTTTCTCTGTCCGGCAGTAATTCCGGCTCAAAGCCAACATCTTCTGAATAGGCTTGCCAGTTATTTAATAAAAAACCGTACGCAAAATCGGCATCGCGGCCTGTGTGGTTCATGACTCCTACAGAAAGAGCAATAAATGCTTCTTCGGGTGAATTGTAACCGGCTCCTTCCCATCCTGCTGCAAGCAGTGCCTCTCTCACCTGTTCAAAAACAATGTCAGATCCGCCATTTTTTGTGGCATCTTCAATCAACTTCGTACCATATGTGCGGGCGTTTTCCTCATCGGTTCGCCAAGTGATGGTCATGGTTGTCTGGGTATCATCCTGCCAGGTTAACACAAATTGCCTGGGTTCCGGTTCTGATGCTTCAGCATTTGTCAGTCCAAAAGAAGCAATTAAAAAAACAGATAATAGTAGCGTTAGTTTCTTTTTCATTTTTAAAATTTCTCAAGCGTTATAACATTTTAATTCCGTCAATCAGAAAATATTCATAGAGCGGTACTCGAACTCCGTCTTCTCTTGGGGGCATATAGGCAGAAAAAGCCAGGAATAAGGTGTATTCGCTGCCTTCCTGCAAATTTCTCATATCCTCAGTCAAGGTATATGTAATTTCATTCCATCCTGGTTTTAACTCAGAAGCATCCCCATTAATACCACCCTGCCAGCTCCACTCTCCGCCGGTAATATCAGCCATTCCCATAAAAAAGTGTTCCGGGTTGAGTTGATTGTTCTCCGGGCGGTAAATTCTGACTTGAACTTTTTCATGCCCTGTCCACCGGTTCAGCTTTTCTCCGTGCAGCGGCAGTGCTACTTTGGTTTCTCCGGATGAACCGGACGGAATTACCCGCATAGAAGCATTTCCGGCAACGGCATTCTCCTCATATAATACAAACTGTGCTCCTGATCCATCATTTCCAAAACTTCTGATTTCTTCAGCAGAATCCATATACCAGACATAGCTGCTGTCTGCTGCACCACAACTCATTAGCAATAAAAAAACTCCGGCAATAAGCCATTGGGATATTTGTCTCATTCATGTCACCATCTCGGGTTAAATAATCTTTTGCTTTAAAATGCAAAATTTCATGAATGAAGTGCAAATTTTTTACGAAAACTCTTTTGTGATTGCAAAATACACACTCATTTAACATTCAATAATTTTATCCAAAAGCAACAAATACTGCAACAAATGCAAATATTGAGACAGCTTCAAAATTCCTCAATTTAACATTAACTATAACAAACAAATAATTAAAAATTAACTATTTATGCTTTTAATTGTTTCAATAATGCATTCAACAAATTTCCAATACTTGAAGTAATAATTCTGCGATATTTACATTGTTGATTTTTCTTGAAATGTAAATTTTGCATGAAACACTAATATTTTTCCCGAATTTTTTGCATTTAAAATTTTTATTTATGATCATAAATATAAGCTCTGATTTTTAAAACAGGGGTGGCGAAATAGCGATTGATCCAACCATATGGCGCCGGCTTCTTTTTTTAATTGGGGTGCAAACACACAATTTCTAATGAACGAGGACTTAAATATTATGTCGAAAAAGATACCGAAACAGCT
>CAZHUP010000375.1:0-1234 GCA_964535495.1 uncultured Rhodohalobacter sp.
GTTACGGGATTGAACGGGTTGGGGTAATTTTGAGACAGGGTAAACTCTACAGGCAGTTCATCCTCACTCAGTGAGGTGGCCATTTCGGTGGTAAAGCTCCAAATGTTACTCCAGTCGCTATCTGTTTGTTCATTTGTTGCACGAACACGCCAAAAGTACTGAGTTATTGACTCAAGCTCCTGCTCCATTGCAAATTCCGTTCCCTCAATCATGGAGGTGTCGGCTACTATCGTTTCACCTTCAAATGAATCATCCCATGCAAGCTGCAAGTGATAAGTTTCTGTATTAGGTGTTTCCTGCCAGGTAAACAACGGCGAAATCAATACATCCTCTGCACCATCTTCAGGTGAAACCGGCAACGGTGCCTCCGGAAGAGTTGTGATAGTTGTAAAACTCCAAATTTCGCTCCAATAACTCTGTCCCCGATCATTAAATGCACGTACGGCCCAAAAATATTCGGTTTCAGTCTGAAATTCCTCCTCATGATTCGTAAAAAGAGTATCGCTCAAAAATTCATCGATAATGATATTGTTAAATGTAGAATTATCAGATACCATAATTCGATAATAATCTGCACGCTCACTCAGATACCACTTGAACTCAGTATTAATGGAAATATTTTCATTCATATCCCCCGGTAAACTCAATTGTGGCTTTTCCGGCAATACCAAACTACATTCGTCATCATCAAAAGTGTCACCGGTAATAGTCCAGTTATAATTAAACCTAAGCTGAGTTCTGATTCTTTCATTGCAATATACAAGACCCTCAGCTCCTAATTCCATATTTGATGGGGTGTTTTCCGATTCGGCCCAACCTGAGAGGGTATAATCATAGTTAAGACTTGAAAGGCCGGAATGGGATAACAGTTCATTCAAGTTCGAAACGTTACTAATATCCCAGTCCCCTAAGTTTTGATCAAAGTTTGCAGCGCCGTAAAACATTTCATTCATAGAGAATACACTGCTAACGTTCCAACTGCTAATGTCCTGGTTAAACATCGGGGTGTCCTTGAACATCCCTCTCATATCTGTCACGCTGCTAACATTCCAGCTTCCAATATCCTGATCAAAGGTTGTTGCACCTGTAAACATAAACCTCATCAATGTCACACTACTCACATCCCAATTACCGATTGGCTGATCAAAGTTGGTACCAGAAAACATAGCCACCATTGAAGTTACATTACTCACATCCCAACCCCCGATTGGCTGATTAAAGCTGGAACCAGAAA
>CAZHUP010000375.1:1334-2464 GCA_964535495.1 uncultured Rhodohalobacter sp.
ACTCACATCCCAACCCCCGATTGGCTGATTAAAGCTGGAACCAGAAAACATACTCCACATAGATGTTACATTACTCACATCCCAACCCCCGATTGGCTGATTAAAGCTGGAACCAGAAAACATACTCATCATAGATGTTACACTACTCACATCCCAACCCCCGATTGGTTGATTAAAAGAAGACCGTTCAAACATTCTCTGCATGTTCGTCACACTGCTCACATCCCAATTTTCTATCGGCTGATTGAAAGAAGAATTATAAAACATCTGATTCATATTAGTTACACTGCTAACATCCCAATCACCAATCGGTTGTTCGAAAGAAGTTTCCTGAAACATATGCCTCATATTCGTCACACTGTTCACATCCCATCCGCCGATTGGCTGATTAAAAGAAGACCGTTTAAACATTCTCTCCATGTCCGTTACATTACTCACGTTCCAATTTCCTATCGGCTGATTGAAAAATGAATTCCAAAACATGGCTGCCATAGTCGTCACACTACTCACGTCCCAATCCCCAATTGTTTGATTGAAAGGTGAGGTATAAAACATCTCCGCCATATTCGTCACACTGCTCACATCCCAACCGCCAATTGGTTGATTGAAAGCAGAGTTTCTAAACATTGCAAACATAGACGTCACATTACTCACATCCCAGCTTCCAACATACTGATTAAATGAAAAAGCCTGTCTGAACATGTCACTCATATCTGTCACGCTGCTAACAACCCAGCTTCCAATATCCTGATTAAAAGAAGTAGCCTGCCAGAACATTCTACTCATATTCGTTACATTGCTAACATTCCAGCTTCCTATATCCTGATTAAATGAATTAGCCTGACTGAACATGTTTTTCATATCTGTCACGCTGCCTACATCCCAACTGCCGATCGGTTGATCGAAAGGTGAAAGCCAAAACATGCTTTCCATTGTCGTCACATTACTCACATCCCAGTCACCGATTGGCTGATTAAACCCGGACCTCTCAAACATCGATTCCATATTCGTAACACTACTTACATTCCAACTTCCGATTGGTTGATTGAAATCTGAATTCAAAAACATCCCCTTCATAGTCGTCACATTGCTCACGTCCCAATTATCAATCGGTTGATTGAAATTACTAG
>CAZHUP010000376.1:0-2454 GCA_964535495.1 uncultured Rhodohalobacter sp.
AGTTACGCCCAGTCGTCGATTACGAGTAGGAACCGTTGACTCTTTCCAGGGTCAGGAATTTGATGTAGTTATTTTGTCTACTGTTAGGTCAAATGAGAAGGCCCTTGCCCAAACCGAAATGCAAGCACGTCAGAAGTTTGGGTTTTTAACGTTTGAGAATCGTCTCAACGTCGCCATGAGCCGCCAAAAAAGGCTTCTAATTGTCTGTGGAGATTACCAGATGTTCTCCGCGTCCGATGGTCAAAAGTTTGTACCAGGGATTTATCAGTTTCAAAAGCTAACGATGGGACCACATGGAAGAATCTTATAATACCCTCAGCGAATTTCGATCATGTGATTTAAACATGGTGACCAATGAGGAGCCCAGACATAATGCTGTGGGAAGTTCTTCACTTCAAGTTTGGATTCCTGGTTATATCTATCAGATTAGCTTGTATACGAAGCGAAGATACAAGAAGGATATGATTCAGCGCCTGCTTCTCAGACTGATGGCGGCTGGAGTGCAAAATCTGGTTGATTTGACGAGTCAAACTAAAATAGATGAGCCTATCATCGATCGAGCAGTGCATGAACTCCATAGCGGTGGGTATGTCAATGGACAATTTGCACTGACGGAAAAGGGGCAGACTTTGCTTCAGGACCCCTACTATGATGAAGGGCCCTCGCGCCAAGTGTTATCTATTTGCCAAGTCGCTTCCACAGGAGATATACTTGCGGTTTTATTGTCCGATGATGATTTGCGAAGGTACAGAAAAGCGGAGACGTCGTCCCGCGAACGTGGTATCAGTATTAAGCCTGAGAGGGTAAAGACACCCACTACCGTGGATGTACAAACTGCGTTGCTTCGTGCGCGAGCGCGTGAAGATTACCACGCTGGAGAGGTTGACGTACGCAATCCATCGATTCGCCTGATAGGAGGTAGCCGTCAGCCCTGCTGGATGGCGACGTGGGCGCATCGCCCATCGTTCGCCAAAGACGCCGGCGACTGGAAGATACTGGAACTGTTTGGTACCATCCCAAGCCAGCGGCTCCGAGAATGTGTTGATGAGGCGGTAGGGGATACCGTAATGAAACAAGTCAATAAAGGAATGGGAGGTAATATGGCGTCGAATGGAAGACGAACCAGTGTAAGTAACACGCTTGCTCTGCATGCTGAATACGACCGTGCGGCTCAGAAGCTTGAGGATCGCTATGGATACAAGCTGTTTGAAAACCCCAAGCTACATCGATACTTATTTAATATATTCGCTGCGCAGAACCTGGCTAGGGGTCTTATACAATGGGGCTACGGAGATATTCAACCTAAATGGGCTGCACTTAGTCTCTATGAACCTGCTGTACTAAATGCGGGACGGGCATGTGAGGAGATATTGAACAAGTTATGGAGCTCACTGCCGCACGAGGGAAGCCTTGAAGGAAGGAACTATTCGGACGGACCTAAAAAAGCGGTTGATTCACATAACAGGAGATTCTTCCGGTCATTAGTTAATGAGGTGGGTTTCTCTGTTGCTAATTACAAAGAACATATAAAAGACAATTATTTTTATGTAACATCTGTAGGGAAGTATGCTGGAAAAAATATCAATAATAAGGGAAGAGGACTTGTGTCTATCTTACATGTAAGTCTGTTTTCTGCATACCAGCATAAAAATCATCCATTGAGAAAGTTAGCTGCGGATCGCCCCAACGGTTGGATAGAGATACGAGATCTCGCAAGATTTAGGAACCTTACAGCTCATGCTGGACAAGAATATGTTTCCGAGGGTGAAATGGAAGCATCAATAGATACAACTTTAAAGTTAGCTGACATTTATATTGAAAGCACATGATAAGCCACATGATCATAATCTAAATTCGACAATAAGATCATATTATGAATATAGGAGAGGCAAAATTTAAAGACTTCAACGAAAAGATAACAAAGCTTTGTCTTGAAAAAGATAAGATTGAACGTAATATCGCTGAAAAAGCGGATCGACTTGATGCTCTCGATGAGAAGCTCCATTCTAAGGAGAATGAGCGCCGTACAACTGACGCGGAAGTTGAGGCGCTTCATGATAAAAAGCGGAAGTTGAGTTCCGATCTGTCACATATCAGAGACAAGATCACGGCGGTTGAGGCCCGATGTCAGGCGGTAGAGGAGGATTTTGATGATATGGTTGAGGCACGTGATTCGCTTTTCGTGGAGCTATCGGAGCTTAAAACCGAATATGATGACCTATTGCGAGAGAAAACAACTACACTGAAAGAGGTAACGACTGTTGAGGACGAGAAGACCGCACTCAGAGAGCAAGTGGAGGCTCTCTCCGGCCAAAAGAATCGTCTGATAGAAGAAGTCGAACAGTTGGACCTTAATCGCGCTCATCTCCGACGTCCACTAGAAAAGCTGGATGAAGAGCTGCGCCTTTATGAAGAGCGACTAGATAAGCGAAAAGACCGCCTTAATGAACGTGA
>CAZHUP010000377.1:0-2453 GCA_964535495.1 uncultured Rhodohalobacter sp.
TTCTCTGATGTATTTATTTTCGCGTAAAATGCTCCAGATCAGGCCTGTTTCATAGTTTTCAAGCTGGATGAGTATAGGCCCCTGGTCAATCCCGATATGATCCGGGTTAAACCAGCCCTCCTCGCTGTACGTCAAATTGAAGGAGTCCAAAAAGCCATATTCTGTATAGAGTTGATCACCAAATTTCTCTTTCATTGTGTAGAGTGCCCTCAGTGTTTCTTCCGGGGCAAATGGAATGGACCCACCTGCTGCGGTTGGCACAATCGTCCCATCATCTTCTATGTATCCGTTTGCAGCGCCGCGGGCATGATACGTTCTGAACTGCACCGTTCTCTTGTCAATTACTCTTGTTTCGTTGGCAGGGCCGTCACCTGCTGTTAACCCCCAAATATTTTCACTGTATCCAACAAATCTGCCGGGATTATCAATGCAATATGCCCGGTTTGCAAGCGTGGCCAGACGGGAATTTTCAAAATAGTCTATCCCCTTTACTCGCATATATCCGTCCCTGATATCACGAAAATCAATAAACATGTGGGAATACTGATGGCCGAAAAGTGGGCCAAAGTTCACATGTTCAAACCCGTAGAAATCCGCCCAGTTATTGGTTGATGTCCAAACATCCCACGATTCCTCAGGTATGGAATAAACCGGTGCACCAAGTGCAAGAATGAGTAAAATCATAGACTCATCGTAACCTTCCCACTGAGCTCTGATAAAGCCGGATTCGGGATACCATCCCATCGACATGGTTGAATTTCCATCCATTGCCCAATCCCACTCAACCCGGTAATAGAGTGAGTCTGCTATTTCCCGGATTCTGGATTCAACACGGTTATCGGCATCAAAATAACTTTGAGTTGTTAGCACGCCGGCCATAAGCAAGGCAGTATCAATGGTTGATAACTCAACCTGTTGATATCTTGTGCCGGTATCGTAATTCAAAAAGTGATAATAAAAGCCCCGATAGCCGGCTACACCTTCAGCATAATCTCCCTGTGGTGAATTCCAGAGCCAATCGAGTACATTTAATACGCGCTCAGCACCTTTTTCTCTGGAGATGTATTCATTTTCAATTCCAATTACATATGCAGGCAGCGCAAAACCGGTTGCAGCTATACTTGTGAAATTTTTGGTTGGATAACGATCATCCGTTTGCCAGGTAGTAGAGTCCACAATCTCCCAAAAGTAGGTAAAGGTCCTTTCTTTGAGTTCGTTAGTAAATTGGACAGGTATACCATATATCGTTTCGGTCGTATCCGGGGCCGGGTTTAATTCTGTTAAATAGAATTTTTGAGAATTCTGGTTGTATGAATTTGTGGAACCGGAGTTATTAACAGGATAAGCTTTCGCGGCAGTTACTGTCATTGTAAAACATAAAGCAGCTAACGATATTTTTACATTACTGACATAATATTTGTACGTCTTCTTATTCATACGCTTTGTCTGGTTTTTCTGAATCTCTGCACTTACTGATCTCAATCATATTTCGACAGTTTTAATATGATTTACTCAGCTACTGTTAGCAAATTTTCTGAACCCAATAAAAATACTACACTATTAAAAAAGCGCTTTTTTAGACTACTACATTACTACATCACTCTGGGTGAAATCGCCTTCTAAATCATTTAAAGAATAGCCGTGACTTATTTTATCTCTCTTATCTATTTCTATAACATCAACAGCATTAAAGTGTATAATGATTATAAGCCGGATAACATCCCTTACACATAACCGGTAAAAGATTACATAGATTACTGTTAGGTTAAGATTACTTGCTTCATATGAAAAGTGGGATTACCGAATCAGTCATCGGGTGAGTTTTTATAGGACTGATCCCATTTTCCTAAAACGAGATTTTTCAATCTCACTGATCTTATTCACTACTATCTTACTACTCCCGAATCGCCTCAATCCTCTTCAGTGCAGGTGGGTGAGAGTAGTTCAGAAACACATAAAACGGATGGGGTGTTAGATTGCTGAGGTTATCCTTCGACAGCTTTTTCAGCACATTCACCATCTCCTCAGGGTTTTGGATCGTTTCTGCCGCATAGCGGTCGGCTTCGTATTCGTGTTTGCGGCTCAGAATCTGCATAAAGATGCTCAGTATGGTTTCTACCGGTGAATAGAGCAGGCCAAAGAATAAAAGCCCCGCATACACGCTCATCTGGTCCATGTAGAAGGCATCAAACAGCGCCGGTACCTGCAGGAAAATGGATAGCAGGGCAAACATGATACCGGTATGCAATATTGAAATGGCCATGTTTTTTACAATATGCTTCTTCTTGTAGTGGCCAATTTCATGAGCCAGAACCGCTACCAGCTCTTCTGTGGTATGTTTTTCAATCAGAGTATCGAACAGGGCGATCCGCTTGTTTTTGCCAAAACCGGTGAAAAAGGCGTTCGATTTGGATGAGCGTTTAGAGCCGTCCATAACGTAGATGCCCTGCAGC
>CAZHUP010000378.1:0-2435 GCA_964535495.1 uncultured Rhodohalobacter sp.
GCCTGCAGGTTGATATATTTTTGAGCCCCTTAATGCAATCGTTTTTCATATATAGATTAAAATGATGGTGAATAATCCAAGCAAATCTTTTTTGTACCACACAAATTGATATCCCCTGATAGCTCTGTTCGGGAGGTAGCCCTCATCATAAACAGAACCTGCTTTTTCGACCGGCTTTCATTATAACTTTTTACAGGTATATGATTTAATCTGATACCGGAAAGGTTATGATATACAACAAAGACAATTTGAAACATTTAAATGTATACATTGTAATATATTTTTACAGTTAAATTGTTTTAATATATGGTCAGTATAAGGTACCTCATTAAGTATATTATGAGATTATAACTAAATATTATATTGTAATATAGAGTATATTTTAATGTTATTATTGAATATAAAGCCACTCATTTTAGTTTATAGATCGTTATTTGACTTCATTTGCGGTTTGAGCGCCCGCAACCTCCTAATCCTATCGGAAGCCCAGCTGCATGAAGGAAAGGTGCTATTCTGCGCTGATTTTTAATGACTTATACTCATGGATTTAGAGATTTTCATACCATTGAATATGCCAAACGAGAAGGGATTACTAAGCAGTGACGCGGATAGACACCTCATATTTTGATCATGCATTACACAAAACAGGCGGAGAGAAGGATTTAAAAAAAGCACTGCCTTGTTTGCGTGTCGGAGAGTGATGAGTTAAAAAACTCTCCTCTCTTGTATGTAACATGAATGTATAAAGAGTGTATTATAAGTATCAGCAACTTATCGATTTATATACCATTTGGTTCGGTCATTCAGGGTAATATAGCGCGATGTGCTATGCTGATGATGACCGCTCCTTCAGAGCTTAAAGGATGTTGCCAAAGCCAAATTCCTATGATCGAAGTTTCAAGACATGAGTATGTATCATAATACAGGTGTCTCAATGCGGAAGTCAGCTCTGCCTTATTTGTGTGTCTGGGAGAAGATGAGTTTTAATACTTATTAATGCCACTCTTTGAAATGCTGGATACACTTATTACGAAACAATAATTAACGGCAAAAAAATAGCGCTGCCTGATGGGCAGCGCTATTTATAATTCGTTTCCGGACAGTGATTACTTAATCAAAGTCAGCGTTCTTGTGAGGGTTACACTACTTGTCTGCAGGCGGTAGATATAGATTCCGCTTGATAAGTTGCTTGCATCAAAGGTAACCGTGTGGCTGCCGGCCTGCACACTTCCATTAACAAGGGTTGCTATCCGGCGTCCGGTCATATCAAACACCTCAAGGCGCACATCACTTTGCTGAGGCAGCTCGTAACGAATCTGCGTGGTTGGGTTGAACGGGTTTGGGTAGTTCTGCTGAAGAGTGTACTGAGAGGGGAGTGTCTCCGCATCCTGGTACTGGCTGCCCGTTAGCACCACAAACCGGCTGGCCGTTGTAGACTTAGCTTTTTCCGGTGCCGCAAAACAACGGTTTACGTCTGCACTCTTGGCCGCCTGCCGTATGGTAAATGTATACTCCATATCCTCGGTAATCCGGGTTACAATCCCGGTTTCCGTATCTCTGAGGTACAACTCTGCACCCGGTGCAAGTTCCATCTGCGTGGCACGCAGGGTATAGCTGCCTGCCCGGGTTACTTCCGCGCTGACCTCCACCTCAAATGCATCATGTGCCGACGGAAACCGCGCTATATCGTACAGTTCACCACCTTTGAGGGAGGAAAACACCGAATAATCACTCTCAAACGGCATCAGCTGAATCACATCCCCCTCCCCGCGGGTCAAAGATCCCCGATCTGAAAACTCAAGCCACATCGAGCTGTAGAGCCCTTCGCCCTCTATCTCCAGGCGAACATAGTCCGGCCGATCTTCTACCTTGCCGTAGAATTCACCGCCCGTCTGCTTTGCACCGATTGGAAACTCCACACTGGGATTAGTTGGTGATTCAACATTCTGCACCACAAACCCCTGGCCGGGTCTTATAACCGAGCCAATATCCCCTGATGTGCCGTTCCAGGAAATCCACCCGCCGCTGCTGCCATTGGTGGTGGTACCAGCGTTACGGTCGTAGATCCACACTGCATTCTGCACATCTGTGCGGTTTAACTGATTAAAATTAATAGAGCTCAAAAACGGGTTGCCAAGCATGCTAAAGGCATCGGATTCTGATGAAGTGCCTGCTATCGTACCTAATTCCACCGTCAGCTCTTCATTCTCAGTTTCATCAAATAAATTTGGAGTCACCTTAGGAAATCCTGCAGAATTTGGATCTGAAAAATCATCGCGATCGAACACACTTATCAAAAACCCGGTGCCGGGAGGAATGGTTGCATCAAGATCCGGGATGGCTATCCAATCATCTCCGGAGCTGTTCAGGGTAAATACATTGGGATCCCCGGTGGAGGAACGCGCACCGGCAGTTCCCTGCGTCCACAGCCCGCC
>CAZHUP010000379.1:0-2429 GCA_964535495.1 uncultured Rhodohalobacter sp.
TAACAACAAGGAAGACCCGTTTGTAGGAGAAGTAGACGAAGAAAATGAGGACGAAAGCGAGGAAAAAATGGAAGATTGATAAAAAATCAACACGTTAAGTGAACTTTTGAAATAAAATAACGTCAATACGAAAGATTACACAAAATAGGAGTTTTTGCTGAGATGGCAGAAGAAGCAGAAAATCTTCGTGATGAAGATTATGAAGAAGTAGAGAATAGCCGAGAAGGCGAAGAAGAAAACACAAATAACGAAATTGATCCAAAAGAGTTTAAGCGACTTCAAGAAGAAAAACAGAAGATTGAGAAACGACTGAAAGAAGTTAATAAGTCGGATAAAGAGCGCCGTCTTCGATTGAAGCAGTTGGAAGAAACTCTCGGAGATACAGACCCGGAAGAAATCCAGCGATGGAAACAAGAACGGGAAGAAGCCGAGAGGGAAAAGGCTGAAAAGAAAGGTCAGTTTGACAAACTCCGACAGCAGATTGAAGAACAGCGAGAAAAAGAAAAGCAGCAGTATGAAAAAGAGTTGAAGCAAATGTCTTCGACCCTTGAGAAGCACATTATTGACGGTTCTATTGCTCAGGCAATGTCTAAGTATGACGCGGAACCAGAACTATCTGATGTGTTGCTTTCATACATCCGACCGCAGTTCAAGATGGTCAAGGAAGACGGTGAATACAAGCAACGTGTTGTGGATGACTATGGCGATCCACAGTTGAATATGGAAGGTGACTTCAAAACCGTTGACGATGTTTTCAAGGAATTGAAGGAGAGTAATAAATTTAGTCGTTTCTTTAGGGGAAACCGCGCTTCTGGCGGTGGCTCTGTTCCCGGTGGGGAAAGCGCAGGTAAGAGCGCACCACCCAAATTTACAGGCCGGGATCAAATGTCGAATCGTGAAAAACTCGACTATATCAAGCAATACGGTCAGGCGGAATACGAAAAGATTCCCGCGACCACAAAGAAAGCAAGGTAATAAGGCTGAGATAGCCACTGGTAGATTACCCGAGATGGGACTTAAAACTAAAAACAACAATTAAGGAGTAGAATCATGGCCTATGAAGCCCCAGTAGCAGGTAATTGGAATGATGCGGTAATCTACCAAGAACAGTTCTTTGGTCAGTTTACCGAAGTTCTTCAGCAGTTCAGTGATGTGTTTAACGGCGGTTCTAACGGTACGATGATTATTCGTCCCCGTCAGCTTGCCGGTGACTTTGAACAAGAAAGTTTCATCAAGCACATCCCTGATCTTATTCGTGTTCGCGATCCGAAGTCCAACGCTAACGTTGCGGATAAAAAGATCGAGCAGGATGAACTGATCCGTGTGAAGGTTAACTCCGGTATTGGTCCGGTGTCTCAGACACTTGACTTCTGGCGGAAGATTGGTCGTGACCCGATGGAAATGTCTTTCTATCTCGGTCAGCAGACTGGTAAGCAGGCGGCTGTCGATTATTTCAATACCGGCATCCTCACTCTTACCACTGACCTTGAAGCGCAGGGTAGCCTCACCGTTGATATTACGGACAGCAATGAAATTAATAAAACTCTGCGTACCGAATATCTCATTCGTGCTAACGCACTGTTCGGTGATAAGTCCAATGCGATCCGCGCTTATGTGATGCACAGCAAGCCTTGGCATGACATCCTCGAAAGTCAGGTGGTTGATGGTGTTACCAACATTGCCAATGTGCGTATCATCACTGGCGAACTGTCCGAAGTTCTAGGCCGTCCGGTTATTGTAACCGACTCCGATGAACTGGTGGTTCGTGATGAGTATGGTGAAATCATCGGTTATAAGACTCTTGGTCTTGTTTCTAACGCACTGGAAATTGCCCAGTCTGAAGCTCAGTATGTAACCATGAGTGAAGTGACTGGTCAGGAAAACATTGTGTGGCGCCTGCAAGGAGAATACGGGACGACCTACGGCGTGCAGGGCTTTGCTTACACTGGTGATGAACAGCCAGATATGGCAGACCTCGGAAACACCTCAAATTGGGAATTCCGGATGCATTCTCCGAAACTCGCGGCTGGTGTTGTTCTTGTAACTGAATGATTTGACTTTCTAATCATTTGGTGTCATAGTACCCCCATGAGAAATTATGGGGGTATTTTTATGTCTGAGAATTATATGAACTATCCAAAAACAAGAGCAGAGGCAAAGCGACTCGGTACTAAGTATTTTACAGGAAAGCCGTGTAAACATGGGCATATTGCACTCAGAACAATGAGTGGTTCGTGTGTTGAGTGTAGTAAAGACAGTCACATTAAGTGGCCGAAACCACCAGAAAAAGCAAAACAACAAGCATATAGTTGGCGCGAGAAAAATAAAGAAAAGTGGCGACAATATATGAGAGATTATAGAAAGAAAAACCGTGACAATATCTCTAAGAAAAGAAAACAATATCGTATTGAAAATAAAGAGAAAATACA
>CAZHUP010000380.1:0-2425 GCA_964535495.1 uncultured Rhodohalobacter sp.
GTGCTTTTTTCGAGCAGCTCGGAATCCCTGAGCCCCATATGAATCTGGAATCGGGATCGGGTACACAGGCTGAGCAGACCGGCAGAATTATGGCACGCTATGAAGAGGTGCTGATGGAGCGAAAATCAGATCTTTGCATAGTGGTGGGGGATGTTACTTCTACCATGGCCTGCTCTATCACCGCCAAGAAGATGGGCGTAAAAGTTGCACATGTGGAGGGAGGTATCCGTTCCCGCGACTGGACTATGCCCGAAGAAATTAACCGTGTAGCTACCGACAGTATTACCGATTTCTTCTTTACAACTTCCGAAGTAGCGAATAACAATCTAAGAAATGAAGGAGTAAGCAATGATCGTATCTTTTATGTGGGAAATACGATGATTGATACTTTGCTTTCTAACCAGGAACGCCTTGAAAAACCGGAAGTTTTCGATCATGAAAATCTGGAAGAAGGAAATTATTTTGTTATGACACTGCATCGTCCGGCAAATGTGGATGAAGAAAAAAAACTAAAAGAGCTGATCGACAATATTGCCGAAGGCGTGGAAGGCGAAAAAATCGTTTTTCCGGTACATCCGCGTACCCGCAAAATTCTGGATGGCCTGGGGATTTCTCATCCGAGCCTTATCTACACAGATCCATTAGGCTATTTACAGTTCATTTGGCTGGTGAAACATGCCCGAGCGGTAATCACCGATTCAGGCGGCATCACAGAAGAGACTACTGTGCTTGGCATTCCATGCCTTACATTGCGCGATAATACCGAACGCCCCGAAACCATCACTGAAGGCACAAACGAACTAATCGGTACAAATCCTGAAGCAGTGAAACCGGCATTGAAAAAACTGATGAGTGGAAACTGGAAAACAGGAGTCATCCCCGAAAAATGGGACGGTAAAACGGCAGAGAGGATTGTGGCTTATATCACCGGGCTTTCGAAGAACGGGGGACTGAAGCCACATGAACCTTTTGTGGATCAGGGGTTGATGGGGTAGAGTGCATTGCTTTAATAAGTTACAGTTAGATGAATGGTTACGTTACGGAGTCATCTCCCGAATTAAACAAAGAAGTGCATGAATAGAGCATTAGTAGAAACACAGTTACCTGACCATAATGGATTATCAATTCCGAATTCCCGGAATTATAAAAGAGGAACAAATTAAGGTTTCACTAAATCTGGTATTTAACTATCTGATATAAAAAAAAGGCGTTGATGTTGCCATCAACGCCTTTTACTTAAAATTAAGAGACGATTACTTATTATTCTTCTGCAAAACTTCCGTACACTACAGAGTGGGCAACTATGTATATATCTCCGGAAATTTCAATTTCATATACTACTTCAGTATCAGTTACAGAAGTAGCATTCCCATCATGGTACGGATAGTTACCATATCCGGTATTACTGTCCATATCCGGCATTTTATTGGCTCCAACATATAGATGAGTTTCTTTAAATGAAGATCCCGGAGTTGCAATATATTTGACGGTAAGCAGGCCATTATCATAGTCAACTTCTAAATCGCCGGCATACTGTCCTTTGTTCAGAATACACTGTCCTGCACCTGCATAAAGCGGCCAAGTGTAACTGCTTCCTTCGGAAATCTTACCGTTAGACCAGCCCCATTGATTCTCAGTAATTTGACCATCGATAGGAAAGCAGTGTGCATAGCCATCAATTGAGTTGTAATCTCCATCAACCTGTCCAGCTTGTTCTGTACTGTTTGGACCCATTAAACCCCCGTAAGCAAAAGCAGTTTCGTCACACTCTGTTATTAAAGTTTGAGTGTCACCATCGGTGCCGATTACACAAGTCGGTGTATCAGAACTCATAGTTGCAAATGAATCGTCATTTACAGCATCCAGGATAAATTGAACCCGCTCTTTGTTGAAATTAGCTTGCCCATTTAATCGTACTTCAGATGGCAGTTGATTAACTGGCATATTCATGTCAAATTCCTGAAATGGTATTAATTCCCATATTGCAACCTGAATTTCACGCCAGGTAATGTCCGGATCTGCTTTTAGAAGTGCATTTTTAATTGAAAAGAGGCGATTTACGCCAGCAAACTGTTTGTCGCCTGCTGTTGAATAAACACCTACTCCTTCATAGATATCGTTGTTGCTGGAAATAGGATCTTTCCATGCAATACAGTAAGCATCACGCTCACCATTAGATATCAGATTGTTCCATTTAACATTCTGAATATCGACAATGAAATTACTTGTTGTTCCTCTGTTCACTCTTACATTTGCATTTTCTGCTCCTTCTATCAGACTAACATTAGGAACTACGTTTAGCGACTCTTCAAGACTACCTTTTTCAGAAATAATATCGCAAGACGTGAATGCTAATACAGATGCTACTAAGATTGCTATAGTTAATGTTATACCCCTTTTAATCATGTTGTTCTCCCAAATAAAA
>CAZHUP010000381.1:0-2424 GCA_964535495.1 uncultured Rhodohalobacter sp.
CCACAGATGCAGAAGCCGGAATGCCTTCGGTAAATACAGCAACAATCACCTCCATTACCGAAAACTCCGCCCAAAGTGGAGGAAATGTGACCGACGATAGCGGGGCATCTGTTACTGCCAGAGGCGTGTGCTGGAGCACGACTCAAAATCTGTCCACAAATGATAGCTGCAGCTCAGCCGGAAGCGGAACCGGAAACTTTACCAGCAACCTGACTAATTTATCATCCGAAACTCAATACTTTGTTCGTGCATATGCTACGAATTCTGTGGGCACTTCCTATGGAAATCAGGAAAGCTTTACTACAGACGCAGAAGATGATGGGAATGACGAACGGCAAAGCTGGAATAGTAATGATGCGGCTGGAGCTATTGCTTCTACTCTAAAGCTGCCAAAGCCTGGTTTTCGTGGTCACAGCTTTGGTAAATTAGCTAACGAAGGCCATCTTGGTGGTTTTTGGTCTAACTCCGTGTCTGATTTTTCCTCTGTCGTTCTTGATATATATAATGCTGGTGCTGGATTTCATAATGCTAATCGTGCCGATGGATGGACTGTCCGCTGTATCAAGAATAATTTATAGTTGAGTAGAGCAGATACAAATTATAAACTACATATACATGCCATGTTAAGAATCACCGCATTATCAATTTTTATTCTTTTAATAATTACAAATCTATCTTGTTCAGACACTTCACCTCCATCAAGTGTTGAAACTCAGGGAAATGGTGATATTACCGGATCTGTGATAGAATCAGATACCGGCGAAGGAATAGTAGGCGCACTACTTATAATGACCCGAAATTCAACCGAGACAGAAGCTTTTACGGATGATGATGGTGAATTTGAATTCAGAAACCTTGAATCAGATCAATACAAGATTTCTTTGAGACTGCCAAGTGGTTACAAAATAAGTGGTGAGAATGAACAAATTGTTACAATAGATGGAAATATCCATATTACATTTGAAGGTGAACCTGTTCGCCAAACTTCCAAAACAATTCAACCCGGACAAATTGACACACTCAGCATAAGTTCAGGTAGTATTTTAAGTGTAGATGCAACTCAGGCAACAGTCAGTGTTAAAATTAGCGTAGAAGAAATTGAAGATGAATTTGATGGTCAGGAACTATTATATCAACCTATAAAAGTGCTTATTCATCCAATTGGAGGAAAAAGGAGCACAAACATGCATCCCGGTGATGATAATATCCAAATCACATTGTCACAATTTTACGACGGTGATGAAGATGGTATCACGAAGGTATTTAAAGCCAATATAGAGAATGATGAGTATCGATACTTTTACAGTTCTGCTGAAAAAGCTGTATTGACTGACCCCTCAACCGGAAGAGAAAGAAATGTTATTACTCATAAGCTGCTTGTATCAGGGCATTCAGCTATGGATTTTACAATGTCATCAATGTTTAAGGATGATGTTTGCGGCAACAACCACCGATCTTTGGAAGAGGTACCTAATACTTTAAATGGAAATAAGCCTTTGATTCTAATTCACGGAATACAATTAAATAGAACAAAATGTAAACATTTTGATAATTTTCAGCCTGAACAAGATACCTTCTCATCATTGATATCTGAATTAAAGAATAGTGAGTATATCAGAAATGAGTATAAATTGTATGTATACAAATACACCTCCAACACTTCTGTTCTTTATAACAGCCGAGCCTTATCGGATTTAATGGAGGAAAAAAATATTGAAGATCCTGTAATTATAGCACATAGTATGGGTGGGCTTGTAGCACGGGGATTAATGGCTGAAAATGGAGAAGATTCTGTTACAGGCCTGATCACACTCGGCACTCCCCATTATGGATCTCCGTTAGCAACACTTGCCACAGATCTAAGTTTACAAATAGATGCTTATGGAGCAATGTGCAATTATTTACCTATCGATCGTCACTGTACGGCTTTACTCAACATTACCAATTACGGCTGGATTTATCCAATTACCAATGGATTCAAAGATCTTCACCAGGATAGTGATATCATCTCAGACTTGAAAAACAACAATCATTCATCTGACAAAATATTTTCAGTGGGTGGACGAATTGATAACATATCCGATGCCGGTAACTTTGTCTACGAATTGGGTTACAGGTACATGGATGAAGTTTTGAATGCAGACAATGATGGCATGGTACTTCTGCCAGATGCCATTCCTACTTGGTCTGGTGGTCGATATATTTTAAATCATCACGATCATTCAGAGGTAAAAGAGGGCTTGAGCGGGAACCCTAAAACTGTAATGGAAGTGATTAAACCCATACTGTTAGGATTTGTACACACTAATACAATTCCAACAATAAATACATCCTCAGTCTCCTCCATCACCGAAAACTCCGCCCAAAGCGGAGGAAATGTGACCGACGATGGCGGGGCATCTGTTACTGCCAGAGGCGTGTGCT
>CAZHUP010000382.1:0-2420 GCA_964535495.1 uncultured Rhodohalobacter sp.
GTGGAAGCTAATGTCAGAAACAGAGGTACCTGCTGTTTCACTATAAGTTTTAGATTTTTGATTTAAAAACATTCTTTCACATTTCACGGCTGATCTCTAAAGATCCAGCTTATTCTGAAATTACGCCTATAGTTATGTTTTGGAGTGGGTAAAATTTCTGATTTTCTGATTTTTTCTCTAACCTTTGCGCAAGTCAAACTTCAATTTGGATGAGAGCTATGAACCCTATTATTCTGCTACACGGTGCCCTTGGAACATCGGATCAATTAAAGGCAATTGTTGAATTTTTGAAGATTGAGAATTCAATTCACCTGATAAATTTTGAAGGTCACGGGTCCGAGTCAATTCCTGAACGCCCGTTTCGAATGGAGTATTTTGTAGAAAATGTACTGGAATTTATGGACCAGCATGAAATCAAGAAGGCCGATTTTTTTGGATACAGTATGGGAGGTTATGTGGCTCTGATTCTGGCAAAAGATTACCCCGAAAGAGTGGGGAAAGTTGCTACGCTGGGAACAGTTTTAAAATGGAATTTGGATATATCTGAGCGCGAAGTGAAATTCCTGAATCCGGAGAAAATCAGGGAGAAGGTGCCGGTTTTTGCGGAAGAGCTGGAGAAGCGTCACCCGGCCGGATGGGAGAATGTAGCAGCGAAGACAAAGGATCTGCTGCTCGATCTGGGAGGAAACCCACGCATTTCCGATTCGGAGTGGAGTTCAATATCACAACAGGTACGTATCCATACGGGCGACCGGGATGCAACGGCCGGTATTGAACAGAGTCTTGAAGTTTGTAAAAAACTAAATCAAGGTGAATTGATGGTGTTACCGAATACACCACATCCTATTGAACGGGCCAATTTGAAACTTCTGGCCTGTTCCCTGAACGATTTTTTTAGCTGACATATATCAGAACCAAAGCATGAGGGCGGCTATTAGAATACCGGGGGTAATGGCTGCAATTAACAGAATTAGCAGTGTGAGGCTTCTTTTAATGCCTACATAGAATGAGAAAATCAATCCTTTAACGAGTGTATTGGTAACTGCAGCCAATAAGATCCCCATCACAGCGACCTCTTCGGACAAACTATCCTGTGACATTCGCGATAATGAGAGGGTGATCGCATCCACATCCATCAAGCCGGAAACGACTGATAGTGCGTATACACCTTGGTCACCAAACCACTCTTGCATGCCCTCAGAGAGAACAAGTATAGCTCCCAGAAGCAACCCAAATTTGAGAGCCGTGGAAAGTTGAAAAGGATTTTTGATTCGAACCGGTGCTGATTCTTCTGTATCTACTCGATATTTCCAAAGCCATGCTCCTGCGAGTATCAACCCGACAAACATAGCGGCGACGGGTATCAGTAGATCATCAAGTAATTTGTAATTAACAACGCTGACTTCTACCAAAACACGGATGAACATGATAGAAGAGGCCATTAATACACCGGCCATAAATAGAAATGTGGATCTGCTTTTTTTGGCAAATTGTGCCAGACTGATTGTAACCGCAGTGGATGAGGCTAATCCGCCCACAAACGAAGTGAGGAGGGTGCCAAGATTCTTCCCGGCTAATTTTATGGAGACATATCCTACGAAAGAGAGTCCGCTAATGAGTACCACCATCCACCAGACCCAGTAAGGGTTGAAAGCGTCCCAGGGTCCATACCCTTCATTCGGCAGAAGTGGCAGCAATACCAGCGTAATTACCAGCAGCTTTGTCCAGGCATGAATCTCTTTTTTATTGATATTTCGAAGCCAGCGGTGGAGGGTGGGCTTATATCCTAAAAAGGCTGTAACCACAACAGTGGCTCCCAGCGCCGGAAGTTCATATCCGAAGACAGACCAGGCTGATAGTGCAAATACGAGCATGAGGGTAAATGCGGTTGTTGTGCCTACATCTTCATCCCTTTTTACTTCTGTGAGATGTGCGGCAATGATCAAAGCTGTGACAGATAGGAATGCAACGGCCAATACCCATTCGTTGATCTCTATGGCAAGGAGTCCCCAGATTCCACCTAGTAACCCAACTATAGAGAAGGTGCGAATACCGGCCATTCGATTGCCTTCTTTCTCCTCACGCTCACTCCAGCCACGTTCTATGCCAATCAGCAAGCCGATGGAGAGAGCAATCAGGAGTGAGAGCGAAATGTCGTGAAGTTCCTGCATACTGGTTATTTAGGTTTTAAATCTACTGGTAATTTAACGATAAATATGGAACTGCTGTTTCCTGGTCAGAAATGAGCAGGGGAGATAAACTTTACAAAGCGGTTGAAACTTACAGGCAAAGGTCCCTATATTTGGGGTCTGTAAGAAATTGCTGTTGCAGGTAAGTTTTGCAGTCTGCAATCAGTTCTTGACATAATGCACCCGTAGCTCAACTGGATAGAGTACCTGACTACGAATCAGGCGGTTCCA
>CAZHUP010000383.1:0-2406 GCA_964535495.1 uncultured Rhodohalobacter sp.
CTTCTGATAATGTCCTTGCACAAGAAAGGTTAATGTTAAAAGAAATTAACCAAAGTGCACTTTTTAATGGAATAGAGAGAAAGGCGTAAAAAACTGATTCATAGTAGTTTAGTTTATCAAGAAATAAATAAAATAATCGAAAATTTAACTTTCAGATTTTACAGAAAATTACTTTCTTATATGAAAGACATTATTCATACAAGTTTTAGTGACTAGCCATAAAAGGCAAAAAGCTGTTTTTTTTCGGGATTATTTACGGGGTAATAACAGAGACAATAGCATAGGGGTAAACTATTGGTGATTTATGAGATCATTCACAAGTATTACGATAAAAAAATCAGGACTCGCACAATTACTGCTGATTATATTATTATTATTACATAACACAGCGTGGGCTGGTGATAATTGCGGTGATCTGGAAAAGTATACGGTTAAGCCCGGAGATAATCTTTCCGTGATCAGCCAGCAGTACGGCCATCAAAGTTTTTGGGAGATTGTATATGTGGCAAATGCTGATCAGATATCTAATCCGAATTTGATTTATGCGGGGCAAATCTTGTGTATACCGCCTTCAATAGTTGCATATCAAAAAGGTAATCTTTCTTTGGCAGATGTGAACCGTAATCCCTTTTATGGTATGGCGGATGTACCCTTTAAAGATGCAAACCCTATGTATCTTTACTCTATTAATGTAGACCTGCACCAACAAATGCTTGCCGTTATCCCGGATCAAAGGAATGATGATGCGGATGCACATGGAGAGCCGCAGACTGAAGAAGAAGATATGCTGGATGAGTTTCGGGAAGCATTTAAGGGATTAATGGCAGCTCAGGAGCAATCAGACCAAGACGCAGATTTTGATACCGAAACTGAAGAAGAGTTGTTTTTAGAACTTGATGGTATGGTTCTGGATGAAACCCGTACCCGGATCGGGCGCGATTTTTATGATGTGTTTTACAGAAACTGGCAGGCACCTGAAAAAGCAAGAAATTTTACCGTAACCGTTTCGGAACAGCCGACTCCCAATTTGGGCACGATTATATCAGTATCGGTGAACGGTTCCTATACGTTCCGTCACAGGCTGCAGCCAAGGCACGATGTTATTGAAGAAGCCGGGCAGATCGCTGTGCGGATGACGTATAATCATCTGGAGGGGAATCAGCAGCAGATGAGAATTTATTGATTTGACGCATTCTTTGAGTATGGAGACAAAGAACAGAAAAGAATATGAACTGAACTATTTAACTGAAAACTTTTGAAAAAATATAGGGGAAAAAGTGCAAAGCGACGCTGCGGAGACTTACCATACGGTAAGCGGGAAAACCACAACGTCACCTTGCGAATTTCGTATAATAATAAAAAGACGAATCGCAAGCGAATCTATTGTGCTTTCTTCTCCTGTTTAATCTCACAGTAAACGTGGGTCAATTCTGCATTCATGCTAATAATGAATCAGGATTGTGTTAACCTAAAAACAAATAAACAGGATAAAACATGAAAAAGTTAACAACACTACTCGTAGCCTTTCTGTTCACAGCAGGAATGGCGTTTGCGCAAAGTAATGAAGCGACAATTGACCAAGTTGAAGATGGTAATGTCGCAGACGTAGTTCAGCAAGGTTTATCGAATACAACAACGATAGATCAAACATCTGAAGCGGGCTTCGTTGCTGGTGAAGGACATTTGGCTGATGTATTTCAGAGTGGCGAAAATAACACTGCGACAGTTGAACAGGATTATCTTGGATCTGTTGCAAACACACTTGCACACTCGGCATTCATTGAGCAGTTAGGTGATAATAATGTAGCCGATGTTTTACAAACAAGAAATCAGCTTTCAAATATTGCTGATATACTTCAGGATGGTCATAGGAACTACGCAGGTGTACAGCAGCAAGATGGCGCAATTTTTGATGCTGTTCAAGACGGTGATGACAACAGAATTGAAGGTATCACAACAGACAGAGCAGAACAAAGAACTGGAAATGCCCTTCCAGGCTCATTCAATGTGATGGATTTTGAGCAGTTTGGAAATAATAACTTAATTCAGGCTCGTCAATTTGATACAGCCGTTGGAGGCGGTGGTCCAAATACCATGACTATTCATCAGCATGGGGCTGATAATATTGCTGTAGCATCCCAAAGAAATCCAAATAACGTAATTGACATTATGCAAGATGGCGATTGGAATGTTGCAAATGTAACCCAGTCAGCTGACTAACTTTAATTTAAATCAAATAACTAAAGCCCGGCACAAATTATATGTCGGGCTATATATTTAAGAAAAAATTTGAAAGGGACAATATGAAAAAACTAACAACACTATTCGTAGCCATGTTCTTCACAGCAGGAATGGCGTTTGCGCAAAGTAATGAAGCGACTGTTAATCAGAATGGAAACAATAACG
>CAZHUP010000384.1:0-2406 GCA_964535495.1 uncultured Rhodohalobacter sp.
CAGCCACTTTATTGGATAATATTGAAAATGTACTTTTCGGAGTGGGCTCATCATTCCAAATTCGGGATCCCAGAAAAATGCCCGGCTCTCGCCGCCACCAATGTCTCCGTACCCCACAACCTGCCCGTGATCATTCATGTCTTGAGGTGCTGTCCAGCTCCCGCCTAATGAACCGATATCTGTTCTCTCCCCATCACTACTATAAACGAAGCCCTCAGAATGGTAGGTCGAATTTTGAACAATATCCATGATTTCAATTTCAGTATTCGCATCCCAGCTCATATTTGGCTCCGTTACTTTTGAGCGACTCAGACCGGTGCTCATATTTTTTTGCCATAGAAAAGCTTCTTCTTTAAATATTGAATGGCGAATCATATCAGCAACATGACCAAAGTCGTAAATACCACCTGTGCGAGTAAGTCTGTGTAAAATATCAATTAAATTGAGATTACTTTCAGAAAGCAAGGATCGTTTGTGAACTGTCACACTTGCTCCGGAATAGTGCAGGACTTGAGATCTGCCAAGAATTTGTCCATTATTATTTATCGCAACAGGATCTGATATATCCAAACTCCGCATTCCTTCCTGCTTATTCCATATAAAGGATCCGCCATCACTTCCTACTACCCAGCCATCATTATTTATACCAACGGCTTCACCACTATCCCCGATTGGATCACTGTCGTCATTAAATTTCAGAGAAATTTTTCCCGTTCCCGGGTCCCAGTAGAATGCCCTCTGTCCATAATCAAAGATATCATCACAGTAGTAGTCTTCTTCATCTTCATCTAAATAAAAACAGTCTTCGAATAAAAACTCTTCATAATATATGTTACCAACAACCTGCCCACTCTCATTTAAATCGTTCGCCTCGGTTTCTAACCACCTTCCAGAGTCATCATTTAGCCAGTTCGCATCCTCCGGTATCAACCCTAAATCAGTAATTCCTGTATCAATATCCCAAATTGCGTTATCCCCAACTACCTGCCCTTTGTTATTCAATGACCTGGCAAAAATATTTCCCATATCGATCTTTGTATTGGTTTCGCTATTCCAGTAAGAATTTGCCCCAACAATATCTCCGTGATCATTAATATCCCAGGCAACTATCAAGCCGTATTCACCTCTCAAACTGGTTATAGTAAACTGCGGTGCTTCATCAATTGGGAGTTCTACATGTTCAAAAGTATACAATTTACCAGCATGGGCTGATAAGTACACACTTCCCGAGCAGTTATAATCCGACAGATTAACAGAAAAGGTGTGGGAGGCGGTGGGATCAGAATCGTAGGTAAACTGGAATCTATTCAAAGAGGGATTTCGAACGGCACCGGTTGTAGGAAAGCTGGTAACCGGGCAGCCAACCCAAAGATGCAGATCGTTAACCAGATAGCCTGAGTATGCAGAATATGTAACATCCAGTTGATTTCCATCACGATTCATATCCAGACTGCCGATAATTGTCCCAACTTCATCAGCGGCTTTGGTTCCGTCATCTTCACCGCCACCGGAAATCAGTTCGGTTGATGCGTATCCTTCATCCAGTTCATAGATCCATCCCCATCTTCCCTGGCCCGGTACAGTGACATCAAAAAGTTCCTTGTACTCCTGTCCTCTAAAGCTTAGCTGACCGTATGCCCAGGCAGAACCGCCAACTTCAACGATGATGGTTTGAGTGTCCGACGGTGTTTCAACAACCACAGCATACGTTGAGACCCCGTTGTACCGAAAGGATTCGTAATTCTGTTTAACGTGAGTAACGATTTGATCTACTTTCTGTTTGTCAAAATTGTACTGACCGTTTCTGACTAATCTATCCGGGAGCTGATCAGTACGAATCTGATTGAGATCAAATTTCGGGAAATCCATGAGAGTCCAGATCGCCGCCTGAATTTCCCGGTAGGTTAAATCGGGGTCAACGGATTCAAGGTGTGGTTTTATATTCAACAGGTAGTTGACCGGCCGCCAGTTTTCATCTCCGTAACTTGAGTATAGTTTCAAGCCATCATGCCTGGCGTTGTCAGATGCAATTGGCTTATTCCAGGCAATGCACCACCCTTTGCTATTGCCTTCCTTCACTTGATCATTAGCCGCTATATTTGCAAGATCCACTGAAAAGTAACTATCCGTGCCATTATTCACAGTAATTGACGTATTCTCAGCTCCTTTAATTAATTGGAGATCAGGAACCATTGATAATGAATCCTGTAATCCAACACTTTGATTGGTGTCACATGCTGTTATCCCTATCAAAACCGTTAAAAGATACAACAGACCTGTCATAGATATTCTACTCTCGCTGCCCATATGATCCCTGAGATTTAATGATGGTTAATTTAATCTATCTGAATCAGGGGCTAAACTCGATTAGCTTTTTTTAACTATTGGGTAATACAGGTTGGCAGT
>CAZHUP010000385.1:0-2394 GCA_964535495.1 uncultured Rhodohalobacter sp.
ATACGCAAACAGCAATTCACAATTGCTATTGGTTATATGGCTAATGACGAAAAGAGTCAGGATGATGTTCAAAGAGCTAATTTTTATGGATACAATACCGGAATTCCTCAATTTGTCAGGGGTGAGTTTACTGATAGGAGATTTTCCCATACAGATCTTGCTATGGTTAGCAGAGAGTGGTATTATTATTGGACCGCCATATCCAGTGTTGACCGCGGTTTAGATGCCTGGGAAATAGAATGGGAAGGACTGCTAAGGGGATATCAGGAAGCTTTCAGTTTCTCTAACCGCTACTCATATTATAAACAGGCCAGTACCAGTCCCTATGCCTTTATAGCTCTCAGAGATGTTCTGGATTATTCAGATACAGAACGTTTTCCAACAAACAAATATGGCAGTGCAGTTCAGGATAATGAAGCCAGAGTTAATGCTATTTTAGCGGAATACAGTAAATATGGTGCCCGTAATGATGATATGGATGCAGTCTTAAATCTTAGACAACACAGATATTTGCTTGAATCCAAAGGCTTAAATGATGTTGTCTGGAATGTAATCGACAGAAATTACAGACGTTTTATCACTCAAATAGACCCAAATGAAACCAGTGTTGGTTTATGGCGTGTAGGTTCAAAAGATGAGCCCTATGGACGGTTTGCCCGGGGATTTGATGTGGAAAAGGGCAAGAACACGATGTATTTTGATGTGGATGATCAATTCTTCAAAGGAAATCAGGATGCAGAAGTGAATAATCTTAAAGTAAGAGTTATATATTATGGTGAAGACGAAGGTTCCTGGGAATTGTTGTATCATGCCAAAGATGGTACCATGAAAGTAGCTATGGATGTGACGAATGAACCGGGTAATGGCTGGCTTTCAAAAGAAGTTATTCTCGAAGATGCTCTTTTGGACAACGGTGGTGAAAATGGAGCAGACCTGATTTTGAAAAATACAGGAGGTACAAATGTTAAATTTCATTTAATTGAGCTTCATAGGGATTTGATAATACCCGGAAGTGAAACTGTTAATGTCGGCTCTATAAATATTCATAGCTATCCAAATCAACTTTCTGTAAATGAAACAGCACAATTAAGAGCTGCTGTTAAACCACATAACAGCACCTATCAGATTGTAAAATGGAGTTCTTCAAACCCTGCTGTGGCAAGCATATCTGCAACGGGAAAGATAACGGCTTTGGCCGAGGGTTCCGTATTTATCAGGGCTTCTTCATTCGGTGATAATTACAAAGACTCTGTTGAGATCAAAATATTCGATCCAACCAGTGGGCAATCACCCTATCGCGGGTATAAAAGAACGATCCCGGGAGTGATACAAGCACATCATTATGATGAAGGTGGCCCGGGTGTTGCTTACTTTGATACAACTGAAAAAGAGGGCAATCTCAATGTCAGACCTGAAGATAATGTAGATTTCAGGATTGTTTCCGGAGATACCTTAATCACAAGAGCACAAAATGGCGAGTGGGTGGAATACACCATTGATGTTGTGGAGGGATATTACGACGTTACATTTTTTTATATATCAGGTTGGCCTCAGGATTGTCAGGTAATATTGACCTTGGACGGAGAGGAGATAACCAGGTTTTCTGACCTGACAGCAGGACCTGACTATTTAACAATGATGGAACAAATCCGGAACCATGTATTCATACCCGGAGGAGAGGATAAAATCCTTCGTATGTCAATTTCTCAAACCAATGCTAATGTACAGATCAATGCCTTTGAATTCACCCCCGCAGAAGTTGTGCATGTTTCTGATGTGAGTATCGAATCGTGTCCATTGGAAGACCTTACAGTAGGTGATACGCATCAGTTGTCGGCCAATGTAGAACCTGCAGATGCTACCGATAAATCTGTTAGCTGGAGTTCATCGAACGAAGAAGTGGCTACTGTAGATGAAACCGGACTTGTTACCACACTGTCTGCCGGAGATGTTACGATTACTGTTACTACAAATGATGGAGATTTTACCAGTACATGCGTAATTGGTGTTATCCCAACCGTTGTTTCAGTTACAGGAGTAAGCATATCTGATTGCCCAACAGAATTACTTGAGCCTGATAATGTTTTTCAGTTAATTGCTCATGTTATTCCGGAAGATGCAGATGATAAATCTGTCAGCTGGAGTTCATCGAACGAAGAAGTGGCTACTGTAGATGAAACCGGACTTGTTACCACACTGTCTGCCGGAGATGTTACGATTACTGTTACTACAAATGATGGAGATTTTACCAGTACATGCGTAATTGGTGTTATCCCATCCGTTGTTTCAGTTACAGGAGTAAGCATATCCAATTGCCCAACAGAATTACTTGAGCCTGATAATGTTTATCAGTTAATTGCTCATGTTATTCCGGAAGATGCAGACGATAAATCT
>CAZHUP010000386.1:0-2392 GCA_964535495.1 uncultured Rhodohalobacter sp.
GGCAGTTCCTCGGCATTGTTTTCCGGGGAGGCCAGGCTTACGGCAGGAATCTCAATCTCTTCTTCCTGCTGTTCGGTAGTGAACGATCGCACTTCAGACCACGGCCCGCTGTTGCCATCGTGGCGGATGCGCACTCTCCAGTGGTAACTCGTCTCATGGTCCAGTCCTTCAGCAGAGATGTTATTATCATTCACGGTTTCATTTTTAACCGTAGAGGAGAAATCTGACTCGGTTGAAAGCTGAAACTGATAGCGATCAAACCCTTCGGCCGGTTCCCATTTAAAACTGACATCGATTGGCAGTTCCTCGGCATTGTTTTCCGGGGAGGCCAGGCTTACGGCAGGAATCTCAACCTCTTCTTCCTGCTGTTCTGTAGTGAACGATCGCACTTCAGACCACGGTCCGCTGTTGCCATCGTGGCGGATGCGCACTCTCCAGTGGTAACTCGTCTCATGGTCCAGTCCTTCAGCAGAGATGTTATTATCATTCACGGTTTCATTTTTAACCGTAGAGGAGAAATCTGACTCGGTTGAAAGCTGAAACTGATAGCGATCAAACCCTTCGGCCGGTTCCCATTTAAAACTGACATCGATTGGCAGTTCCTCGGCATTGTTTTCTGGCTGACTGAGTTGAACCTTTGGAATATCAACTTCTTTTTCTTCCGTTGTAAATTGCCAGGTGTCAGACCATGTGAATAACCCACTCTCTGAAGATGGAATTACACGCCAATAATAGGTAGTGCTGTTTGAAAGAGACTCTGCTTCGAAGCTCAGGGCCTGGACTACGGTGTCTGAAACCTGTGTTTCAAATGATTCATCTTCAGAGAGCTGAACTGAATAATGTTCAAAACCAGATAGTTTTTTCCACTCAAGAATTACTTTAGTTGGAATTTCCTCCGATTGATTTTCCGGTGCAACCAGCGATACTTTTGATTTTTCTACACCATTTTCGTCAACAATTATGAAATCATTTATTTCTGACCAATGTCCTGTAAATGATTCTGCAACAGGCAAAACCCGCCACTGATATTCGTTGTCATTGTCCAGTTCATCCACAGAAAGAGATTCAGTTGAAATAAGTGTATCTACCAGTGTTGCATTAAAATCGTTTTCTCTGGCGAGCTGTAAATAATATTGAGAAACGCCATGTATAGCTTCCCACTGGAAGATTAAATCCTGAGGAGTTAAATACTCACCGGGCTCAGGTGATTGAAGTTCCGTAACTATGGGCTCTACATCCGAAGTGGCGGTTTTAAATCTCCATGTATCCGACCAGGATATATCATCCTTTTCCAAAATGGGGTATACCTTCCAAAAATAATTGCTGTTCAGTTCAAGTGAATTTATCAGCAGAGAGCGTCCTTCAATTATCGTATCGGCGAGCAATGTTTGGAACCCGGCATTTGTACTCAATTGAAATCTGAACTCACTCACACCTTCCATTTTAGACCAATTAAATACTACAGAAGTAGATTGATTATGAGAAGAATTTACAGGAGAAACCAATTCTGGTTTAATCTCAATTGTTGCCCCGTCTGTAGATGGCGACCTTTTGTTGTCATCTAACTGTTGGCATTGCGTAATAAAAAGCAAGAGGCTTATAATTGTAATTGCAGGGATATATTTTGATAACATATAATAATTAGTATGTGTTAATATTAAATATAAAAGGTGTGCCAGCTTATAATTCTTAATTATTAATGTGTATGAGCAGAGGGATGCAAACAGAATAATAAATGGCAGGCCCAACTTTTAACGAAGAAACGAAAGTTATATAAATGTCAATGAGAAATGTTCCACATTAAACAGGGAAATATTTATTAATTAAAATATCAAAAAAATAATCATATAATTCATTAATAGATATAAGGTAATGAATGTTATCATAAATATTAAAAATATTTAATAAATATTTACAGCTCATGATGAGAGTATTAGTCACTTTAAAGTGGTTTTGAATAACTGAATACGCAGAAATAGTGGGATTTGTCAGTTTTAAAAGGTCTAACTAATGAGGTAGCATTATGCTTCGAGAATCAAACATCGTTGGTTCGTAAATGCTCCGGTACGCTTACCAAAATTTTCGAAGTCTCAAAAAATAAATAATGATTTATAGCATGAAATAATACTCTAATAATAATTATTAAAAATATAAATATAACTTTATATAAGTTATATTTTAGAGCATTAAAAAGTTGTAGTCTGTTCTTTTGGAAGAAGTTATGTCAGAATGGCTTAATCGAAAGCTTAAACATTTTAGAAGGGTACACTTAAAATACTACAGGCCAATAAATGTATTTATTTTTTTAACATGGTTTTTAAAACGCAGGTACAATTTCTCATCTTGTCTGCCACCGGGCCAGCAAATATTACCACCGAATTCATAACACTTA
>CAZHUP010000387.1:0-2383 GCA_964535495.1 uncultured Rhodohalobacter sp.
GTCTGTATTGATATTAGAATGCTTTATTTACTAAAGTTCTTGATAATATCATCAAGTAATGTAGTGAGAATAATTTTTCACTTCGGAAAAACCTGTGCAACACCAAGTTTGCAATTCGCGGTAAGCAATGTAAAAACAGGATACACTTTAGTAAATCAAAAATTGAATATAAATACTACTGATTAAGAGGCCTTTTATAAACTACAAAATCATAATTAACACAACTACATTAATATGCGATTTACCTATACAATTTTCATTCTGTTTTTAACGCTTTATATAGCTTTTTTTACTTTTGAGAGCGCTAAAGCTCAATCGTCAATTATTCAAAATAAATTGACGGAAGAAAAATTGAATGACTCTCAGATTTTTTTAAATAATGTTAATAGTCAAAAAGATATAGTACGAACTTCAAAAAGTATGCTTCCCGGAAATATTGAGATCAGAAAGCCTTCAGGTGAAATATGGGACAGGATTCCCTGGGATAACGAGAAGATAAACTTTAAGCCAACCGGAACAGCTATTCCAGCCGGTGATTTGAACGGCAACGGCCTCACAGATCTCATTCAAACCTTCAATGCTCCGGATGAACGAACCGATGATCTGTCGGATATGACTCCAAAAACCGTCATATTTTTTGGCGGGAATATCAGTACAAATGCCGATCATTTAATTTATGAAGGTTTGAATCCGGCCGGCGATATAAATGGGAGCGGTAAAGATAATTTAATTCAGCAGACCGAAAGCGGATTAAATATTTATGAGTTCAGCGGTTCAGGGTATAGTGTTTCAAACTCAACGATTGATATTTCCAATGATAATTTAATACCACTTTATAAAGATCTTGACGGCAGTGGTAGCGATGATTTGATACAAATTTCAGGTGATACACTTACGGTAATATTCGGGGACTCAGATAACCAATTTGAAATAAAAAAGTATGACCTGCCGAACGATGTTTTGGAAGGTAATGGGGTCAGCTATTCCGGAACTTTGTTTAATTGGGCTTATCAGGGAACCTATCAGAAAGAAGAAAATAAATATGTGTTAATTTCAAATATGGTACAGCACGATATTGGTGAACAAAACGGATATTTAAATGTACTTCGAGTGAATCAAAACAGAGATATCATTCTTGAACAACACTTTAAATTATCGGAAGCATATTTGCTTACAGGTTCTATTTTTCAATTACAGGTTTCAGAAGAGCATCCATCCCTTTTATATACCAATCAATTTGAAAGCTTTAACAATGAGACTGATCATAACACATTTCGAATTATTCCTGCTGAACATGATGAAGAAGGAAATATTTTTGAAGAACAGATTATACCGTTTTATGAAGGATTGGCTTATCCGGTTGGGGATCTTATTGGTGATGGTAATTCGGAATTTATTCTCCATCCGGAGGGTAATGCAAACACATTCAGTAATTTATTTTTAGGTAGGATTGGAGACAATTTATCTATAGAAAAGGGAGAATCGATCGGTCATCAATATGATGAAATAGGTATACGTACAACAAATACATCACCTTTTTTCTATGGTGATTTCACAGGAGATGGCAATGACAATTACATCATTCAAATTACTTTTGTGTTGATTAATGGTGAGGAATACTTTGGCCAGCTTCTGATTGGTACAGATGGCAACGAGGTAATAACCGAAGAGGCAATTGTCTATCCACGTGAAGATTTTCAAAGGAAGATTGCTTACGACGTTTATGCTCTTGGTGATATGACTGGAAACGGGGTGGATGATTTTGTGGTAAATTATAGGATTGAAACAAAAACCGAACTTTCATTTCATGAGGGAGGTGCAACGTGGCAAACACCATTTCAGATAGTAGAATTGGGTGAAAATGAGTTAATTAGTGATGTCGTTTCAGGTTTTTTTACTTCACAGGATAATCCTGATATTGCCATGGTTGTTCGATTTTATGACGACAATACTAGGACCTGGAAAAGTGAAATTCGAATGATGACCGGTGGAGCCTCTATAGCAAGTGAACCGTTTTGGGTGCTTGAACCGGAGTTTTATTACCCGGGCCAGCCTGAGCATCTTTATTTGGATGAATTTTTTGGAATCGTTGAAAATGCAGGGGATGTAAACGGTTCCGGCTTTGATGATTTGCTGGTGTCCGCAGCAATTACGGGCTCAGTACCTGCAGGTCTGTTTCTCGGAGGAGAGGGTTTTGGCGGTTCTGAAGCTGATCATTATTTTCATTTTGAAGATGATGGTTTGGCAGGAATGGGAATTGGAGGTACTTTAAAGGGGCTTGGTGATATTAATGGTGATGGATTAGATGATTTTGCAATTGTGAATTTATCAGAAGGGATATTTGAAGATTTTACGGAAACAGGATCAAGTGGAGGTGGTCGAA
>CAZHUP010000388.1:0-2381 GCA_964535495.1 uncultured Rhodohalobacter sp.
TTTACCGCCATTACCCATACGCTGTGCTATATTGACGATGTGTGTTTTATTATCTGAAACGGATTTATACAGATAGACTCTGACAGTATTGAGACTGGGTGGGTGCAGCCGGCTCTGCAGCTCATGCTGATTAATTTTCTCCTGAACTACATAGTTTTTTCTTTCTTTGATTTTAATTAGCAGCTCTTCACTGTTTTCAATAAAGTGTATTTCATTACCTCCCCATGAGTCTCTGTTTGGCTTCAAAACAACAGGATAAAGAATCTTCTCCGCCAATGCAGCCAGATAATCTGGTGATAATGGCTCATAATTACCGTTCAGTAATTCGCCATCTATGTTGTGAAGATAATCTTTGGGGAAAATCCCTTGTGAAAACCAGCGGTTGTAAAAACTCTTATTTTCCAGGTAATGTGCCTCAGGCATCCTGTTCAGACTTGGCTCGATATCAGCCTGGAAAATCTCCTCCGGGATAACTTTTGGATCAGCATCTCCTGAAATCGCCTCGCAGATTCTTAACGTATCAGGCCTGAAGTTAGAATTAAATGCTGCCCAGTAATCCCTGTGTGCTTTTTCTTTAGCCTTACTCGCTTTCTTTCTGAACTCAGGATGCTTTGTAAATACAATGCCATGTCGCTTTTTCCAGGCTTTTTTTGCACCTCTGCTTCTTGAGCTGTAGTTAATCACATTTTTCACACGCATTTTCAGCGGTAGATTTCCGGTTAAAATTCTGCTAATCATTTTTTCCGGTTATCAGTTTCCCAAGCTGTACTGAACTCATAAATTCAACTTCAGGCCATCTTTTTTTAATTTTTGTAAGCAGATTTTTCAACATCCTCAGGTTTCGATCACGATTTCCCGGATCGATAAAACCCACATAGTTTATTCGATGGCTGCAGATAATAGCAGGTTTTTTCAATGAAAATGCTGCAAATATATCTTTAAGACAGTTGTCAACAGGGTCCGTAACTTTCTGTTTAAAAAGTGAGGGCTCAAAATGTGCATTTCTCACTAAATATCTCTGACCCCATACGTTTTTTTCACCCAGAACATGAGTATGATAACTCACTGATCCATTAAATTTCGGCTCTTTCATTTTTCTGATTCCCTGGTAGTAATTTACCCCCCTCTGAGAAACAACTTCATCAAATTCGGGACTCCACAGATAATTTGGAGGTATTAATGTTTCCGAACGATAACCGAATAATCGTTCAAATAAATCGAGCCCTTCAATAATCATTTGAAGTTTTTGTTGCTTATCTGACTCGTTACTATACTTTAAAGATTCAACATAAGTGTTTCCACCGGCGGGATTTTCACCATGGGGTATTATGCCCGGAATTTCGTGATTAAAACCGAATATCAAATCCCTGTCATTCCGTTTTAATCCATCCATAAACATGGATACATTCAGATGTTCACGTCCATGTGATTGCTGGAAAAAAATACCTGCCCGCCTGCCCGCCTCCCAAAGCTTGAGTGCATTGGAATGTTTGGGGTACTTTTTAAATGTTTCAGTAACTAATTCGAAATGATACTCGCGGAAACCACTGTCTTTAATTTTTTTAAAATCCGGATTTGCCACAAGAGAGTTGGCCGTAATTACAGGGTGATTGTCTTTATAATCCCGGAATGAACTAAGAAGTTCAAACAACAACTCCAGATCATCCTCAGATGCTAAACTGTCGTATCGCTCATAAGCGATCTTGTCAACTCTGTATCCCGCTTTCAAACATTTTTCATACACCTCTCTTGAAGGCATCCGAATACTTCCCCAATCATCCGACTCTATAACTACAATTTTTCTGTCAGTTCGCCAACCCGGGAAGTTTTTAACCCAGGGAGAAATCTTCCTCTTGATTGACGCTATACTCATACTGTTTTAAACTTTTCTTGATTTTTACTTTTAATCTGCTTGATTACCAATTCAACCATCCAACCGGTTACATTAAAATTTTCCTTATGCCAATTCAACTGACGGTCCCAATATCCCGGACAATCGTCAACAAATGATCCTGCAGGAAAACCATAGCTTAGTTCCACAAAAAGAGGTTGCTCATCTTCATAAACAAAATCAATCGCGAGGCACTTGGAATTAATTTTTTCCGCATACTCAAATGAAAGTTGAATCAGTTTTTCATCAAAATGATGTTTGTCATACAACAGGTCGCCACTTCCTGATGCTCTGAAATCCCCCTTTCTGTTTAGCCTTTTAATTGCACACGCCTTGCCGTCAATTACAATCACCCGTGTATCAAAATCGTTATTGGGTATAAAATCCTGAAAATAAACATATCCCTTTTCATTACCGGCCACACGGTTAAAATCGGGGCTGTACCCAAAACGAACCATTCCTTTAATGACTTCCCAAAGGTTTGACTTGC
>CAZHUP010000389.1:0-2369 GCA_964535495.1 uncultured Rhodohalobacter sp.
TTGTATTACCTTTCAGTGGCACTAAAGGTAATAAATTCTATTTTTTTTACCCATATCAGATGCACAAAAGTTTACGATCTAACAATGACTCTCCCATCCGCAAGATCATTCATGTGGATATGGACGCATTTTACGCATCTGTAGAGCAGAGAGACCATCCTGAATATCGAAACAAACCACTTGTAGTCGGTGGGTCACCTCAGGGGAGAGGTGTTGTTGCAGCGGCAAGTTACGAGGCCCGAAAATTTGGCATTCACTCTGCAATGCCGGCTTCGAGAGCCGTTAAACTCTGTCCAAACGCTATATTTGTAAAACCAAGGTTTGACGTTTACAAAGAGGTTTCCCACCAAATTCGTGAAATTTTTTTCGATTATACCGACCTTGTTGAGCCGCTCTCGCTGGATGAAGCCTACCTTGATGTGACCGAGAATTTAAAGGGAAACCCTTCTGCCACACTGATTGCGCGCGAGATTAAAAAAAGGGTGAAACAAGAGACAAACCTCACAGCTTCAGCCGGAGTTGCTTCAAATAAGTTTTTGGCAAAAATAGCTTCTGATCTGGACAAACCGGATGGGTTGAGTGTCATCACACCGGAAGAAGCGCAAGAATTTATAGAAAAACTTCCAATCGGAGATTTCTACGGTGTTGGAAAAGCAACACAAAAAAAGATGGCTACATTGGGAATCAAAACAGGTTTCGACCTAAAAACATGGGAAGAGATCGAACTGGTAAAGCAGTTTGGTAAATCTGGGCATCACTACTATCGTATTGCCCGCGGTATTGATAATCGTCAGGTAAAGCCCAATCGCATCCGTAAATCGATCGGAAAAGAGCGTACGTTTTCTGAGGACATTTCCGATCTTGAGTGGATTGAGAATTTTCTGGATGAGCTATCCGTGAAAATCGCCGAGTCCATGAAAAAGCTCCAAGCAACCGGAAAAACGATCACGCTGAAAGCCCGGTACAAAAATTTTGAAACTGTAACCCGAAGCAGCACCTTGCACCACTTTACCAACGATCCGAACGAGATTTCAAAAATTGCCAAAATGCTTCTGCAGGAAACAGAAACCGGTGCGCGGGAAGTACGTCTGCTCGGAATATCAGTATCTTCCCTTAATCTTACTGAAGGTGGCGCTTTTGGCGAGCAGCTGGAAATTCCTTTTAAAGAAAGAAATAGAAAGATTATCAGTAACTTCGCTGACGACCACAATACCTAAACTTTATAGTCAATCATGCCCAAACGTACGATCATCACAGCATTCACCGCCTTTTTGATACTGCCACTGGTCCTATCCTGTTCAACCAACAGTGACATCGAACTGCCTGAGGATATTCGGATGCTGGATAATCTGACTGTATATCCGATTGAAGAGAGTACGGACTATGAAATGAGCCTGAATGAAATTGCCAGAATTGACGATTCCGGCGAAGTGCTGCTCGGCCGGATTTCTGACGTGCGGACTGATGGTGAAGGGCGAATATTTGTTGCCGATGACTCCGAGAAAAGAATCAATTTATACACGCCGGATGGAGAGTTTAGCCAAAGCGTTGGCCGAAGTGGGCAGGGGCCCGGTGAATTTGAAACTGTTCATAATTTAATGATCGATGAAACACATATTTACGCTCAGGATTTCAATAAACGCATGATTCACTCCTATTTACTGAGTACGATGGAATTTGACAAATCGATCCCGATGATGAGTGAAAATCAGAGGTCTGTATTGCCGGAAGGATACTTTCCGGGCGGCTTTCAGGTGCTTCCCGAAGGTCAGTTTTTGTTCTACTACGGGCAGTCATTTGGGATGAACGACGAGTCTGAGGAGAGAATGGATCTCATATTTAGGGCAGACCGGGAGGGACAGTTGTCTGCAGATCCCATTCTGGAACTGGAGACGGTAGACCCTATTGTTCTGCGCACAGATAATAGCGTTAGCGTTTTTGGAGCGCCGTTTTTAGCCAGAGTATTGAATTCATTTTCACCGGTACAAGGGATTGTGGTTAATCGGACCGACCGGTTTTTATTTAAAGTATACGACGAGAATGGAAATTACCGGCGGGCGTTTTATTATCCTTTTCCGCGAAAGGAGTTAACCCGTGAGACTGCATTAAACCAGTATAACAACGAAGGGTACAGGCGGGCCGTCAGGAGTTACGATTTGTCGGAAACATGGCCTGCAGTCAGGGAGTTTTTGATTGATGATGAAGGCCGATTTTGGGTAACAACAATAGTTGATAACCGGGATTTCGTTGAGTTGTGGATTTTGGACGAAGAAGGAAAATTGTTGGCAAAACAGACCCTCCCATCTTCTCACAGCCTCAAGCATGTTCAAAATGACACTCTTTATATGCTTGAGGAGAGCGATCTGGGA
>CAZHUP010000390.1:0-2369 GCA_964535495.1 uncultured Rhodohalobacter sp.
CTACCAGCACAGCCACACGGCGGCCGAGGATGTCGAACACTTCCAGGCGGACATTACTGTTTACAGGAAGTTCATAGCGGATCGTTGTAACCGGGTTGAAAGGATTCGGATAATTGGCCGAAAGTGTAATCTTTTGTGGCGTTTCTGAACCGATCTCATCTACATCACCACCGGAATCATCCCCGCCGCCGGCCAGTGGCTTCGCCTGCGTAGTTCCCGTTGCCGGCTTACCGATGGTAACCGAACCGGAATTGGAGGTTAGCGTTACCGGGTTGTCCCTTGCCTCTATCGTCAGTGAAGAACCGCTTGCCAGGTACACATCTTCATGAAGATCCATATTCTCATACAGTGGCAGGGTAACCAGCGGTTTTTCGATTCCCAGTGTGGCTCCGTGGTTTTCGATTGTATAACGCAAAGCCTCATATATATTAAGACGGCCTCCTGTTACTGTTATATTCTGCAATGCGCTAATCTGATCGACAGAGTTTAATATTATAGATTTAACATCAAGTGCCGCTTGTGATGGGTCTAAATTGTATTGATAAAGTTGATCCGTACTTAAGATCGAATAGATCAATCCAACTGTTCCGGTGACATGGGGTGTGGCATATGATGTACCAGTTACAGGGTCCGGATTACCATCTGTGCCGGTAGTATACCGATTGAATGTTGTTGTAGTAACAATATCTGTGCCCGGTGCACCCAATTCAATAGTTGTTGCACCATAAGCCGCATACTGAAACCTGTCGTCATTATGATCTGTATTGGTAACACTAATCAAATAATCACTCGGACAGGCTGTTGGAACGTCCCCTACCTGATCGACATCTTCATCCCTGTTCATTGTGGCGGCAATATTCAAAATACCGTGAACTCCTAATGAATCATATGATTGGCACCATATAGGAAAATCAATTGGATCAGCAAAATCTCTTCCAAATGAAGAGTTTGTTGCTACGATGTATTTACCATCTTGTCCATTTGTACTATTATAATTTTTTCTCAAACCTAAAACATAGTCGTATGCAGAAACCACAGTTGACTCAAATATTGAACTGCCTGCTACAGGTAAAATTCTGTTATTCCAAACAACACCTGCCACTCCATCTTCATTATTTCCTATTGAGCCAGCTACTCCAGCTACTCGTGTTCCATGTTCAGTTACCGGCATATCGTTAGGATCTTCGGAATCCACATAAGCATTATACATATTAGTTGTGAAATTGAGATCTTCATGATTTAAATCAAATCCGCTGTCAATAACAGAAAGGATAATCTCATCACCTAATGAAGTTAGCCCATCACTTCCCGTACTTATATTCCAGGCATCGATAGCAGAAATATCTGCACCTGCTGTACCGCCAGTTTGTCCGGTGTTATTAAAATTCCATTGAATACTGAAATACTCGTCATTCGGCTCATTCGATCTTTGATACACTCTGTGATTGAATTGAGCAGCAATAATCCGCGAATCGTTACGAACAATTGACATCACTTGATGGTCCGCTTGGCCTGGTGTCTCAAAACTTACATGATAAACTCCAAGATGAGGAAAATGTCGTTTTATCGTAAAATTCATTTCAGTAAAACGTGTTTCTGAAAAAACCATTTCTGCCACTATATTGTGATCAAACTTTATCAACATTTCGCCCTCTTTTTATTCCAGTTGTTGGGCATACATTAAGTTACACATCGAAAAACCAAGCAGTACAAACACAACGCTTATCGTATATCTTTTTATCATTTTATCCTAATTTGAGTTAATTGCTTGTATTCCTTTTGACAAGATGAAGTATTCCATTTTTTTTAGGCCAAGGAGCTTCCTGTAAATACTCCACTTGAAGAGTGTCTACGGATATTTCAAACGATCTTGCATTTACCACAAATCCATTGAATTCGGTAGATCTTCCACAAACAGCCCTCGTACACGCCCAATTAATTGAGATAGAATCCGGAAAAGATATTACATAGGAACCGCTACAAGAGTTACAAAAAGAAACACCGTTTATTTCTCCCTCACTTGTAAATTGTATTATATACCATTCATCTCCGGGCACCTCCCATACTTCTCCTTCAAAATCATCAAAAACATTATCCTTTAATGATTCTATAGATATCAACTCCCACTCGGTACCGGCAAGATCAATTTCTTCCTGATCTTTAGCAGTTAGCGAGTCCTTCCCGCAGGAAACCGCCAGTGCCGCCAGCAGAACGGCTGCGGCTGCTAAAAGTCCGAAAATAGTTTTTTTCTCTGCATTCATATCAGGTCTCCGGAATGTTTCTACATTTATCCGTTACGGTTCATTGTTCCAGTGCTTCAATCCGCGCTTCCAGTTCCTCTATTTTTTGCTGCTGTTCCTGTATTGCGG
>CAZHUP010000391.1:0-2369 GCA_964535495.1 uncultured Rhodohalobacter sp.
TTTTATTTGCAACATTCTGGAAGTTAATGTCTCCGGAGTTTTTAGCGGGTGACTTCTTTCTATTTACGTTTTTGACAGATTCCCGATTTTTTGATTTTGCAGAGCTGACAGCGGGAATATCACCAGAAATGAAATCAGAGAACTTGAGTATTTTTGAGAATATTATTGAATCTACTAACAGAACGGAGTCAGGATTATTAGAAGCCACAGGAGCTGCTTTGCTCATCTCTAAATTCATGGCTTATTGGACTGTATTTATCGAAGGTTGGATTGCCATAGCATTTTTATTACCCAAGAAAACAGTTGTATCAAAATATCGCGATATACCTCTTATTATTTTCATGCTTACAACTTATCCGATTGCCACAGTTCGCGGTTTTGCAGCTCTGCTTGCAGTGATGGGTTTTGCTCAATGCGGTGAAGAGAACAAAATAATGAGAGTTGTATATCTTTCGGTTTTTGTGCTTATTCCCGTCTTTAGCTTACCTTTCGAAAGAATTTTAATGAATTTGATAGTATGGTAACTCTGTAAAGAGCCCTGTATGTGAAAGAGAGTATTATGCAGACTGAATTTTAAATTAAACATCATTCACTTTTTTTTAAAAAGCAATCATGGAAGAGACGAATAAAAAAGTAGTTCATTTATTGTGGACCGGTGGCTGGGATTCAACTTTTCGACTATTGGAGCTCCTGTTTGAGGAAAGAAGGATAGTACAACCTCATTATGTTATGAGGAGTGAACAGTGTTCCGGTACTGAGATTGATACAATGGTGAAAATAAGAAGGCATTTAACCAGAAATCATCCGGAACAGCGTAAACTTTTGCAACCATTAATTATAAAAGATGACATAAGTATTAAACCGAATCAAAAAATTGCTGAGGAGTTTGAAAAACTTAACAAAGAGATAAAAATCAATGAGCAATACCAAATTTTAGCACGGTATTGTGTGCAAAAAAAGATTTCAGAGGCTGAACTTTCAATTATCGCATTAGAAAAAGATATCATAAATTCAGGTTTTTTTGGGACATTTACATTTCCACTTCTGGACATGACAAAAAAAGAGATGTTGTTGAAAGCAAAACAGAATGGCTGGATGGAGATAATGAAAATGACTTCCTTTTGCAGAAGGCCAAAAAATGGGAGGCCATGTGGGTTATGTGGCCCCTGTACGGATGCATTAGAGTCTGGGTTAATTTTTCGATTGCCAATCAGATCAAGGATTGTAGGTTTTCTTCAGTTACCTTTCAGGCGTTGGTGGAGAAACAACTACCATAAGCAGTCGAACAGGTATTTTGAATGGATTAAGAAAGTCTTAAAAGGCAAATATTGAAAGTTTATATTTGAATTATGGAAAATATAAGGTCGGCATTTACTGTAGATGTAGAAGATGGGATTAGCCTCGCAATGCGAGACGCATTTAATGTTAGAACAGAACAAACCAATAGAGTTGTATACCTGACTGAATCTATACTTGAGCTGCTCCAAGAAAAAGAGACTAGAGCAACTTTCTTTGTGCTGGGACAGGTAGCTGAAAAATTTCCATTTTTGGTTAAAAAGATCTCAAACTTTGGTCATGAAGTTGGGGTTCACGGATATAACCACTACAGGTTCTTTGAAATGTCCAGAGAACAGGCGTTAGAGGAGTTGAGTAATGCAAAGAACATAATTGAAAATTTAATCGGGCAAGAGGTGTTTGGACACCGGGCTCCTGCTTTTTCAATAACACCAGATACCAAATGGGGATTGGATGTAATTGCTAATGCTGGTTTTAAGTATGACAGCAGTATAATGCCAATTAAGGGAAAGCGCTACGGATGGCCTGGATTCCCAAAAAATATACATTTACTGAAAACACCTTCCGGAGCAAGCCTGATTGAAGTACCAATGACAACAGTTCCGTTTTTAGGACGGGAAATTCCTGTCTGCGGAGGAGGTTATCTTAGATTATTCCCATACTCAATAACTAAAAGAGCATTTGAAAAAATTACACCGGAGCGACCTGTTATTTTATATATACATCCGTATGAATTGGATACGGAAAGATATCCCGATTATTATTTTGATGAACTCAAAAAGGCAGGGTTTTTTAAAAGAGAGAAAATGAAATCAATGTGGATAAACAGGAAAACAGTTTACCCTAAAGTTTCAAAAATTCTTGAAAATTATACTTTTGATACAATGATCAACCTTGTCAACCAATACACTAAGGAAAAGTTATCTGACGCTGATATTCCGTTTAAATTAAAAGTTTAAAATACGTTTTATGATAAACCGTATGAAATCCGCTGTTATATTAAATGCCAAAAATTTAATTGGCTGGAAAACAGGCCGTAAAATTGTTGTTTTTTCCGTTGATGATTATGGAAA
>CAZHUP010000392.1:0-2364 GCA_964535495.1 uncultured Rhodohalobacter sp.
CAAAATGCATGAAAGCCACCCGCGAAGTAAAACATTATTCGGGAAACGACTATCTAATTGAAGTATCCGGTGAACTGTGGGATATGCTGGACAAAGACACCAAAAAAATGCTACTCTATCACGAACTGCTGCATATAGACCCGGTTTTCAAGGCAAAAAATCAGGAGTGGAAAATGCAACTGCGGCGCCCCGATTTTTCCGATTACTATGAGATTAACGACAAATTTGGCAATGAGTGGTATAAAACCATTCAGGCAACCGTTTCTTCCCTCTACGACCTTGACCCAAGACAGGAAAGTAAAGTATCTGTCTGAACCGTCCGATTCAGTAGATTTTATTTGTTTGTGATAGCTTCATCAGGCTTCAGGGCCTGATGAAATTTTATCACGCCGGGGACGATGGCCGTTTATTGGCAAACGTGTGTCCGTGAATCGTGATGTTACGCAGCTTCCAGAAGAGTTTTCCAAAGAACGTATCCGGCCGCTGAAAACGGACAATGGCTTGCGAATACCGTTCAAGGGTTTTGTCAATATTTTCGAACTCCTGAATCTCAATTACAAAAAACCTTTCACTCCCTTTGATTTTTTCGAGCAGGTATTTTTCCTGTGGAGTGGCGTATCGAACCGTGGAGTATGTGAAACCTGTATATTCACCGGCCAGAACATCACCATTTGTGAGCAGTAGATTTTTTTCAGTTTCGCCGATATAGGTGAATACTTCGTTAATTTTTTGATACGAATCTTCTTCGTACTGGTTAATCAGAGTACCCAGATCAATTTTATCGAATACCCCCATCTTTTTTTCGAGCTTCTTCATAAACTCTTTTTTGCCGGCTTTGTTGGGGCCGGATAAAACCAGAAGATAGTATGATGCTTCCAGGTCAACATCAGGAAGAGAATCGAGAAAGGAGGTTAATTTTGTGTCGGTATGTAAATAAACAGCAGTTCCGTTTTTCTTTTCCATAGGTACAAATGGTATGGTATTAATGAATTAAATGAATTTAAATCTGTGCCAGCGGTACAAAGTTACATTTTTTTGAAACGTTTAAATGCTTCTTGCTCAAGGAATTCGCGATGGTCAGGGTGTGCAACTTTAATCAACTCTTTGGCTCTTTCACGCAGTGCTTTACCGTAGAGATGCGCAACGCCATATTCTGTAACCACATAATGTACATGAGCCCGGGTTGTAACTACTCCGGCTCCCTCTTTCAGCACAGGTGTGATTCTGGAAATGCCTTTGCGAGTTACAGAAGGAAGGGCGATGATGGGCTTCCCACCCTCAGAGAGCGATGCACCACGTATGAAATCCATTTGTCCGCCAACACCCGAATACTGCTTCACCCCGATAGAATCTGCACAGATCTGTCCTGTCAAATCTACTTCAATGGCGCTGTTAATGGCAGTAACTTTGGGATTTCGGCGGATTACTGCAGTATCATTCACGTATGCACAATCCAGAAGGGCTACATTTGGGTTATCGTCCACAAAATCGTAGAGTTTGCGCGTGCCAACCAAAAAAGAAGAAACTGTCCGGTTGGGGTGAATGCGTTTATTCGAATTGTTTACAATACCCGACTCCAGCAATGGAATCAGACCGTCTGAAAACATTTCGGTATGAACACCAAGATTTTTGTGATTACCCAGTGCCGCAAGCACAGCATCCGGAATGGAGCCGATACCCATCTGAAGAGTGGCACCATCTTCAATTAAATTTGCACAATTTCTCCCGATTTTTCGTTCTGAATCCGTCAGTTCGGCAGGTGCATGTTCGGGTAGTTCATCATTCACCTTCACACCAAAATCGATTTTACTTTCGTGAACAATTCCATCGCCGTGTGTCCGCGGCATGTTGGGATTAACCTGAGCGATAACCGTTTTGGCATTCAAAATGGCTGCTTTGGATGCATCCACAGAAACACCCAGCGAACAGTAACCATGCTTGTCGGGCGGGCTGACGTGAACCAGGGCAACATCAATTTTTATGAGGCCTTTGTTGAACAGATTGGGAATTTCGCTGAGAAAAACAGGAATGTAATCGGCCTGGCCGGTTTCAAGAGCCTTCCGGATATTACTCCCCACAAAAAAAGCCTTTGTGTGAAAGGCATCTTTATATTCCGGGTTCACATATGGTGCTTCTCCCTCAGTGTGAAGGTGAAAAAAAGTGATTCCGGTCAGCTCAGCATGTCGGCTGGTAAGTGCTTTAATTAACTGCTGCGGGGCCGCTGAAGCTGTATGTATATAAATATTGTCCCCGGGATTGACCAGATTTACAGCCCGGCCCGCTGATACAATCTTCATAGATGAAAACGTTTATTTCTGAATTGCGATAAAGATAATAATCTTCGTGATGAAAGAAGAACGGGAA
>CAZHUP010000393.1:0-2346 GCA_964535495.1 uncultured Rhodohalobacter sp.
GGAGTGATGCTTTCATTTGGCAGCGACTGGCCGGGGACGAATGCATCCTGGTATCCCGCAAGTGCTATTGAGGGAATTTATGCTGCGGTTACGCGCCAGACATTGAATGGTGAGCCTGAAGATGGATGGTTTCCCGAAGAGAGAATTGATGTGGAAACTGCGCTTCGGGCCTACACTGTAAATAACGCGTATGCTGCGGGAGAAGAAGGTATTAAAGGGACACTCAAAGCGGGAATGCTTGCAGATGTTGTGATTCTGTCAGAAAATCTTTTTGAGGTTGAACCTTCAGCTATCAAAGATGTACAAGTTCTTTACACTATTGTTGATGGACAAATTGTATTTGGGCAGTGATTTTAGTTCTCCTCCTTTCAGACAATCAGAAAGGAGGAGAATATTTTCTAAGAGTGAGCAACTAATCTATTTTTAAAATATCAGCTAAAACACCGGCGGCCGTAACTTCTTTTCCTGCGCCCGGGCCTTGAATAACCAGAGGCTGATCGCTATACCTGCGGGTTTTTATCGTAATCAGATTGGTAGTGCCGGTCAGGCTTCCAAGAGCTGACAGTTTGGGAACTGCTTCAATTCCAACTTTTATTTTGCCGTTACTCAACTTTCCGGTATATCTCAGAACACGTTCATTATTCTTTTCACTTTGGATATTATCCTGCCATTTATCGTCTGATTCGGCAAGACAGGCCAGGAATTTTGACGCATCAACATCTTGAAGGTGATCCGGAATCAAAGATTCCACAATGATATCGTCCCGTTCTATTTGGTTACCGCAGATTCTGGCAAGTATCAGAAACTTACGGGCTACATCTTCTCCGGATAAGTCATCCCTGGGGTCGGGCTCAGCATAACCTAAAGTACGTGCTTTATTAACCGTTTCACTGAATGATGCACCTTTTTCAAGTTCTGAAAAAAGATAGGTCATGGTACCGGAAACCACACCGCTGATCTCAAGTATTTCGTCTCCGGAGGCTATTAAGTTTTTAATTGTATTTACTATCGGCAGGCCGGCACCAACATTGGTTTCGTAATGAAAATCTACACCATAATCGTTGGCTAACTTGTGTAGCTGATCAAAGTTTTCCTGGCTTTGCGTATTGGCAAGTTTGCTTGGTGTAACAATATGAATCTGATTTTTGAGTAGCTGCGGATAGAGTGAGGCAACCTCTGGACTTCCAGTAGCATCAACAAATACAACACTGCCTTGTTTATAGGTTGCCAGTTTGTGGAGGATCTCATCCCACTCTTTATCCGGTGATGTTTGAAGCTCTTTTCTTTGATAGTATGCTTCTTCGCTGCCAAACCACTGTACGTGCCTGGAATTGCAAAACCCCACGACTCGTAATGTTGGTTGGTTTTCAAGCTGTTGGATCAGAGTACAGCCAACAGCTCCAACACCGGCAACAAAAACTTTCTTCACTGGTTTTGGCTTTGAGTAAGGTGATGTAGCTTTTTTTATAGCATGTAGGTGTGACATAATTCAAATGAGTTGAAGTTCTTTTTGGAGGGTAAAGGGTTTAATTATTTGGTTGAGCTGTTCAAACTCGATCAGAAACCCGTCGTGTCCGGCAGGGGATTCAATTTCTGCATATCGTCCATTAGGGAGTAGTTCCGCCAGCTCTTTTTGTTCGGCTACCGGGTAGAGGTGATCTGATGTTATTCCGACCACTTGAACCGGAATTTCAACCCGATCCAGAATCTGTTCAAAATCACTGCGTCCATGAGATATATCGTGAGAGTCCATCGCTTTAGTCAGAGTGATATAGGTGTGCGCATCCATCCGTTTGGCCAGCTTCTCACCCTGATAATTGAGATAAGACTCTATCTGAAACTGCCCATCTTCGTTTTGAAGTTTACGGCCAAACTTTCGGTTATAGTCTTCCGGCGCGCGGTAGGTTATCATTGCCATCATTCGCGCGGTGGCAACGCCACGAGCAGGTCCGCTATCAGGCTCGTAATTTCCACTTTTCCAGTTTGGATCATTTTTGATGGCAGCTCTTTGGGCATGACTGATACCGATCGCCCATGGGGTATGAGCTTTCCCCATGGCGATCAGTACAGCTGAACGAGGTCGGCGATCCATGATGATGAATTCCAGCGCTTGCATGCCTCCCATGGAACCACCGATTACCAGTTCAATTTCGTTGATGCCCAATTGATCCAGAAACTGCTGCTGAAATCGAACCATATCCCGGATCGTGATTTCGGGAAACTCATTTCTGTATGGCCTACCCGTTTCCGGATTGATGGATTGTGGCCCCAAGGAGCCGTAACAGCTCCCAGGCACGTTGATACAGATGATAAAATGATCATCAGGGTCACAGATATTTCCTTCAC
>CAZHUP010000394.1:0-2334 GCA_964535495.1 uncultured Rhodohalobacter sp.
TTATCAAGAGGTTCGTATTGGTAATGAGTTTAGACTACACAATGAATATGAAGTTGGTCAAATGGTATTCCATGATTATGTGATTGATAATGATTTGTTTTATAGTTTTTTCTATCTTTTAGATGAAGCAGGTAATGGTGAGGAACCTCATGAATCGTTTCATTGGCAACGGGTTACTAATGAATGGGATAAATTTAATGTCTATGAAAAAGATGCCATTGTCTGGCATGAGATTGAAGAAGAAGGACGGCTAATAAAATACCAGTACCGCGCCTTAACCGATATTGAAGAAAGCATCGAACCGGGTAGCGAGCTATCCCGTGGTACATGGCAAAATATCTCCACCAATCTATGGCAAGAATACAATTACTATTACATCGATGATGTCGTGTATCACGAAGACAAAAAATACGTAGCATTACAGGATATGGAAGTAAGTAGTCATAATCCAGCAACATCCCCCGATTATTGGGATGAAAGAGACGCCGAAAACTGGGATTCTTCAAAGCCATATTACAGCGGAAGTATTGTTTATTATGAGCACCCAACGCTAGATATTTATTACTTCCAAGCTAGATGGTACAATCAAGGTGTCAGCCCTGGTGACTACGTTTTAGGAGACAGTGAAGATTTTGTTTGGTTACCGGTAGACTAAAAAAAAAGCATGATGTTCAATTTGAACATCATGCTTTTTATAAGTAAATCTAAGTGTTTTTAATCATCTTCCTCAACTTGGAATGAACCATCTCCAAAACTATAACCCTCTTCATATTCAACAGTATAATCATTTAATATCGTATTCCAATCAAGGGGGTCATAATAAATACTACCCAAATAGGCGAAATCATCATCGTGTTGAACAAAGATAGCATCAGCAGGCGCATCTTCAATATCATTATCTATGGTGTTATAGATGTTTTCCACATTGCCGGTTTGTAAAACAACATCGTTGGGATCGTCTTTAAGGGTTAGCCAGGCAAAATCACCATCTTCAGCTATTAACTTACGTTTTTCAGCGTTATTGTGTTCTAAAGATAAATCGGTATTGCCATAAACTAAAATTAAAACATCATGTTTAATGGTTAAATCAAACGTTTGGACGGCATCAATATTGCCTGTGACAATAATCATGCCAGGACCTACAATTTTTTTAATCTCATCGAGTATCAAATCACCATCGATGAGTAGGGTACTACCATTTAATAAAAGTTCACCTTGTTGAATGTGTCCGCTAACACTTAAATCACCCTGAACGGCGACAGTGGTTTCTTCATCTAAAGCAAACCCCCAAATAACACTACTTTGGCCTTGAAACTCACCAAACTCTTCCACAAAGGCTTCGTCTGCCTCACACTCCTCTTCCTCATCTTCACAAATCCATTCGGTATTTTCATCGTTAATAATCTTACTGACGATTGAGCGGAAAGCTTCATCCATATTATCCGGTTCTGCGCTTTCTTCTAAAGAGATAAACAATTCTCTAAAGACCGTCTCGCCATCCAATTTATCATAGCGAACTCGATAGAGAATGGTTTTTTCGGTTGTCTCAATCGGCTTTCCAACTCTAAGGCCGAAACGTTCTTCATCTTCATAATATTCATACCATGATTCAAGCACCGAAATTTTTTCATCATCGATATATTTTATTGTTTCAACATCAAAGGGAGCTAAACTAGGGTTACTAACAATATAGTTTTTAATTTCACTCATCGAAGCATTGATAATGGAGCGTGCGAGATCATTTTCATTGCGGCTTTGAATTTCACTATTGCTTCGGCTAGCTACGTTATAGGTATATACCGAAACAGACGATATTGAAAATGTTAATATCGTCAAGACAATAAGCGCAATACTCATGACACTACCGCGTTCATTTTTTACCATTATCTCACTCCTTTATCAATAGATAACCGTGAAGTTATAAGCCCTTTGGCCCAAGGCTTCTCCACTGGTTAAAGTATAACTCAAAATCAAATTAAATTCAATCACCGCGGCTGAACACGATAAGGATTCCGCTTCAGTTGTCCCAGGTGTTAAACCATAAACCGTCTTGTCATCATAGGCCAAACACGATATGACCATCTGGCTTTCTGCATAGACATTGAGTCTAGCAGAATTAATACGGTATTGTTCAGGCGCGCGCTCGATTAATGGCTTATAGTTATCATAATCAATCTCATCAGGTGAGGGGACGGTAAACCCATCTTCAGGTACTTCGATCATATAAATCGAGCCTTTATCGTAATCTAGGACAATCAACATTTGATAAAATACATCGTAACTATCCTCACCTGCAATGATATCGTATTCATTGGTCAGCAGTATAACTTGATA
>CAZHUP010000395.1:0-2323 GCA_964535495.1 uncultured Rhodohalobacter sp.
CCGGAAGAACTGGAAGAGTTTGAAGCGTATGAAAACGAGCAGATCGAGGATGCTGAAGAAGTTAAACGGGAAGTACCGATTGAACCGGGAGCTGGCCAGAAAAAAATCAACTTTGGAGTACTTTTTACCCTGTTTGGTTTAATAACAACTGCCGGCGTGTACTTCGGAAATTATGATCTGGAGCTGTATATCATAACCGTTGGACTAACTGTACTCGGATTAATATCTCTCTTTGCCGGTATGATCCAGAAAAGCGGCCGAATTGAACAGGGCTTGGTAGTAGTGGTTCACGATTTTCTCCACATGCCAAAAACAATGATTCAACTGGCGGTAGTTCAGTTTTTCTCATGGTTTGCACTTTTTGCAATGTGGATCTACACAACTGCTGCAGTAACGGCTCATGTATATGGTACAAGTGATCCAACATCTGCACTTTATAATGAGGGAGCCGATTGGGTAGGAATTCTTTTTGCCGTATACAATGGATTTGCCGCTGTCATAGCTTTTGCACTGGCACCTATGGCTAAAGCTACCAGCCGTAAAATTGTACATGCCGTTGCACTCATAACCGGTGGATTGAGTCTGATTGGTATCTATTTTATGTCTACCCCAAATATGCTGTTGATCTCCATGCTGGGAATCGGTTTTGCGTGGGCCAGTATTTTAGCAATGCCTTATGCAATTTTGGCCGGATCACTCCCGGCAAAAAAGATGGGACTCTATATGGGTATCTTTAATTTCTTTATTGTAATTCCACAAATTTTGGCTGCCAGTCTACTTGGATTTGCTACCAGAAACTGGTTCGGCGGAGAAGCAATTTACTCACTAATGTTAGGTGGCGGAGCGATGATCATTGCTGCTGCAACCATGTATTTTGTGGACGATGTTGATGATCCCGACGAAATTGCCCTTCCTTAAATAAATTCAAAACTGTCAGGTTACCCAGTAGCTTGGCAGTTTTTTATTATTCAGATATTGAATTATGGGGTGTAAAGTTCACTTCTCACTTGTATTTTACAGATTGATCAGCAACCTGTAAACCCTTACGAACTGACTTGGTAATAACGCTTCATGAGACTTGATCCAAAATATTTTAACCTGTTTATCGCCATCTGTGCGCTTCTGACTCTTCTTGTGATTGTGTTTGGTACTATAATGTACACAAACAAGCAGGAGGCAGATTTTCGTAAATCCATGGCTGATGTCAGGCTGGATACCCTCTCTTTTGCCACATACTCCCATCAGAAAGACTCAATTTTTACCGATGATTTTAAAGGCTCTCCGACACTGATTCAGTTCTGGTCTACCTGGTCTGAAAAATCGTTAACAGTTAACCGGTTTTTAGAGAATACTCATCAAGAATACCTAGACTTAAACATCATTGCGGCATCGGTAAGGGATTCTGATGAACTTATTTTAGAGCATATAAACAGTACTTCCAACGATTTTATCTACGTAAATGGAACGCCATTTTTCCAATCTCTGCTTATACCCGGAATGCCCTCTCAGATTCTTTTAGACCGTGACGGTAAGTTTTTTGATGCACAAGTGGGAGATGATACAACAGCACTCAGAGAGAAGTTAAACCGTCTATATCATGAGTAATCAACCTCATTTTGTATGCCTGAACGGTAAAATTGTAGATCGAGAGCAAGCGCTCATTCCTGCAATCAACTCAGCGATATTTTATGGGACGGGTTGTTTTGAGACATTTCTAGCTGAAGAGTCCATCTTTTTTAAGCTTCAAGAACATATTTATCGATTGAATCGCGGAATGGACTATTTATCGGGTGGGGTGGTTGATCCGATTTCAGTTGAACAAATTAAAAGCGATACGCTTAGACTTTTAAAAAAAAATCAATTAGATCAAGAAAGAGCAAGAGTTCGAATACAGTATTCACTTATGGAAGAGAGCGGGTACAGTAGGGATCAACACCCAAAAACTCATATACTGATTACCGTATCTTCTGCAGCAGAGCCGGGAAAAACCTGGACCCTCACTACTGCTTATACCAGAGTGGTTTCAGCAAAATCTAGGCCGACTGATCTGAAATTGAGCAATATGCTGCACTACAGACAAGCCTGGAGAGAGGCAAAATCAGACGGTTCTGATGATGCCATTCTATTGACTACTGATGGTTACATTGCCGAGACTGCAATAGGGAATCTTTTCTGGAAAAAGGGGGGGATCGTATTTACACCATCAAATGAGTGTGATATTCTGCCCGGAATAATGCGTAACAGTTTGATCGATATTTTGGAAAAAAAAAGCAGTTTTAAGGTTGAAGAGGGGAAATATCGTCTGGACGATATAAAGTCTGCA
>CAZHUP010000396.1:0-2322 GCA_964535495.1 uncultured Rhodohalobacter sp.
TTGACTCAGACTTATTAATAATAGCTTCAATCTCCTCATTAATCGCCCTATAGCCCTCGATTTTGCTCAATGCTTCTAAAGCTCTTTCATTATCCATCAATCTTTTTAAAGTGTCATTCTCAACATTTACTAATAGCGCACTATCCCATTTTTTAGCAAGTAAAGTTGCAGTAGTTCCACTTAATGCAAAGTCCAATACTTCGCCAGCATCGATCTGCCTCATTGAGCTACCATCATAAGCTAATATTGGAAGAAACTTGATAAAATCTGCTACTTTTTTCTCTTGGTTTGAATCAGATACATCCAATTCGCTACTGTATGAAGCAATCTGATTTAATGCCCGATTGGGTGCAAAATCAAACACGTAGCACTCTTTTTTAATGATCTCTTCTTTGTTGGGTGATTTACCATCAGAATTACGAATAACCCACGGAGACTGAACCCGAAATGCGGCCTGAAAGTAGGTCTCCGGCCTGGAAGAGTTTCTCAGCATGAATATTCCGGTCCACGGCCTTACCGTAACACCGGTCGTTAACTTTCCGCAGGAGAGAGTAATGGTTTTGGATTCCAACGGGTGTGGATAATCCATCGATTCTAAAACCGGAGGTAAGGCATCTAATCCAATTCCCGCTTTATTTCCGGCTGCAACGTTGATAATGTAGTCATGGTAAAAGGTGTTTTGCCGTTCTTCTAACAAATTCTTCATGGCATAGCAGGAATCAACGAATGGTAAAAACCAAAAGGTATGATTTAGTACATTCAATAATGGGGCATGAGAGAATGGTAAGGGCGGTTTCTTTGCACCCATTTTGAGGTCATCTAAACTCGTTTCAGTAAACGCACCTCTAATCAGGTTCAGCCATTTTTGAACGTGCTCTTTGTGGACAAATTCCGCTTCGTTACCTTCTCCTTTGGCCGTGAAAAATGCGTTTAAATCAAATTCATCATATACTCCACCTCGGGCAATTTCACGAATGGAATCCGGCATTTGATAAGTCATCATTACCATTCGGGGAAGTGAAATATACGGGTTAGGTAAATCACTATCCCATTCCTCTTTTGCTTTTTGCTCGTCCGAATAGGTCCAGTTGTAAATCTCTTCTTCGATGAACTCACCAGAGTTGATGGCTCTGAATGGAGTACCTGACAGGTAGAGATACGTATCTGTCGTGATAGGCATAATATCCTCATCAAAATAGTCCATCCCTTCACCTATCCCGAACTCCTGCTCTTTTTTATCCTCGGCTTCAAAAAGCTCTTTGGCATTTTCCCGCCATGCACCAAAGTGATATTCATCAAAAATGACTCCATCCCAATGGGTCGCATGAACCCACTCGTTTTTGGGTTTGATGCCGCCGGCTGAATTCTTTCCTAAATAGTCCTGAAAAGACCCAAAACAGACAAAGGGTTTATCCGGATCAATATCTTCATAACTGTTTACATTTCTGGAAATAAACTGCCATCCCTCAAAATCTACATGTGTCATCAAATCTTCTTCCCAGGCACTTTCAACGGCAGGTTTAAACGTAAGAACAAGTACTCTTTTCCAACCCATCTTTTTTGCCAATTGATAACTGGCAAAGGTTTTACCAAAACGCATTTTACAATTCCAGAGAAAGTGTGGAATCTTACCGGTTTTCTCCCTGGTATTATTTTTAAAGTAATGCATGGTTTTGTTGACGGCCTCTTCCTGCTCGGGCCGCATAGAAAATCTGTGGATACGCTCTCTCTCAAACTCCTGGTACGTGCTCACGGCCTCAACGGCTATTCGTACTTCTTCAACAGAACACTCAAACCATTCCCCATCCGGATTTCTGAATCCCTTTTTGCGAAGATAGCGATGCACTTCCCGATCAGTAAAGGTACTTCCGTCTTTCCGCATGGCCGACTCTTCCAGCACAATTGTGTATGGATCTTCCCCCGGCCTCAACGTGGGATATTGCTGGGCTACCCGCTTTTTTGCATCGATATTGGTGAATCCAACTTTTAGCAACCCTTTGTATTGAGGATTGCTATCCGTATAAGCATAAATTGTTGGGTTGGAATCAGGTCGATCTGGAAAGAATTCTTTACTCATAATCAATCCATTTCCATTATTACAGATTCAATAAAATCAATTTCAAGATCATTTAATTTGTACTTTTTGTACAACTTATCATCATCCCACTCTTCTTTCATATTGAGAATTGGTACAAACGAAAAACGTCCTTTAGTTATATCTTGTGAAAAAGATAATAGAGTTACTAAAAATCTAAGAAATTTTGTTTTTACCTAAAATCCGCAAGGATTTCATTTGCATAAGATAACGCAATAGCAGCACCT
>CAZHUP010000397.1:0-2317 GCA_964535495.1 uncultured Rhodohalobacter sp.
ACTCATTTCTGAACTCTTATTTTGTTAACTCGACCGTCGAGTTCTCATTAGTCAGATCAGGGTTTTTTGAGAGTTTCCACTCGACAGTTGAATGAAAAGTTCTTCTCAATCAACTCGACAGTCGAGTATTCATCAACAGATCAGAGCTTTGTAGTATTTTCACTCGACAGTCGAGGTGTTCAAATTAAAAATTTAACAGTTCCTCCATCTGCTCCCTCATTCTGTGATTTGCCAAATACCCTTTCTCAAGGTCCTTATTGAAAGGCACAGGGGTGTGAAGGGAAGAACATCGCATGACAGGTGCATCCAGCAGTTCAAAAGCACGTTCGGTGATTCCTGCAGACAGTTCACTCATCGGACCGAGTATTTCTGAATTTTCCTGAAGCAGCAGTACCCGTCCGGTTTTTCGGATCGACTCAACCACCGTATCCCAATCGATCGGAGCCAGTGAACGCAGATCTACAATCTCAAGGTTTACACCCTGCTTTTTGTATTCTTCTGCCATCTCCTTAGCCCATAAAACTCCGTAACCGAACGTAACGATGGTAGCATCGTTCCCCTCGTGGATAACGGACGCTTTTTCCAGATCTATGAATTCACAGTGATCGGGTGTGATCTCTTTAATGCTTCGATAGAGTTTTTTATGCTCGAAGAATAGGACCGGGTTTTCATCGTACAAAGCCGTGTAGAGCATATTTTGGGCGTCTTCAACATTTGACGGTACCAAAACCCGCAAACCCGGTAACTGCATGAACCAGTTCTCAGGGCACTGTGAGTGAAACGGACCGGCGCCGACTCCGCCACCGTGTGGAGCTCGTATGGTAACATTCATGTCCGGCATCCAGCGATATCGTCCCTTGGAGAGGTTGTTCACAATCTGGTTATAAGCGCACGAAATAAAATCGGCAAACTGCATCTCAACAACAGGTTTAAATCCTTCTATTGCCAGACCAATGGCCGCACCGATTGCGCCCGATTCAATAATTGGTGTGTTTCGAATTCTCTCTTTACCAAACTGATCCAGAAATCCTTCGGAGGCTTTAAAGACACCCCCATATTCGGCGATGTCCTGGCCCATCATCACGAATGAGTCATCTTCGGTAAAAGCCTGCTTTTGAGCCAGGTGAACGGCATCAATGATTCGCTTTTCTGAAGATTCATGTTTTTGGCCGTTACTTGATGGCTGTGGCTGAGGTTTAAGCCCGGCGCGATTCAACTCTACTTGCTCATTAAAGGTTGGGCCATCAGCGTTAAGTGCCCGCTCCAAATCCTCGTTGAATAGAGATCTCATCTCCTTTTTGATTGCTCCCATCTCAGGTTTGGATAATATCTTCTCATCAAGTAACCACTCCTCGTACCGTTTGATAGGATCTTTTTCAGCCCACTCCTCAAAGAGTTCATCAGGTACATAGAACGTGCCGGATGCTTCTTCATGCCCTCTCATTCTGAACGTTTTGGCTTCAATCAGAACCGGTTTGCCGGAAATGGCAAGCTTTCGTGCTTTTGTAACCGCTTCCTGAACTTCAAAAAAGTTATTTCCATCGATGATCATGCCCTCCATACCATATCCAGCAGCACGATCCGCAATATTTTCGCAGGCAAATTGAGCAGTTGTAGGAGTGGAGAGGCCATATCCGTTGTTTTCAATCATGAAGATTACGGGTAAATTCCATACAGCTGCAAGATTCAGCGCTTCGTGAAAATCACCCTCACTTGTAGCGCCATCTCCGCAAAAACTGAATGCAATCTGGTCTTTTCCTTTTAGTTTGGCCGCCAATGCAATACCATCTGCTACGGGCATGGTTGAAGCGAGGTGCGAGATCATGCCAAAGATTCGGTGCTCGGTAGTACCAAAGTGAAAAGAGCGATCTCGCCCACCCGTGAAACCATCTTGCTTTCCAAATAGTTGTGTAAACAGATCATACAGCGGAACGCTCCGCGTAGTGAATACGCCGAGGTTTCGATGCATGGGAAGAATGTAGTCTTCTTTTTTCAGGCTGAGCGTTGATCCGACGGAGATCGCTTCCTGACCCATTCCGGAAAACCACTTACTGATTTTGTTTTGTCGAAGAAGCGTGAGCATTCGCTCTTCAATAAGGCGGGGAAGCAGAAGATCTTTATAATTTTGGACCGCTTTTTTTTGATTAATTTTTTTTGCGGGGGCTATCATTAATAAAAAATTTATGTGTAATTTATTTGTTTATTGATGGTCAAACATTGAACCTGAAAGATTAAAAAACTACTGACCCGTATGGACAGGAAAAAACGACAATTTGTCAAACACTATTTATCTAAAACATAGCTTTTAACAATTAAA
>CAZHUP010000398.1:0-2310 GCA_964535495.1 uncultured Rhodohalobacter sp.
GGGAATTTTTTACTTGTATCCCTTTCAATAACTCCAGGAGCTATATGCCGATTTGCAAAGTCGCGAACCGTATCGCGAATCATAGCTTGATCTTCTGTCAAATCGAAAGATAGTGAGGATGATTTTTCAAGTACGTCTAAAGTCATTTTAAAATAATTTTGTTTTTGGTACCGCTTCCAAAAGGTAACGATTTTTTGCCTGTTTTCATTTACACGGTTTCAATTTTTTACTAACACGAAAGACTTAATTTCTGGTTAGATAGATCACGGCCTGAAATGATTGAAGCTCAACGGATAATGAAAAATAAGACGATGGAACAATATGATTCGAATTATGTTTGTAATAATGAATACCAATACAAACTAAATTCAAGACCTATTATGTTTTTTAAGAAATCATCTCTTTTTATAGCACTGTTACTTTTCATTGGAATTGGATGTGCATCACCGGGAAGCTTAACATCAGATGAGATTACGAATGTTGCAGGAGTTGTGCTAACAGCTGACTACGAAAGAGTTCCAAATGCAGAGTTACATTTCACAGCCGATGATTTACGAACAACTACTACTTCTGAAGGAACTTTTGTGCTTTATGAAGTGAGTGTAGGAACACAGACTGTCAACATTCAGGCCGATGGCCATGGGACTGTTGAGAAAAATGTTGAAATTGTTGATGGCGGAACCAGACTGGAACTTATCCTGGAATAACTCAATATTGAATACTTAATTTTATAGACCCTCACTCTTTGAGTTGAGGGTTTTTTTATGCAAAAATATATTTTTTATGGCATTGGAACCTTCCATATTTATCCGGGTATTACAGGGTGAGAGATGAGAATAATCGTCTCCGTATAAATGGTTAATCAAAAAAAAGAGAGGTAACCAATGATGAAAAAAATGATGCTTATAGGTGTAATGGTTCTTTGTGCCGGTGTAGCTTTTGCCGTAACACAGGAAGAATCTTCAAGATCATTAGAAGCAGAAATAGTGAAAACATCGATCACAGGAACCGTTGTCGATGAAAATACAGGAGATGGCATAGCCTATGCTGATGTGGTTCTCGATGAAACAGGAGCAACTGCAGTAACCGATGAAAACGGACAGTTCGCATTCAGTGAATTGGAACCGGGAGAGTATTCGGTTACCGCCTATGCAGAAGGTTACGCTGAAGGAACAGAGACTGTAGAAGTAACGGAAGAGGGTGGGTATATTGAGATCTCACTGACTCCCGAGTTACCGGAAACGAACTAATCTAATCAAAATATAGGGTAAAAAATGCTCCCAGTAGAAGGGAGCATTTTTTATTTAAAAAGTTGAAACTTCAGAATTAACCGAAATTCCATGTAACTCCTCTTCCAATTTCAGGATCGGGAAATTCCCAGCTCACCGCACCCTGATCGCAAGCGTACATACATGTACCGCACTCAATACAGTCTTCTACCTGGAAATGGACCTTGCCGTCCTCATCTTTGGTGTAGCAATTTGCCGGGCACACATAGGTCGTGCAGAGATGGGGGCAGGTAGAATTACAAATATCTGTATCCACCTTAATATGTGCTTTAATCTCAGATTTTGCCTGGTTACGGTAGCTTACCAATCCAAGTCGTTCGGGTAAAGTCAGGAGTTTCATTTCTATTTGAATTGTGTTAATTGATATTCATTAAAACTGAGTGAAATCGAAAAAGTGCGATAAAATTAAAATAAATGCTGGCAGTCTGCAGTCGGCAATTTTTTCTACTATTCTATTTATAAAAATCCTTAAGTATTAAGTAATAATTAAACTGCCAATTGCTAACTGCAAATTGTCAACTAATGAACAGCTACAGAGATTTCGCTCCTTTTGCTCCAATCTTAACGAGATCCCAGTAAGAAGCGTGCTTTTTAACTGAATCACTGAACATATTTCTTGCCTTCTTGGTTGGTTCGCTCTTAATGCTAAAGAAGTTTCGGCCGAAATCACAGATCAGGTTTGGCATCTTATCTACCATAAATGGATCATGCAGCAGGTGAACGGCATCCTGGAAGTTGTTGATGTCTTTCATTACATAGCTGTCTTCCAGCGCATCCTGATACGCTTTCATAGATGCTTCACTGTAATCCTCTTTCTCTTTCGCTTTTGTGATGGCCTCGGCAGCCAAAATTCCGGATCGCATGGCGTAATCCATTCCCTGTATCGCTTTTCCGGCATTCATCAGCAGGTTAGCCGCTTCACCGCAAACCATCAAACCGGCTTTGTATAGTTTTTCGGGCATAACGCGTTTGTCTCCGGACGAAACTACATGCGCAGAATACTCAACAACTTCGCCACCGC
>CAZHUP010000399.1:0-2310 GCA_964535495.1 uncultured Rhodohalobacter sp.
CCTCAATCCTAAATCGCTCCCCAAACCCATTCAAGAGGTCAAACCATCAAGCAGCAGAGCTGCCGGTCACTCGTCACCGGAGCAGAGCATCGGGACGAAGAGCTAGGCTAATTATATTCAACCTCTACGAGGTTTGGGTATCAGCTTATCTCGTAACTCATAAATCAAATCGTGATTCACAGTTCGGTCCATCGGCAATACAACATTCATCATTCAACATTCAACATTCGTAAATCGATCTATCAATGCAGGAGAGTTAAGAGAAGGTTCAATCCGTTTTCAACGTATTAGATCGGGAGACCGGAAAAGATGAACACCCTAAAAATCATCCTCAAAATCACTGAAAGAATCTTCAATATTTTTATCAATCTTCTTGGTATTCCCTGAATCACGGGGATCCAGAATTCCCCCAGAACCATCCTTAAACCAACCATCAAAATCTATCGCAATGGCGATGATCGAAGTCTGTCCGCTTGTAATTTCCAGGTTTGGGCTGATGTCTACATCAATTTCAAAATCTTCTGATGATCGATATGTGAAATCAGTGCCATTATAAATCCCCTTTACAACAATTGAGTAACTGTCGGACCCATCCCTGAAATCAGAATCATCAACCCTATCTTTACTTTTGGGTTTATCGATATCAAGCTCGAGTTCATCATAAAATCCGCGCGGTATGGATACATGTGTAATCTCAAAGGGTGATCCGTCAACAGGTACATTCAGGATAAAATCTTTGGTTTTAAAATCCCCTGTTCTGCGAGCCCCGCCCAGTTCCATCTCTTTAATATAAAATTTCACATCCTGCACGGTGATCCCAAAGTTGGGATCCTTTTCAAAAACAGCAGTGATCTGCTTATCACTATCCACAACAATCGACTGCGGAGTTGTGCTTCCGGACAGATCGCCCCTCCACTCTTTGAACTTCCATCCGGAAGCTGCATCTGCAATTAAGTTAATTTCCTGTCCTTCCGTGTAGGACTGCCTGTCAGGAGCTCTTTTAACACTCCCGGAGCCTTCTGTGTTGATAGAAATGGTATATTCAATCCGTACTATCCGTTCAAAGACAGCTGTGATCTGCTTATCAGCATCAACAACAATCGACTGCGGATTTGTACTACCTGACAGATCACCCGTCCACTCTCTGAATGTCCAGCCCAGAGCTGCATTCGCAATTAAGGAAACTCTTTCCCCCTCCGTATAGAGCTCCTTATCAGGATCTCTTTCAACAGTACCGGAGCCCATTGTGCCGGTAGTTACTGTATACTCTTCGAGTGGAATCTCTTTGAAGACAGCTTTTACACTCTTCTCTTCATCCCCTATAATGATGGTTTCCGGATTACTGCTTCCGGTCACGTCTCCCTCCCATCGTTCAAAGTACCAATCCTCTTCAGCTACTGCATCAAGCCTGACGGTAACTGATGATGTACGTTTAACCACAGTTTCGCTGACAGCCCCGTTTCCGATAACCTCAAGATTGAGGCTATATCCTCTTAGTGAAAATTGTGCTGTAACCGTTTTATTTGTATTAAATTGAATATGATTAGGGTTTGAATCCCCGGTGAGATCTCCTGCCCATTCGTCAAACACATACCCTTCTGCCGGGCGGGCCACAATCTGTCTTCCTTCTCCGGCTAAATACTCCCCTCCTGATGGCAAAATGGTTCCACCCTCTTCCGGTGTAACAGTGGTTGTCAGGGTGTAAAAATCGGGCACAGATTCGTTGAATTCTCCATGGTTGGAATTACAGCTGTAAACAAACATAAGTACAGCAATAAATATGGCGTATTCTAACTTTCTCATCATCAAATACTCTCCCTTTTAATAATGCTACTCCGTGCTTCCGAAAATTCTCTCTTCTCTCTCTATCTAATCACATTGAAACTGAAGTAACATCTAAATATACTATATGAAATGAATTTTGAGAGGTTTGGAAGATTAATTCTATCTAATATTTTTAAAGCTTTTCTCCCTTTCTGATACGATCCGTGCTATAATTGATATACACAGACAGAAATTAGCCGCGGCAAGTCATAATTTTTGATCGGAAGGACTACTAGCATTCCATCTCTACGCGGTTGGGGTATCAGTACATTTCAAATTCAAAGTTCAAATCGCAGTTCGCAGTTCGTCCATCGGTGATTCGTAAATCGATATGCGATTTACGATATACTATATTCGGGTTCAGATCTTCTTTCTCTCTTTTGACAAACTGTATAACTGAAATCTGACCAAACCCGGCCTTGAGAAATCAACGGAGAAAAGTGAGCAGGCATGAGACGAAAAGAAAAACTCACCAGCCTCTTGTAG
>CAZHUP010000400.1:0-2304 GCA_964535495.1 uncultured Rhodohalobacter sp.
AGACGTCTACCCACAAGGTTTCCAGTAGAACCAAAATTTTTATATATGCCATGTTGCACTTATTAAGCATTATCCCAGCTTATTCACAAAATTTGACTGTATAATAATTTTAACCATTGATAACATTATTATCCATTTAAAATAGGTGGAAGCACAATTTACCCGAGAGCTGTTTTTACATTGCCTTGCTCACCAATTAATTTCTTGGTGAATATTCCGAGTTAGAATCAAATAAATATGATAATTTAATCCCTACAACATGAAAGTTGACTTTATGATAATCGGTGCTCAAAAATGTGGTACGGGCACTTTATTCAGAATGTTAAGTAAACATCCAAAGTTGGTGAGGTCATATCCTAAAGAGCCACAATATTTTAGCAACTTAGAATCCACTACTCCGGACCTCGACTACTATCATGGCCTATTTGAAAAAAAGGATGGTGCGCTTTACTATGAGGCTTCAACAACGTATACGTTTTATCCATCCAGAAATTTGAAGATTTGGGATGTTTTATATGAGTATAATCCCAACTTGAAGTTTATCTACATCGTCAGACATCCGATTGATAGAATTATTTCATCGTATATGCATTCATATCTCAGAGGATATATAGATATGAGTATTGAACGCGCGGTGATACGTAAACGAAATTTTATCGACATTACAAGATATTATACTCAAATTTCACCCTATATAAGAAAATTTGGGCCTGAGAAGATTTTGATCCTTGATTTTGATGATCTAACGGATTATCCCGAAGAAACCTTAAAAAAAGCTTCAGATTTTCTGAATATAGATTTGGAATTGTTTGACGAAGATGTGTATGACACACATGCGAATAAATCATTAGACAGAAAGATAATTCATCATAAGTATAAAACATTATCGCTACCTATAAGGATAATCCGAAAAATTTTACCGCCTTTGTGGAAGAAAATTGAAGAGAGAAACAGCCGAAAATTTACTGAAAGGCCTAAACTTTCCGGGGATTTGAAGGATATGATTTATAATATGCTCGAACTCGAGATAAATGAGATGGAAAAGCTGATGAATAAAGATTTAAGTAAATGGAAAAAGCCAAGCCATACTACAGAACTGTCTACATCTGATGTGATAAAGTGAAATCTTTAGACCCACTTTCAAAAATTCAGCATTAAGTATCATAACCCACAAATTGAACGGTTCTTATTAAATCATAGATGAATTCGGGGGTAAGAATTTGGGGATTAAGCCTCTCCTATTTCGTAATGATAAGTCTAAATCTTGCTACTATTGTTGATCTAGTTTGACAATGTGTTAATTTAGCTCAGAAAAGAGATAACATGGATCAGGAAAATTCAATAATTTAGCAAACCATAGAATGGGAATTGAAGCAATCATCGTTTTGGGGTAATCTTCCTTTGCCTGTTCCTTCTGGTAACTACGAAAATTGCACCGGATGTAGTTTTCATTGGGGGCCTTACCATTATTATTGTATCCGGCATCATCCCTGTGAATGAAGCTCTTGTCGGGTTCTCGAATGAAGGAATGCTTACCGTTGCCGCACTCTACATTGTGGCGGCAGGGCTGAGAGAAACCGGGGCCATTCAGTTTGTAATTCAGAATCTGCTTGGATCACCCAAAGAGATGTGGAAAACACAGGCCCGGATTATTGCGCCTGTAATGGGAATGAGCGCTTTTCTGAACAACACTCCGATTGTTGCCTCTTTTATACCGGCGCTTCAAGAGTGGGCCCGAACGTACCGCGTGAAAGTTTCCAAACTGATGATTCCGCTCAGCTATGCCGCTATCCTGGGCGGAACCTGTACGCTGATTGGAACCAGTACAAACCTGATCGTAAACGGGCTGTTAATTTCGGAGAAAAACATCTCCCTCGGTTTGTTTGAACCCGCTTATGTAGGTATCCCGATTGCCGTTGCGGGTTTTATTTACCTGCTTACAATTGGGAATCGCCTGCTTCCTGAAGGCGCCTCTATCGTCGGCAGTTTTGAAAATACGCGGGAATATACCATTGAGATGATGATTCGTCCCGAAAGCCCGCTTATCGGAAAATCGATTGAAAACGCAGGCCTTCGTCAGCTTCCGGGCCTGTTTCTTGCTGAAATTGTGAGGCAGGACACTATACTCGCTGCCGTTGATCCGGAAGAAATTCTACAAAAAGATGACCGGTTAATTTTCACCGGAATGGTGAGTTCTATCGTGGATCTGCAGTCGATAAAAGGACTTGAACCGGCAACGGACCAGGTGTTCAAGCTGGATGCGCCGCGCCGTGACCGTCATCTTGTTGAGGCGGCTATCTCGCA
>CAZHUP010000401.1:0-2295 GCA_964535495.1 uncultured Rhodohalobacter sp.
GGCTGGCTGTTCATTTGTATGGCTGCGGTTAGGAGTTTTGTCATAATGAAATCATTAAATGATTGAATTGAAACATAACATACAGAAAATAACCAGATCAGCGGTATTAGTGAAAACAGTGGGTTGGGATATTTACAAAGGCTGGCATTTGTAAAAATTCGCGTCATTACTTAATTTACGTAACGAACTTTACGTAACTATATTTTCGGAATATGAAAACTCCTCAAAACCCCTTTGTACTTAGTGGATACACGGGTAAAGAATGGTTTTGCAACCGCAAAACAGAGCTATCAGAGATGCATCAGCATCTGGAGAACGGCAGGAATATCGTTCTTTATGCATGGAGACGGCTTGGTAAAACAGCGCTTATAAAATGTTTTTTTGAAGAGCTGGAAAAGGATAAAAAAGCCGAAACCATATATGTTGACCTATTCGCTACTCAATCAATTAATGAAGCTCTCGAGTCAATTACATCAGCAATTTATGAGAAATATGGCAGAGCTTCTTCCGGTATTTCATCAGCGCTTAATAAACTACTTTCTTCGATTGGAGTGTCAATACGTTTTAACGATTCAACCGGTATACCGGAAATCTTTTTTAGCCTCAGAGAGCCACCTCGTCCAACAATCTCACTGCAAGCAATTGGTGAATTTCTTGCCGGCAGAAAGAAGCCTGTAGTAATTGCATTGGATGAATTTCAACAGATCTCATCATATCCTGAAAAAAATAGTGAAGCGATTTTCAGAAGCTGGATGCAAGAATTTCCTGATATTCACTTCATTTATAGTGGCAGCCATCGAAAATTAATGTTCTCGATGTTTTCTGAAAGAAATCGTCCGTTTTACCATAGTTCACAACTGATGTCCATAGATCCAATTGAGAAAAATGAATATTCCTCATTTATCAGGGAAAAATTCAGTAAGGGTGGAAAAACTATTACAACAGAAATTACAGACAATCTCTATGAATGGTGCAGAGGGCAAACCTATTCCATTCAGCGCGTTTGTAATTATTTATATGGACACTACAATAATCCATTACCCAAAGATTTAATTGATGTTTACAATCAAATTATTGAACAAGATAAACCCATGTTTGCCAGTTATCAGAAAATTCTTACCCGCACTCAATGGAATGTTTTGAAAGCTATTGCAAATGAAGAGCCACTCAAAAATCCATTATCAAAAGATTTTATAAAAAATCATTCGCTTGGTGCTACAAGTAGTGTTCAGTCAGCAGTGAAGGCTCTCCAAAAAAAAGAGATCGTCATCTATGATGATGAAAAATACCTTGTGCATGATGTAATACTGGCGCGTTGGTTGCAAATGATTTAGAATACGTGCCAATTTGTAATAAAGATCAGCTTTGGTTGTAGAAAGTCTCAACATGGAAATCAGTTCAACCTACAAGGGATACTCCTGAAAGCTTTGTTTTAAAAACACTTTCTTTTTTTACTGTAAGGATTTCCGGTTTTCAGTTTCATATATATAAAAATGTTACTTAATAGAAAAACCGATGATACCGGAACCTGGCAAAATCTATCACATCTGGACACACGCAAACGGAGATAAAAATCTGTTCCGGAAAAATGAAAACTATACTTTTTTCCTTAAGAAATACAACTACTACATCCCTCCCATTGCTGATACCTTTGCCTACTGCCTGATGCCGAATCATTTGCATTTGATGGTGAGGATGAAGGGAGAGGTGGAAGTTTTGAATTTTTTGAAGGTGAAAAAGTCGACACCAAACCTCCAAGGTTTTGAAAACCTTGGAGGTTTTAGCCGCGTTATTAGTCAACAATTCTCAAATCTATTTAACTCCTACACAAAATCTTTTAATAAAGTTTATGACCGAAAGGGCAGTCTTTTCATTCAAAACTTCAAACGAAAACCGGTCAATTCAGAAAATTATTTCGGCACCTTAATCGCCTACATTCACAACAACCCGGTGAAACATGGATTTACTTCTCGCCCTGAAGAATGGCCTCATAGTTCATGGCATGCATATCTGAAGAACCGTCCAACAAAAATCAGAAGAGATGAAGGAATTGAATGGTTTGGTAATAAAGATGAGTTTCTAAGAGTACACCGGGAAATTGTGATGGTAAAGTTCATCTCTATTTTTGAGGAGTAGCCCGAAACGGGCAACGAGAATTTTCTAAGGATAATTACATTTAAATAATCATTTTAAAACTCAACGTTGTGCAAGACCTGACAGGTTTTTTAAACCTGTCAGGTCTCTGGAGTTTGGCATTTACTAGATACTGTTGAATAATTATCGATAAAACCCGGT
>CAZHUP010000402.1:0-2295 GCA_964535495.1 uncultured Rhodohalobacter sp.
GTTTTTTTCCAATATCACCTATTTTCCCCTTACCACTCCTGATGATAGGCCCATCGGCAGGATAAATAAAATAATGCCTCAAGGAGATAAAATTGCGCTCTATGACCGAGCAAAAAAAAGTGTTTGGATCTACACGGAAGAAGGAGGTTACGTAAATGAGGTGAAAATCCCACAGGGTAGAGGCCCGGGTGAGCTTGACCATATAGCAGATGTCTATTTTGATGAAGAGTACAATATACACGCAATGGGAGCTTTTAAATTTGTTACTTTCGACAAAAATGGAAATTTGTTAAAAGAAACTCAATTGGATCTTTGGGTAGGCTCTTTTACTTTTAATACAGCGGATTCAATGTACTATGGCTATGGTGACGGGAATCCTAATTTACGTTTACAAAAAAAACATCAAGGGTTTAACTTGTATTCATTTGATAAAGAAGGAGAAATTAAGAATAGCTATATACCAGTTGAGAAAAATAAGCAAGGTATCGCATTTAATGTCCCTAATTATTTTCCAGCCTACAATGGGAAGAAGTATTTTTTTAAACATTTACACGATACGGTCTATTCAATAGAAGCGAATGGAGTAAAGCCAGCTTATATCTTTAATTTTGGAAATCAGAATTTACCCGATGCGGTGTTTGAAAAAAGATCTGACTATGGGTCAGAAGTTTGGCAGTGGTCTGATTTTTGGGATAATGAAGTAAGGCCTTTTGACTACATAACCCATAAAAATAATTTTGAAATCACAGATCGTTTTATACATACAAGAGTGGGTAGCAGTGAATCAAAGCATATGATTTTATATGACAGGGATTCAAGAGTTACGCATGTCGGAGAGGAAAAATTTGTAAATGATATCGATTTTGGCCCTTCACCCTTTGTTTATTTAAGTTCAGATGAATATTTATTTTCATATGTTGACGCAAACGATTTTTTGGGGATTATGAATGATATTTACGAGAATAATCGAGAAAAATATAACAGCTCTTCTATGCATAGGTTAAGAAGTATTGCAAATTCAATGAGAGATATAAGAAATCCAATTTTGATGCGCCTGGAATTCAAATAGCTCTGAAGTATTAGATAGATAAAATAACGTGTATTTACAGAGAGTTTAAAATTCCTATTTGTTTTAAAAGCTTCCTGAAAAGGAGCCCAGTAGCCCATATCTATTAATAGATTGCACTTTATTAGATTCAAGATGAAAACCGATCCTGCTCTTGAATAGGTCTGCAGTATTCACATCGGAATGATGAACCTAATCAGGCTGTTTAGACCGACTTCGACTGCATTATTCACCAAGAAACATGGTTTTGGGCAAGGCGTTTGGAAAATGGTAGCGGAAACGTACCTGAGTACGTTGAGCAAACTATTTTCGAGACAACGCTGCCCACAGCTAAGTTTCGCAGTGTGTGACAATATGTAGAACAAAATTTAATCTTTGTTTGATGTATCTCACTGATAAACATAGTGATAAATTTAACCTGCAATTTTCTGTGAAGAATACAGACTAGATAATTGGCCAGATTGGCGCTTAACATAACACACTAAAAACAATAATAACCATCGCGTCCCGGCGCCTCCGCGGTAAACAAAAAAACAGAACTACTTTATGAGTAAGCGACAGTATTGGCTAATGAAATCGGAACCATACGCCTACAGCATTGACGATCTTGAAAAAGACGGCCAAATCCGCTGGAGCGGTATCCGAAACTACGAGGCGCGAAATATTATGAGAGATCGAATGAATGTGGGTGATCGTGCATTTTTCTATCACTCCAATGTGAAGCCACCGGCCATTGTGGGCGAGATGGAAATTTGTACAGAGCCTTATCCCGATCCGCTTCAATTTAATCCGGATAGTAAATATTTTGATGAAAAAAGCAGCGAAAGCGATCCGCGCTGGCAGTTGGTAGATGTGAAGTTCGTTCAGAAGTTCAATAAACCCGTGACGCGTGACGAACTGAAGGAACATGATGACCTGCTGGAGATGCAGCTCTTTAAACGAAATCGTCTCTCGATAACTGAAGTACGGGAAGAGGAGTACAAAAAGATTTTAAATCTGGCTGAGACTGAAGAGAAATAACCCCTCGTCCGACGATTGCCTTTTTCGTCTGACGAGTGGAACGTAGAACAACTGTTTGATTGGGTGAGTAGTTGAGTAGGGAATAAGGTTTTTAGTGGCATGCAAAATCAACGTTTGTACAATAAATCATCACTTTGTGAAGCTCAATTACGTTGGTTTTCGGTAGAGTAGAGTCAGGTTTGTCATTATTAGGTTGAGGTTTGTTTTCT
>CAZHUP010000403.1:0-2282 GCA_964535495.1 uncultured Rhodohalobacter sp.
TATGCTCCGGCAGTTCTTCGAATTGAATCCCGGTAAGAATGCATTTTCAGGAGGTCAGCTCTTTTGTATGTCCCTTCGTTTTGCTGCTGTTTTTCTTCATCTAAATCCTCCTCATCTTTACCAAAAATATTAGTCAGGTTGTCAACCTTATATTTTGCATCGAAATGTAGATGGACAATTAATTCTTGTTCTTCAGCTTCAGTTTCACTAATTCCTTCCGGCCAGATACTTAAAGTATAATCAGGGCGCATGGAACGTGTCCAGCTGCCACCTGATGGATATTGTTTGTCGCCTGAAAACGTTTTATTAAACGAGAACTGAACATGAAGTTTACGTGTATCAGATTCAAATGTGCCGCTAAGCGGCAGATACCGACCTTGGCGCAATTTTAATCCGAGTTTGTCATTCGTTTCTTCAATCATTTTTTCAGGAGAAAGAGCCTGGATTCCAAAAAGATCTTCCATCAAATCAGCCAGTTTAAAGAACAGCCAGTACTCATAAAGAGTAGCTACATCCCGTTTACCTCCTTTGTATACATCTTCGCCGCCTTTCCATGTTAAGCGGGCTGCTAAATTGACCATCAGCCAGACCCGAAGTATTTCCCGGTACCCTTCTTTTCTTTGCAAAACCGGACTATTTAAAGGAAGCGTAGATGGCCGGCTGATTTTTTGAAAAATGGCGTGAGTTAGTGATTCCTCTAACTTTTCTTCTAAATATTCCGCTTCTTTGTTGAGCCGTGCGCCATTTTTTGAAGCTGATTTAAAATCACCGCAAAGTTGTTTGAAGATTTCAAGTGCATATTTGATAAACCGGTTTTCAGGTGTATCAACCGTATCCACTTTACCACGGGTGATTACCTTTTCCGGGACAGAATCCATGTGTTTTCTAAGTACATGATTTTCAGGCAGCGGAACTCTGTTCGCGGCACCGGCAAACTGCCGAACTACATTACGGTTCATTCTTCTCACAGAGCGAATATCCCGGTGTTCTTCTGTTTGCATCCAGGCGGTTACCGGATTGGTAGTTACACGATGGACAGCCGTCCAGAATTCCTCTGAGTCCAAAACAGATTTTAAAAAAGCAAAGCGCTGATATAACGTCTGAGGATCATTATCGTGGTCAATATTAAAAGGCTGATTAGCCGGAGAGGTATACTGCATCAGCAGGTCGGTACACTTTTCGGTGATTTCCTCCAGCATGAAGCGGTATTCTGTTCGATAATCTGCTTTTTTTGAGGATCGAACCTCCAGTTCAAAATGACCAGCATCTTTGCCGGATTCGTCTTTTATGAAAATCTGGAGAGTGCCAACATAAATTCCCGGCTCAATACGGCCGGATTGCGCATTCAATTTGGAAGGGGTAATGATGCCGCCTTCGGCCTGTAACTTGAACGTTTTATTAAGTTCGTATTCGTACCGGTAACCTTCAATAATTTGCACCGGTGCTTCAAGATGTTCGGCAGCTTCTGCCTGCTCAATTTGCCGGATGCTATTTTCAGATTCTCCGGCAATATGGACGGTAAGGATATCCCCCGAATCTAATTCAACTGGTATGTAGGCTTCATTATCCATGCACTATGCTTCAGCAAAACTGGTGAACCCGTTTTCGACGAGCCCTTTATGCATACGGACGATTTTCTCAAAAGAAATCGGATATTTAGCCTGTTTAATTACTTCCTCTCTGATATTGTCATGTTTTTTGAAAAGATCTTCACATCCTTTCTCTAATTCAGGATAACAGAGATCTCCGAGTCTAAACAGTACCTTCTCCAATTTACGACGAGAACCGTGGAGTTTTGGCAGCAGTTTTTGAGCGATTGCAGCATCCATGATCTGTTCAAACTCCCAGTCTTCAGCAAGCTTTTCAGCCAAACCTGCGAATCGCTGAATCTCGTACGCGGAACGGTAACCAAATTCTGCACCCACTGTGTTTAATTCATTGAAAAACTTAAGAAGTTCTTCAGATAGGGTTTCTTTTTGTGAATAAGAGTAGCCATTATCTTTTGCCATGTTTACAAAATCCTTTGCCATGGAAGCACCCTGATTTCTTAACACATCCAGATCTACATCTGCAGGATTTTCTAGAAACTGTGCAAGATCTTCTTTGCTAACCCTGAACTCAATGACATTTGCCCGGTCCAGCACTTTAGGGCTGAACATATAAGTGGTTTCATCAATATTGACTGTGCCGATGATGAAAAGGTTTCTGGGAATTTTTATAGTGGGGGGCACACCATTCCATAAAACGCCTTCTTCACCTGAATGGAGTTTAATCTCTTCTTT
>CAZHUP010000404.1:0-2281 GCA_964535495.1 uncultured Rhodohalobacter sp.
CTCTACCCTAAAGATTTTGACACAAACCGGCAGTATCCTGTTGTTGTTTTTGCTCATGGCGCCGGATCGCTCCAGAATGTTTATAAAGGGTGGTCGAATAATTACTGGCGCGAATACATGTTTCATCAATACCTGCTTAGCCACGGCTACGTGGTTGTGGAAGTTGATTTCCGTCACAGTACAGGTTACGGACGAAAATTCCGTGAAGATGTGACCGACTGGATGGGTAAATATGAAACTGAGGATATCGTTGACGGACTCGACTGGGTTCAGGATAAAACAGGCGGTGCACTCGATCTGGATAACGTAGGTATCTACGGCGGAAGCTATGGTGGTTTTATGGCGCTATACGCAGTTACCGATAAACCTGACCGTTTCCACGCCGCTGCGGCCCTTCGAAAAGTGACCAACTGGAGAAATTACTACTATGCCAATCCCTGGTACACCCTGCCTCGCCTGGGAGATCCCGAGGAGGTACCGGAGCATTACGACCGAAGTTCTCCATTAACCTATGCGCCGGAACTGGAGCACCCCGTTATTCTTCTTCACGGGCTGATTGACGACAATGTAGGTGCACAGGATGCTTTTCAATATGCCGAAGAGCTGATTCAATCCGGTAATACCAATTTCGAGATGATGATTTATCCCTCCGAACGGCATGGATTTACCAGCCCTAACTCTTGGTACGATGAGTATCTCCGAATCTTCAACTTTTTTGAGAAGCATCTAAAATAGTAATCCCTTCTCATCATTCTAATCCGCAAATGCTTCACTGTGTTTGCGGATTTTTTTGTAGTTGAAATACTCGTTAAAATCAATAGTGCTCCCCATCAAAGTCGTGCACGAGTATTCGTTGCTCTTTTACTATTCATTAAGTTCAATTATTTTTGAACTAAAGAAACTTCTTTGTAACTTTCTTATATGAATAACGATAAACTTACTTACATAGAGGAAAGCGGCCTGCTGTTTGACAAACTGGGGATGACCCGTATGGCAGGACGCGTATTTGGATATCTGATTGTATGCGATGAAGATGCAGTTTCATTCGATCAAATCAGAGAAACATTACAAGCAAGCAAAGGAAGCATCAGTGGTACAATGAAACAGTTACAGCAGATAGGAATGGCTGAAGCGGTAAGTTTACCGGGTGACCGGAAGACCTATTACAGAGTGAGTAAAATTAAGATTGGCGATATTTTAAAAGAGCGAATAGCTCTTTTTATGCAGCTTGCTGATCATCTGGATAAGGGAAATCAGCTTAAATTAGAGACTGATGATACATCTGAGTGGCTGATCGAAGCATCCACATTTTACAACTGGGTAGGTGATCGTTTTGAGGAAATCATCAAACACTGGGAAGCAGAGAAGGATAACATTATCCGGGATTACCATGGAAACAAACAAGAAAATTCGCCCTGAAATGGATAACAATAATATCTCTTTCATCAAAAGAATTGATCTGATGATTGAAAAGTGGGTTCAACACTTCGTTGAACAGATTGAGCTAACCAAGTCCAGTTAATACTGAATTGATCCTAAAAAGGAGTAAAATGAGAGTTTCACTTAAAATCAAGAAAGCGCTTTTCCTCCTCCAGTTTGCTGTTTTTGCCATCATTTCTGCTGAACCGGCAAACTCTCAAACGGCAACTGAAATTGTAGATCGAATGCATGAAGTAATGAGAGGAGAATCGAGTTACGCTGAAATGACAATGTCTATTGAGCGTCCCCGCTATCAGAGAGATGTTAGCATGCGGGCATGGGCTTTGGGGGACGACTATTCACTGATATTGGTAACTGCACCCGCTCGGGATCAGGGGACCGTTTTCCTCAAAAGAAATAACGAGATCTGGAACTACATCCCTAATATTGATCGTACAATTAAAATGCCCCCGTCTATGATGTCTCAATCGTGGATGGGCTCCGACTTTTCAAACGATGATCTGGTTAGGGAGAGTTCAACCGTGGACGATTACGAGCACTCAATTTTGAGAGAGGAGGTATATAATGACAGAGAAGCCTGGGTGCTTGAACTGATACCGCTGCCCGACACCCCTATTGTTTGGGGTAAAGTTTTGATTTGGGTAGATAAGGAACACTACATCCAGTTAAAAATGGAGAATTATGATCAGAGCGAAGAGCTGGCGAACACAATCATATTTTCTGAAATCGGCGAAATGGGCGGACGTATCCTGCCGGCTAAAATGACACTTACCCCTGCAGACAAACCCGATCAAAAAACAGTTTTACAGTACGAAAACCTGGAATTTAACATAGATATCGA
>CAZHUP010000405.1:0-2279 GCA_964535495.1 uncultured Rhodohalobacter sp.
TAAGTGTTAACTCAACATGGATCAACAGCGGATATCGTTCTATCAGCGGTACATCGATGGCAGCACCTCATGTGGCGGGAATTCTGTTGGTTAACAATGGTAATGTAGGATCAGATGGACAGTCATCCACGGCACCAGATGGAGTAAACTATCCAATTGCTTCACACAACTAACTACTGACATATCTCGACAGATATAGTGATGCGCCCGGTTGAGAAATCAATCGGGCGTTTTTTATGGACGGAATAACCACATCTGTGCTTTTCTGCGAAAACCGTTGTGTAATCTTACTTTTTAATTCTGAGACGAGGAATAAACCTGGGTACTTTTTTCTGATACTCAATGTAATCCTGACCAAATCGTTTGATTAAATTCTTCTCTTCAAAGTAGGAGCCGATCCAGAAATAAAGGGCAAAAATCAAGATGGAGTAGAGAAGATTTGCTGTCATAATAGGCGAACAGATCAACACCAACATTCCAAAAGTGTACATCGGATGTCGCATATACTTATAGAGCCCCGTGGTAACCAGCTTGCCCCGTTGAGGTTCATCCAGATAGTTGGGCAATTTACCCTCTCTAACGTTCATGAGAACCTGCCTGATGCCGAGAAAAACCATTCCATTTTGTGATAAAATCGATTTTAAAAAGAGCCAGGCGAAAATTACCTGAAGCAACAGCAGCAGAAAGAAGGGTATCCCGCTTAAATGATAAAGAATTTGATCTTGCGGTAATGTAATCCACCAAAGGCCGATCATTACAAGAGAGATCAGGTTGTAAAGTGCCCGATACCACGCTTTTAAATTGGGTGATAATCTGAAGAGCCTGGTTTTAAAAGAGTGGGATGCAGACAGGCTGTGCATCAGGGCAAACGCCAGGAATATGATGGACGGTATAAGGTAGTCTGTTAACTGTTCAGTCACGCTAAGGAATGGATATTGGATTTCAAATTATTCTGGATGGAACGCAACAAAAGGGTAATGAATTTGCTATTTTCCATGCTTTAAAATGACGAATTAATCAGAATTAAAGAAAAACTCTATGTCACTTCTTGTAGTCGGGTCTGTAGCTTACGACGGAATTGAAACCCCATTTGGAAAAACAGACAGAATTTTAGGCGGGTCGGCGACCTATATTTCACTGGCAGCATCCTACTTTTCAAATAAGATCAACCTGGTTGGAGTGGTCGGTAAAGATTTTGCCGATTCTGATATTGAACTTCTGAAAAGCAAAGATGTGGACCTCGAAGGCCTGCAGATTGACAAAAGCGGTAACACCTTCTTTTGGAAGGGAAAGTACCACTTTGACCTGAACAATCGTGACACCCTGGATACCCAACTCAATGTGTTTGAACATTTTGATCCGATCATTCCCGATTCCTATAAAGATTCAAAATTTGTGGCACTTGGAAACATTGAACCGAGCCTGCAGGGGAAAGTGCTCGAACAGGTGAACAAGCCCGATTTTGTGGTGATGGATACGATGAACTTCTGGATTGAAGGAACTCCGGATGCCCTGAAGGAGACACTGAAGGGGGTAGACCTGCTGGTTATAAACGACTCTGAAGCGAGAGAACTAGCTGATGAGCCCAACCTGATCAAAGCCGCAGACAAAGTGCGGGCCATGGGTCCAACGTCACTCATTATAAAGAAGGGCGAGCACGGAGCCCTGCTTTTCGCGGGCGATGAGATCTTCTCTGCACCTGCCTATCCGGTGATCGATATCTTTGACCCGACCGGCGCGGGAGATACCTTTATGGGCGGGCTACTCGGATGGCTCTCCTACACCGACGACCTGACTCCAAACAATTTGCGTAAAGCGGTTATTTTCGGATCAGTGATGGCCAGTTTCTGTGTTGAAAAATTTGGCCCTGAGCGACTGAAAGACCTTACCGAAAAAGAGATTTACGATCGCTATCGGGAGTTCAGACAGCTGAGTCAAATCCCGGAAATTGATTGATCCCCATGATTTTAGAGTGCAGGAATATAAATTGAAAATGTTGAAATCATTTTGAAAAAAAAAATAGGTAAGATGGCGTGTGCAGTTTTATTAATTAGAACTTATCATTAAAACATATACATCATGAAACCTATCTTAACTACACTGATGGCGCTTTTTTTATTTTAGGAAGTGTTCTTTTGTCATTTAATAGTATTGACTCCACTGCAGTTGCAGCTGATGATTGTAATAATATGGGTTGTCTCGATTATTCATGTACAGACGCAGATACATGTGACACTGCCTGTTTTTTGGTAGAAGAAATGCATTGCACATTTTCTGGT
>CAZHUP010000406.1:0-2269 GCA_964535495.1 uncultured Rhodohalobacter sp.
CCTGTCAGGTCTCGGTATCCCCTATTAATCCACCACTACTCTCGGAATCGATGCCGGAAGGCGGGTCAGAATCTCGTAATTGAGGTTATTGGTCATCTCACCGAAAGAGGCTACGGTGATTTCATCGTCTCCCTGTTTACCGATCAAAACCACTTCATCCCCCTTTTCTGCATCGGGGATATCTGTGATATCAACTGTAATCATATTCATATTTACCAGACCTGAAACATTTGCTCTCACACCTCCAATCAAAACATATCCGGAGTTGGTTAAATTTCGGCCAAACCCGTGTGTATATCCAATGGGCACAGTAGCTATGCGCATATCACGTCCCGCCATAAAAACATTCCCATATCCAATAAATTCACCGGCATTTATCCACTTCGTACTCATTACTTCACTCTTCCATGTCATCACCCTTCGAAGCGGATCATGGTCCTCTTCAAATTCATTCGCTTTGGCATGGTGCATGTAGGTCTCCCGGCTGGGCCAGAATCCATATTGAGCAATACCGATTCGCACCATATCGTACTGTTTATCAGGCATCGTCAAAAATGCGGCAGAGCTTGAGGCGTGAATAGGAGGCATATCATCAAAAATCTTCTCAGCTGTTTCCAAAGCCTCCTTAAAGGTTCGATTCTGGTTCTGAATGCGAAAAAAGTTAGCCACACTTTCCGCTCCGGCGTAATGAGTGCAGATACCTTTCAAATCTATCTCATCCCTGTGACTCTTTATTTTCTCAAAGACCTTCTTCCACTCCTTCTTCTCAAATCCCGTACGATGCATGCCGCTCTCTATTTGCAGATGGACTTTCGCTCTCTTTTTGAGTTCTCTTGCAGCTTCGATTGCACGGTCCAGACGACCCATCTCAAACATGTAGAATTCTATGCCGTTTTCAATCGCCCAGGAGAGTTCATCGTCCCTGATCATACCCATTATCATGACATCCGTGTCAGGATTTGATCTGAACTTTAATACTCCTTCGGCCTCATCTGCACTAAAAACGGAAAAGTGTTTAATTCCGCAAGATTCCGCTAACGGAATAAAAGCTGAAATTCCGTGGCCATAGGCGTTTCCCTTGATCACCGAAGAGATCCGGACGCCATTTTTTGTCCTGCTTTTTAAGAATTTGAAATTGTCTACAAGCGCGGATCGGCTTAATTCTATATAGGAGGGCTGTAGTGATTCAGAAATTTTGTTATTCATGCAGTATTATTGTAGTCAATTATTGACAAATGGAAACCTTGGTATCGTAAACTTGATACTATATTAATGAATAAGAAAGGCCGTGGAGGATATCAAGTCAAAGATGTAAAGGCCAGGCGAATCTTCAATTTCCCTGAAAAGCCTGACCTTTTTTTTTAAAAAAAAGCTTATTCGACCAACGAGTTATAGTAGCCAACCAGCCTTGCCATATCCTCTCTTTCAGAGAAGTCCAGGTTATTTTGACTAGCATACTGCTCAAGTTCGTTTTCGAAACGGTCAAAATTCCGAAGAACTCTTCTTTGATTTGGCCGGCGGATTCTGTTAAACCCATCATCACCTACCTTTAAGTAAAACACCATATTTGTTACATATCGATCTTCTTGTGTTGCCTGGCCATAAGTAGCGGCATCTTCAAAGAAATTGGTGTAATGGCGTATTACAAATGTTGCTTCACCTTCAATTGCAACTTCAATAAAATCATCTTCGGAAATGCCGCGCGCATCAACTCCCTTCTTAAAATAGTGCTCCTTTCCATCTTTTGTAAATCGGAATGACTCTATCTCTTCACCATCAACGTTGAAAGCAAGATTACCACTCATAAAATCGATACTCTGAGTATGAGAATTGTATCGAATCTGAAGCGGGCGGGTAGTGTGTCCATTCTTTAATTTCACTACTCCCTCATAAAACTCTTCAAACATGTAGGGTGATCCTTCCGTATTCGTCGCTCGGTGTAGCGGTATCTGATTTGAGTCCAACATATTCCTCATATCAGATGAAGAAATATTAGCCTCATTTTGAGTCTGAGACAAAACAGCCTGCGGATTTATTGCCATCACGAAGAGAAGTGTGATAATAGTGGTAAATATAGATTTCATAATAGGTTCTGATCTTTGAAAAAATAGTTGGTTTTATGGTCTCCTATAGTAAACAAGAATTTTGAATTCTGTAAATGCAACGTTGTTAAAACTTTTATTCGTATGAATTTAGATTGAAAGATTTTGTGATCCGTGCCTACGGCACTGAATAATCCGGTTTATCACGATTACCCCACAATGAATTG
>CAZHUP010000407.1:0-2265 GCA_964535495.1 uncultured Rhodohalobacter sp.
ATGAACAAATATGACATCATTTCCGGGAATTTGAAAAATGATTTCGTCTGAATCTTCAATAATTCTTTGTCCCCAAATATCGTAAAGATGATATGATGCGGATGCATCTAACCCAAGCTCTTCTTTATTCAGTTTAATTAATTCCGTGTAGTAGTTCCTGTTAAAAACGCCAATCCACCCCTCATTTTCATTGGTTTTGTGGGGCGTTTTCCAGACATCTACTTTCTGTGCATAATTATCCACTCTTGTTATCAGTTCACCAGTCACGCCATTTTGATTGCACGCAAGCATATCTGCATTGGTAAGTAATTCAAATACAATTTGGGGTGAAGATGTTAATGTACCGCCCATAAAAAGTGGAGAAGCCCCCATTGCACGTTGCGTCATAAACGTTTTTTTCTGCGCATAACTGAAATTATCCATTCGTTCGTATCCTCTGTTCGACTGTAAATTATTTAATGATAAAGGTTCCCAAAGCCGAATATGACCGAAAGGAATCATATCCATGTCTAACCAAAATCCCTTATCAGCATAAGGCAAAATTTGCTCCCATCGTTCAAAGGTGATATCTATATCTTCCTGTAAATCCCAGATATCATGCGAAATCCGAATCATTTCAGCCCTTGAATAGGTTTCATAGTATTCAGGATTAATAGCTCTGCCCGGTGAGATACTCAACATCATTTCCCATCCTGAGTTTTCAATTGCATCGGCTACTGCGTTGATTTCTTTGGGTTTGTGCACAATATCATCGTATTTTAAAAACTCAACTCCCCATTCGGCCATTAATTCCATCACACTGTTATAATATTCCTGAGCCCCTGGTTTATCCATATCAACACCATACATTAAATCACTCCAGGCGCAGATATCGTTTACATCAGCAATATCTCTTGCAGAATAATTCGTTCCTTTTATAGGAAGGTCTTTCTCAACGGCTTCACGGGGGATGCCTCGCATATGGTGTAATCCAAATTTAACATTGTGCTTATGGGCTTTATCAATAATATCTTTGAATCCATTTGGGAATAATACTTCAGATGGGATAAACCGGCCGTATTCATCAATATTCAGGTGTCTTTTATCGCCGTCGGTAGGCCAGTCCTCTCCCGGTTTCAGATCATAATGCGCATACCAGCCTGCATCCAGTACAAAATATTCGTATCCGTAAGGTTTTAGTTTTTCAATGAAAGCATCCAGATTTTCATGGGTAAGTTTTTCATTGATATCGAGCCCGTAGCAATCGTAACTGTTCCAACCCAACAGCGGGGCGGATGTTTTATTGGTGTACTGTGCAATTGAGCTGCCATTGGCCAGCATCAATGAAATGATAATAAATACTGTGCTGAAATAGTTATTTTTCATATTAATGTTTTTTATATGTTTTATTTAAGATGCAGTACAACCGGTCCTTTCCCAAGCGCGGCGGGGGGATTGAATTGGGCAATACCATTTTCAAACCTTCCTCTGGCAGCCACATACTCTCCTGTAAGGGGTTGATACCAAACAGCCTGCAAGGGTTGGGTCAATCCCCACAAATTTAATTTAAAAGAAGTCGCTTCTTGCTGATATACTACATATTCCTTCCCGGGGTTTGCCAGACAATATCCTTCAGTAACCAGGAAATCATTTGACTCCATCTTCCAAAATTTCGTGTTTTCAAAAAAATCTACGAAATTTTTGACGTATTCATAACCCGGCGGATTATCATCATACCTGATAATATCCCAGGCAGTATATGTATAATAATAAGCATTATATGCTCCGGCCATTTGAACTCTCCAAATGGCATCAATAACCTCTTCCGGAGTATTGCTCCGTCCGAATGCTCTATCATCCAATCCACCAGGACCGTGCTCATAACCAGATTCAACATTGATTACCGGCCACTCATTACCGGCAAGTTGGTTCAACGCTACGGTATGAATATCAGAGTGTTCCTGAGCACTACGAAAATCAACAATATCGTCATAATCCCCCCTGTCGTAAGTAGCCCTGTCGTCATGAACTGTAAGCAATCTGTTATAAGGATCAGTTTCACGAATATACTTTAACCGTTCAACTTTATTGCGGATAGATTTTTCATATTGAGCCTCCTTCGATAAATTCCAGATGATATTGGGATAGGCCGCATAACGGGCTATAATCCAACGATAAAAAAGATCATCTTCGGCACTGAGTGGCTTTGGCCAGTAAACCAATTTATTGTGTACCTTAAAATAGATGTAAGCAACCAATCCACGTTGATTCATAGCATCAACCATT
>CAZHUP010000408.1:0-2261 GCA_964535495.1 uncultured Rhodohalobacter sp.
GCATATCGTACACAACAAGCTCTACATTACCTGATTGCGGAATTGCAAACTGAATAGTAGTTGCAGGGTTAAACGGGTTCGGATAGTTTTGATATAACTTATAACCATCAGGTATCACATGATGACCCATATCTTCTTCATCAATTGAAGTAGGCATGCTTTCGAGCGTGATTGATTCATCATATTCTCCATCGAGGTTTGTATCAATTTGCACAGTAACTTCATTGTTTGAAACATCATCCCAATCAGGAATAAATTTAAATCCAGAAGATTCAAGAAGGTCAAAGTTTTCATATAAGAAGTAATCAACATCATCTCCAATAGCATCCCTTAATTCGAGTGTAACCGAAGAAGAGGCTCCGTAATTATTGACTATCAAATTATTGCCTTCTGAAATTTCAAATTTTAAGGAATCAGTGTTTGCAATAACAGCGCCAAGAATACTAAACATCTTGTTTTTCGATTCACCAGCTTCAATTACTGTCATATTCACAGTTCTTTCATGGCCATCAGAATTTCCAAGTACTGACATGGAATTTCCTATACGCAGTAAATCGACTCCACTTTCAGGTAATTCAGTTGTGGAATACACGTAAAGCGTTTTATCAGACTGAATAGAAAATATATCACCACCATTCTCGAAATTTACTTCAATGTCATACTGGTCAATTGGCAAGAAATAACCTATAGGAGGGTGGATACCTCCTACAGTAGGGATAATAGGTAATGAGCCAGGCACACCTGAACTCAAAAGGCTATCGGCATAGCTTATTTCATTTTCCAATTCGTCACGTATTGTAAGCTCGGTTCCTGCACTGAAAAGTGAATAAGTGTAGCCCATTTCATTGAGTTCATCCAATTTTGAATACAAATTATTCTGATGATCAGACTGACTCTTGGGCAACCTTGAAGTAGTTAAATAAGCATCTACCCGATCGGATAAAAATAAACCCGCGTATCCCTCATAATTGGTAACTACAATTAGATTTTCGTCTTCATCAAGTGCTGGAGTTGAATACCACCAATAGTCATTATCGGTATTTATCTGAACTTTAAGTGAATCTATCCATGGAAAATTGCTATCGTGAACATAAATGTCCCAAATATGTGGTGCATCCGGGTTTTCTTCTGCTTTAAAAGGCAAGATAGAATGTGCAGCACTTAGATTATCTGGCGGCATTAAAGTAATTGCATTGTGATATGATGAAGTAGAAGTTCTTTCTAACATCTCTTTAACTTCTTCCAGAGTTTCGTTCGGTCCTTTTAAAAAGCTACCTGTTCCAGAAGCACTTAACATAAAACTCATTAAATGATCGATACCGAATTGTCGTGTCCAAACTGTGTTTATTCCATTTCGAACATCACTTACTGCCTCTGCATCATACAGTTGTTCTACATCAAGGTTTATTCCAATGGCTTCTGTTGATAGACTTTCAATACCATCATTAAAAGCCAGTAAACTTGTAACCGCAAAACCATGGCATACTCCCTGAAATCCATTGTGTTTCAGAATTCTCCATGCAATAATTGCGCCTGAATCTGCAATATTAGTATTTCCAATTGTAACCTCATCATCTCCAAATGCTTGCCGCATTAAATCCCAGCTTGGAAAATCTTCAGGTTTTGCCGAAATGGGGGGTAATGTAAAAAGTGTTGAATATTCAATGTCTTCCCAATCTTCTTCAGGCCACATTACTTCTTCCCGATTTCTCATACTCCATCCATGAGTTTGTGGATCAAATAATTCAAAGCCGCCATTTGAAAGTTGACGTCTCAGGTGATATTTATATTCATCGGGATTGAACACGAAAAAGGAATCACTTATATCCTGAATACTAAAAGTTCCTGATTTAGTAACTAGTAATTGCATCTCAAATTCGTGTTCATCGGGAAATGTAATCTGATGGTTCAATGTTTCTACAGGAATATTTTCAACTACAGGTATCCAATCTGAGTTTTCATCTGATCTGTATAAGTCAACACTTTCAATCCTGCTGCCCACATTCCAACTCACAAAAAATGTATTACCTGCGATATAGTAATTACCGGCTTGCGGTACATTGTTAAATGAAACAAAATTCTGATTTAAACTCGCCACACCCGCATTAATTACTAGAAAATCTCCTCCCAGCCATTTATTATTATTACTGTCAACTGTCAGCCAGTTCAATTGATTATAAAACTCTCCTTCATCAGCAATTAATGACCAGGACGTACCATCATATTCCACAAGGCGGCCAGACCGTGTATTATCTTCAGTA
>CAZHUP010000409.1:0-2261 GCA_964535495.1 uncultured Rhodohalobacter sp.
TTGAATTTCGCCTGACTACCATTGATGATATTGAATATGCAATGTATTTGATCAGACAGTCTTATGAGGAGCATGTAGAATAACTATATGGAGCTATTTACGGATATAGATACTGAATTCGGGAACTTTCCAGTCAACCTACAAGTTGATTGATATGAAAATAGTACGTATAATCGTTGATCCAACGCCTACGCTGTATGCCATACAGTTTAATGAATATGAGGAGAACGAACTTGACCGAAATTTTTATTTTTGGAATGATTCGGAGTTACTTACAGAATTTTTCAGGGAAAATAGAGGTGATTTAAGAGGATATAACCTATTTCACAACACAAACTACTCAGTTGAAGATGCCGTTAGTAAAACACTTAACGATGCAGAGAATCTTGAAAATTTACTTTTGGACAAAGCTGAAGATGGGAATGAAGATGAGTTCGAAATACTCCAGACATTTTTTGCGCAATTGGATGATATTGAAACTAAACTCTATCCACTACAAAAAAGTAAAGGGAAGTTACATTACAACAGCTGGTTAAGACTGTATGCTATTCGAATTGATAAACACCTGTACGTAATCACCGGAGGAGCCATTAAGCTTACGAAGAAGATGGAACAACGAGATCACACAAAAGCGGAATTAGATAAAATGGAAGAAGTAATCCGCTTCCTGAGAAGTAAGCAACTGATTAATGAAGATGAATTTAAACGTCTTGAATTAGGGATTTAGAATTATGAGCGATATTAGGAAAAAAATTGAGGAAATTGCTGTTGATGATAAAGGCAGCTGGATCGAAAAAGCACGTTATCGTCGTGATAACAGGTCGTGGCTGCGAAAATCTCAGCGTATTGCCGTGCGTGTTTTGAGCGTTCTTAATGAGAAGGGAATGCAGCAAAAGGAGCTGGCAGAAGCGATGGATGTTTCTCCACAGCAGGTAAGCAAAATTGTGAAGGGAAAACAGAACCTCACGCTTGAAACGATATCAAAGTTAGAGTCCGTACTCGGTGTAAAGCTGTTTGAAGTCCCTGTTCCGCAATTTGAAATGAATGTGGAACGGAAAACTGTTCGAACAAACCTTTCAAAGGATAAATCTGCCCAAGTAAAATCCCGGAAGGATTTGGCTGTGGTGAATATGCAGCTTTGGACACCATCTTCAGAAGAAGAGATAGCAGCATGAACAAAGAAAAACTCGCGCTCAGTTTCAAACTGGTTGATATCTCAACCAACGAATTCGCCATTCTTGAAGATAGCTATACCGAAGGTGAAAACGTGCAGATGGGTACTTTCGTAAGTTTTGGCCAAGATCGGGAGCACCGGGTATTGGGAGCAAATCTGAAGTTTCAGTTTGAGCAGAACGAAAAACCGTTTCTTGTGATTGCGGCAACATGCAGTTTTCAGCTGGAGGAGGATGCATGGAATTCGCTACAGGATGAACAAGGCAAAAAAATAGTGATTCCCGAAGGATTCGCTTCACACATGGCAGTGATCACCGTTGGAACTATTCGCGGAATTCTGTACGAAAAAACCAAAGAAACCCCATTTAAGGATTATTATATCCCTCCAATTAATTTAACTGAGCTTATTAAGGAAGATGTAGAGATTGAAATTGAGTCCACTGATTGAACAGAATCTGACTATTTAGAGACCTAACCATGAACGAAACCCAGCTTGAAAACCTCGCCCTCGAATGGTTTGCCGAAACGGGCTGGCAGATTGAAACAGGACCGGAGATCGCTCCCGACAGTGACCGGCCGCTGAGAGAAGACTATAAGGATGTACTGCTTGAAGAACCGCTGAAACGAGCTATTCTGCGCATCAATCCCGGGCTGCCGGATGCAGCCGTGGATGAGGCTATCCATAAGCTGAAAACCGTGAGTCATCCGGTGCCGGTGCATCGAAATCGGAGATTTCACCGGTACATGACAAATGGAATTGAGGTGGAGTTGAACGGGGATGAGGACCAGGAAACAGAGCTGATTCGATTGATTGACTTTTCCGACCCTGCAAAGAATGAATTTTTAGCTGTAAATCAGTTTACTGTACAGGGAACCAAACAGCCCCGCAGACCCGATATTGTATTGTTTATTAATGGTCTTCCACTGGCCGTCCTGGAGCTTAAGAATCCCGACAATGAAAGCACAGATGTGTGGAGCGCATTCCATCAGGTTCAGACGTATAAAGATGAGATAGCAGATCTGTTCACTTACAATGTAGCCAATGTGATCAGTGACGGCTGGCTGGCGCGAATCGGTTCACTCACGGC
>CAZHUP010000410.1:0-2245 GCA_964535495.1 uncultured Rhodohalobacter sp.
GCCGGATCGTATAAAAAATGATCCAAGTCAGGGCTCTATTCCGGCTCAGAAAAAAGCTTAATTGCAGCTGAACTGTAACAGATGACCGATAATCCTGGATTTTATGTATGCAGATTCAGATGCTATGGTGTTAAAAAGCTGTTCTAACCAAACTATCTCGCAGTTAGGTTCATTGTAATATGAACAAATGGCATTATTTAGAAATTCTGAATGAGAAAGAATCAATGTTATACCTTCTCATAAACTTGTGTTTGAAAAAGAAGTGAACAGATGAGTAAAAAAAAGAATCGGGCAAGTAATCCTAATGACAATTCATTTGGAATGGATGCTTACAAACCTAGTGAAGTAGCCCGACAAGTACTGGAGATAGGAGTTAAAAAGACAAACTTTCCTGCCTATAAAACACTCATCCTGGGATTTATGGGTGGATGTTTTATTTCGTTTGGAGCCATGTATGAAATCTACCTGATGGGACACCCGTCCATAAACGCAAGTGTAGCTTTTATTCTGGGTCCACTCTTCTATGCTGTGGGTTACATTATGGCGTTTATTGCGGGGGCAGAAATTTTTACTACGAATAACCTTTCTGCTATGGCCCTGGTTTCTGGGGATGTTAATCTGAAAAGCGTAACATTGAATTGGACCTTGGTACTGATAGCAAATCTGATAGGAGCATTTACAATAGTTCTGCTCTACTACTTTTCAGGTCTTTTCGCGATGTACGATAATGCATTGGTTGATGTTGCAAAAACCATTTCTGCTCAAAAACTGAGTTTTAATCCATTGCAGACAACGATAATTGGCATATTCGGTAACATAATGATTTGTGCCGGTTTGTGGATTGCTATGGCCGGACGAACGGTTGTAGACAAATTTTTGGCACTGTTGGTGCCTGTTGCTGCCGTTCCGGCTCTAGACTTTCAGCACAGTACCGGAAATATGTTTCAGTTTTTTCTGGCGCTGTTAACAGAAACCGATGAAGTGGCTTTAGACCTCCCGTCTCAAATTACTGCTTCTGCTGTTATTTCGAATCTATTCTTTGTTTCTATCGGAAACATTATCGGTGGAGGTGTTTTTATTGCCGTGATTTACTACTTCGTATTTCTGAAGACATCAGGTTCGAAAGAAGATTAGCGATACACTCTGATCTAAATTCATTCATTTCTCATAGAATATCTATACGAACGCAGTGGCGGTTGTTGTGGGTTATAAGGTAATAACTCAATAAGTAACCTGATTCAATATGAAAGCTTGCAGCTCAAACAGATATAGAAACAGATGGATTTTCAGTTTTATCATAATCGCGCTACTGGTCGTGCCTGTTTTTACTGAAGCGCAAAATGTTACATTTGAAGCTGAATCCGGCGCAACCTGGTTCAGCCAAAACGATGTGAGAATTCCAAATGACGGTGGCACCCAGTTTGATATGCTAAATTTGATTGGAACAGGTGCCGAACCCTATCTGCGACTGCGTCTGAACGTAGAATTGGGCCAGCGTCATAATTTACGTCTGCTTTATGCTCCTTTTCAAAAATCGGGAACCGGAACTTTTAACGAAGAGGTATTTTTTGAAGAGACAACTTTTCAAAGCGGGATAGTCACAGAAGGCATTTATAAGTTTAACACCTACCGCCTTACCTATAGATATAGTTTATATGAAGATAACAGCTGGACGTTTGGAGCCGGTGTGGCAGCATTAATTCGTGATGCGAAAGTTGAGCTGCGCCAGGATGATCGATCCGACAAAAATACAGATTTGGGTTTTGTACCGCTTCTGCACGTTTATGCAGGACACAAGTTCAGTGATAAAGTCTCAGTTTCACTGGATGCAGAAGGTTTAGGCGCATCGCAGGGTCGGGCATTTGATGTTGCATTACAAGCCGACTACAATTTGACTGATCAGATAAATCTGTTTACCGGATATCGCGTGCTTGAAGGAGGCGCAGATGTTGAAGAGGTTTACAATTTCTCCTGGATTAACTTTGTCAGTGTGGGTGTTCGATATAATATTTAACTACTTCTTACCTTCTCCGGCTAGATAAAATAGAGCTCCTGATAAATACAGCACTCATCAGCTCTGAAGAAGCCAATTATTTATGAAACTGCTTACAGTTTAAATTTCAGAGATGTTAAGTGTTTAATTATTATGACATCTATTCGGTTTGGATTACGCATGTAATAGTGAACCGAAACCTTAAATAATCTTTATTTACATGCGATTCATTAAAAGTTCAATCATAATACT
>CAZHUP010000411.1:0-2239 GCA_964535495.1 uncultured Rhodohalobacter sp.
TCGCATAGCTGGAGGAAAACCCCACCTGAAGAAATCCAAGCCGGCGGGTTTCCCCATGGGGGTGCCTTTGGTATGGACACTTTTCCCCGATGAAAAGTGTCAGGGAGATATAAAGCTAAGAATTAGCCAAGAGCTATAACTTATGATTCAAAGCCGAAGTAATTTATTTCAAAGTTTAGCTGTGCAATATTAGCAGTTTAAATTTACATTCGGGACACCTTGAATGTCTTTTAAATGTTTGTAACCTATTGATTGTCATACTCTTAAAATAATAAAGAAAAAAAGTGCGGAAGTCAGGAAAAAGCCGCGCTAAAATGCGTGGCTTTTGTTTTTAAAGATCAGAACAATTCTCAATGGGCTGTATGTTTGAGGATTCCGCTTCGGAAATATTTGATAAATCTGACCAAAATGAATTTATTTAAAAATGCTTATCTGCTTAAAAGTATTGTATCAATTCATTTTTTTACATTGGAACAATTTCCGGGTAATCTGATTACTATCTACTTAACCTTAACAATAACAACGATTTTATATGAATAAAATATTGAAGTACGGACTCATCGGGTTTATAGTGGTTTTCGGAGGAGGGCTTCTGCTGTTATCATTCATGGCTGATTCGATTGTAAAGTCTGGCATTGAACAGACCGGCAGCGATATGACCGGAGTGAGCGTTACGGTTGACCGGGTTTCGATCTCACCGTTTTCAGGAGAAGGTACTATTAGCGGATTTCGTGTGGCAAATCCGGAGGATTATGAGAAAGAGTATGCAATTGAGATCGATGAGTTATATATCAGTTTAGAACTGTTTTCACTTTTTTCTGATGAAATACAGATTCGTGAAATTCGTGTAACCGGGCCCTCTCTTTTTGTTGAGCAAAAGCTGCCTGAGAATAATCTGGCAACTATTCTCAGTAACATCCGGGAGTTTGGAGAAGATAAGCCTGCAGAAGTTGACATGTTTGTTGGATATTTTCTGATGCGTGATGGCTCGGTAGATCTTTATACAGAAATAGGCGGTGAACGCTCTGCCCGGGTGGAGATGTCAGAAATTGAACTAAGTGATATTGGAACAGCTGACACCGGAAAAGCTGTAGAGCAGGTTATTGAAATTATTGCGGAAGAAGTAGTCCAGCAAGCCCTGCAGGCCGCCGCCCAAAGCGGAGCTGAACAGCTCAGGGATGCAGTGCGTGATATTTTCAATTAGATTTCACTGCGTTCCTCTGCGCCACTGCGGTAAATAACCGCGGAGGCACGATGGGCGCAGAGGGGATTTATTCTTTGCGATTCTTAGCGATCTTGGCGGTTCATATCCGCTGGATTATATAAAAGCGTTTCACTCGGATAAAAAAGCCGCTCATTTTTCAAAAATATTTGCTCAATCCTTACTTAGAGAAGAATAACCGCAAAGGGGGCAACAAATCCTTCGCGGAACTTAGCGGCCTTGGCGGTTCATTTGCGCCGGTTTTATAGAAGCATTTTGCCGGGATAATCCAGCAACCCATTCTGAAAACTAATCGTCCAATCTTCACTCAGAGAAGTTTAATCGCTGAGGATTAGAGATTATTGACAATCCTTCGGATACCATTCTTAACTCTTTTCACATTAAAGTTAATCAGATATCCCAAACGGTTATCTGTGAGTTTTAAGTAAGTCAGTATTTGTGCCAGATGTACATCATTTAATGCATCTACTGCTTTGATTTCTATAACTACTTTTCGTTCTACCCAGATGTCTATTCTGTATCCACAGTTTAGTTTTACATCTTTATAAACTACAGGTAATGCTGCTTCGGTATCTGTAAGCAATCCTCTTTTCTGAATTTCATAAGCCAGACAGGCCTGGTAGGTTGATTCAAGCAATCCCGGGCCAAGGTTATTGTGAACTTAAAATGCACTATCTACAATCAAGCGTCCAATTTCGTTTTCTATCATGTTATTACATGCTTTAATCATGGAAATTATACTTTGTATAAGTATGAAACCAGAACAACAAATCCCTTACACTTTTTTTAAAAAAAACTTGGCGTTTCTTAGCGACCTTAGCGGTTCATTTTTGCCGGATCTGATAGAAGCGTTTTACCATGATAAATGAGCGGCCCATTTTCAATCTAATTGCTCAAACCTTACTCAGAGAGGAATAACCGCAAAGGGCGCGAAGTGACGCAAAGTGGCAACAAACCCTTCGCGCATCTTGGCGGCCTTGGCGGTTCATTTGCGCCGGATTTAATAAAAGCATTTTA
>CAZHUP010000412.1:0-2222 GCA_964535495.1 uncultured Rhodohalobacter sp.
CTTGTCAACGACGAACCTCTGATGGTTAACGGTATGAACTGGGATTACTTTCCCATTGGAACCAATTATAACTACAGCATATGGAATGAATCCCCTGAATTTATAATGGAAGCTTTAGACAACGAGATGGGTTTACTCCAAAATATGGGAGTTAACGCTATTCGTGTTTACACCGGAATACCGAAAGAGTGGATCGAATATATATACGACAACTATGGAATTTACACCATGCTTAATCACGCATTTGGGCGTTACGGCGTCACAATAGACGGAGCATGGATGGGGAATACGGAGTATTCTGATGAAAAAGTGAGAGAGCTTTTGCTCAGTGAAGTAACAGAGCTGGCCGAAGAGTACCGGGATACGCGTGGCCTTTTACTTTATCTGCTTGGAAATGAGAATAACTACGGACTTTTCTGGGGCGGTGCTGAAACGGAAGACATCCCAGTTGAAGACCGAATTTCAACAGAAAGAGCCCGACACATGTACCGACTCTTCAATGAAGCCTCTGTTGCCATGAAAGAGATTGACAGTAATCGGCCTATCGCTATAGCAAATGGTGATTTACTCTTTTTAGATCTGATTGTAGAGTACGCACCTGATATCGACATCTTCGGCTCTAACGTTTATCGTGGCTTAACATTCACTGATCTCTACGACAGAGTTAGGGATGAATATGGGAAACCTGTTCTGCTAACCGAGTTTGGATCAGACGCTTTCAACGCGAGGACAAACCAGGAAGATCAGGTAGCTCAGGCACGCTACAAACTCAATAACTGGAAGGACATCTACGAAAACGCTGCCGGAATGGGCAGAGCCAACAACTCCATTGGAGGTTTTACTTTCCAGTTTAGTGATGGCTGGTGGAAACATGGTCAGACCGAAGATCTGGATGTACACAATACAGAAGCGTCCTGGGCTAACGCCGGTTACCAGTTCGACTACGTTGAAGGTGAAAATAACATGAACGAAGAGTGGTTCGGAATTACTGCTAAAGGACCAACTAATAGTGAAGGTTTTTATGACCTCTACCCAAGAGCTGCTTACTACGTAATTAAAGATGCACACGAGTTCAACCCGTATGCAGAGGGAGTTACAATGGAAGACCTTCAGCGGCATTTTAATAATATCCGGCTTACAAATGCCAAGTTACAGGCACGAGGCGACAAAGGTGCACTTGAGGCTGAGCGGAATAGCAAAATCCGACTGAGCAGGTTTACTGCGGATTTTAGAACCTATAACACCGGAGGAAGTCTTCTAACCACTCCTGATGAAGCTGACCAGAATACACGTACATATCCAAACCAGCTGGGTTTCGACCATATGCAATCTTTTTACGTAGGAGTTGAGGCTAATCCTGCCCCTAATGTAAGAGGTAACATAGAGTTCAACGTTCTGGGCAATGTTGCTGAAAATCCCATTGATGAAATTTTTTATGAAAATCGTGGCCGCCCTGTTGATGTAGCAAACCGGGAAAATGAAGAAGTTACGTTACAGTCGTTAAACAGAATTGAGGTTTATCAAGCAAGCTACAGCTGGAACCACAGTTTATTTGATCTTGACGGTTTTTATCGAACAGGTCACTACCACTGGGCATATGAAGGCGATTTCTTCAACCTTTACCCTGAAGCAAACTATGGCGATCAAATATTCATTTACAATGGATTAGCTCCTATTGGTTTTGAGCTCTCAGGAAAGAAAAATTTCGATGGATTTAAAATGGCGTTTGGACCTGAACTCTGGTGGGGAGCTAACCCGGCTGTATTGTTAAAATATTCCACTACATTCAGAAATTACGACATCACGGGAATCTACCACGAAGATATAGCCGAACAGGGTGATATTGAGAGCTCATTCGCTATTCCAAGGCCTAAAACCAGACGTGTCACACTTCACGTAGACAGAGATTTTGGAAACTTTGGAGTTCAGGCCGGCGGTATATGGGGTGGCCAGCCATTGAATGGCAGACTGTTCCAGATCGCCCGCGAGGAAAGCGATGGCAGCATCTCCGTTTACCAGGATGAGATTAAACCTGAGGATAACTGGGGCGGTAAGCTTAAGCTCACCTACGAAGGTGGCAGGTTTAACTGGTATGCCCAGTCAGCCATAATGGGACTGGTTGCAGATGGCGGAGCTGATCAGACTCTCACCTATACAGGCTGGAGACTGAAAGACAGTGGAAGCGGAAACCAGTACAATTTCCTAACCGGTCTTACTTACAT
>CAZHUP010000413.1:0-2196 GCA_964535495.1 uncultured Rhodohalobacter sp.
GATAAACAATAATTATTTGTCTTTTAAAGAAACTCCGGCCGAATGCATGCCTCATAATTTTCAGATAAATACTCGTGGAGAGCAGTTAAAAATCCCCGTCTGACCGCGTGAAGAGATCGGACGGGGACATAAAAAAACCGGCAGACTCTTTCGAATCTGCCGGCTCATGAATTGTTTGTATAAATCTAAGCTAACGTGAGTTCGACATTAGAATCTTGAATATGATTCTCCCCTCGTGCCTGCCTTCGAAACGTCGGGGTGCAAGGAGGAGTTGGGGGAGGTAGCCTTGATGAATACAGGTTTCAAACCGAATCTGATAATGGTTTAACCACCCCTAAATCACTTCGTGGGAATCGCTTTGCTCGGAGCCCCTCCTTGAAAAAGGAGGGGACTTTTTCAAGGCCTTTACATGCTTTTTATATCGAACTCGCGTTAAACTAAACTCGCGTCTAGCCTCTTACCTCTCGCCAATCACATCATTCCGCTCCACCCATCAGCGGCTCATTAATGGCACGGATACTGGAGTTCGGCAAACCTTCGGGATAATGATTTTTACTCAAATCAAGCGCTTCAATCACCATTTTCAAGTGAAGCTCTTTGGAGTTTTCATAAAATGATTGTGCTGCGCCGGTCAGTTTTGGCTTACCGTGCAGCGGTTTATCGCTCACACAGAGAAGCGTGGCAAACGGCACACGATATCGATAGCCGTTGGTTGCCACCGTTGCCGATTCCATATCCACCGCCAGGCTGCGGCTGATGTGAATCTGCTCAACAGTGCGACTTTTAATAAACTCCCAGTTCCGGTTTGCGGTGGTATAAACGGTTCCAAGCCGATAATTTCTTTCATACTTATCCATCACCTCTTTCAAATAAACATTCAACAGATGATTTGGTGTGATCGGTATGTTTAGCGGCAGGATATCATCCAGAACCTTATCCTCGCGCATAAACCCGGTAGCCAATACAAAATCTCCAATCTCCTGGTGATTCCGCAGTCCACCGCAGTGCCCCACCATTACCATCGCATCCGGGCGAAGCACGGCTACGTGATCAGAGATCGTTTTTGCGTTCGATGGCCCTACTCCCATATTGATCAGCGTAACGCCTTTGTTATCAGGAAGCTTATGGTGATAAGCCGGCATCTGACATGAACGGTCCGGTTTTACGCAATCCGGATATCGACTGTTAAACACTTCAACATGCATGTCGTAGTTGGTAAATAGGATGTAGCGCTGAAAATCCTGAGGTTTTGTACCGGTGTAGTGCTCCAGCCTGTTCAGAGAGATATCGATCCGCTCCGGCGTAAACAGAAACAGTTTTTTTTGCGTGATATCCCATTCATCTTCGTCGGCATTATCAAACAGGGTTGTATCATTCATTTCAACCCGCGGTCGCGAAGGAAAAATCTTCAGATCAGCACCTTTCTCCATTAGTTTTTTGAGCTCTCTTGTCAGATACCATCTGTAGGCATGTGGCAAAGCCATCTCACCCGTAATAATCGGGTTGTGTTCTGACCACGAACGCTTTATCAACAATTTTGGATAATCACCCTCATCATAAATCTCCTCCATCAAATCGCACGCACGATTTGCGAGTTCATCTATTTCTTTTTCGTTGCTGATTGAGTCTTTTGTAATTTCAAGTCTTTTATCCATAAATGTATTTCGTGATGAGTCATTCGTTCAAATTTACCAAGCCCGCGTGGGAGCTGCTCAAAGATAAGAAACTCTATGAAACTCCCATTTTTTCTCTTCATCAATTAGAACTAAATCCGGCCGTTCAGCAATCCATTCATCCATTCTATATTTTGAAAGCTCCCGAGTGGATCAATATGATTCCACTCACTGAAAACAATGAGATCGTATTAGTGGAGCAGTATCGTGTAGGAGTGGATGAAACCACGCTCGAGCTTCCGGGAGGAATGGTCGACCCCGGTGAATCACCTATTACTGCAGCTAAACGAGAACTTCTGGAGGAGACCGGGTATAAGTCAGATGAGTGGGATCTTATCGGAAAGACCAGCTCCAATCCCGCTATTTTGAATAATTTTACACATCTGTATGTTGCCAAAAACTGTGTCTTTACCGGCAGTAATAGTCCGGACGGGTCAGAAGATATAAAAGTGCATAAAATGCCTCTGAATGACTTTTTTGACCTGGTTCGGGACGGGACGGTTCATCACGCTATTGTACTGGC
>CAZHUP010000414.1:0-2189 GCA_964535495.1 uncultured Rhodohalobacter sp.
TCGTTCATATCGCACTCCGTTTTTGGTTAAAATTGTGCGGGCCTGATACATACCGAATTGGCCGGATCTGTTCTCGAAATTTGAATTATGTCCCGGTGTATAAGTCGCCGAAACCGCCAGTATAATGGAGTCGGGCGAGGCAATCTCGTAGGTGAAGTTCATCTCTTCATCAGGCTCTGTAGCTTCATGAAGGAAGTGGCCGTCCGATTCCATTCGGTCTTCGAACAGGTATCGAAAAGAGTTTTCGAGAGTTGCCTCAGGTTGATCAGACTCCATGTAGTAGTGCCGGAGAGTATGCTGAAGAGCTTTCTCCATCTCTATATGCGAGATGTTGCTCACTATGGTGGTGCGGATTGTTTGCAGGGTTTCTACCTGTTGGTCTGACCGGCTATAAAATTGAGTAGCTGCAAGTAGCTGGGTAATCAGTAGCAGCACAATGAACGTACGGATTACAGTCTTTTTTGATGATTTGGAGACAACGGTTCTGTCTAAAATAAAGAGCCAGATTGTGGCTACAGCGAACGCGGTCCAAAAACCGATCCATAAATTTCCAAATAGAAGAGAGAAAGAAAATGCTATCAGAACGGCTACAATTCCCCCGATTAAGAGTTTACCTTGATTATCCATCATCCCGAGTTAGTTAATTTTACAGTATTTACTGAATTAGAATGATAATGGCAAGATGACTTACTCCTCTCTTCAGAATCCAATGGATTAGTGCATAGGTTTAAATAATTGAATGTCGAATCACGAATCACCGATGGACGAACTGCGATTTGGGTCTTGATTAATGGAATGTGCTGGTGCCCAAACTCGTAGAGGTATAAAACATTTAGCTCAATGCGCAGTCTGGCTGAAACAGAACATGAGGATATAAAGACAGGTCAATTATTAACGAAACATGACGTGTTGGCCTGCAGTCAACAGGTCGCGCCAGGTACGGTTGAAACGTGAATCCCTATCCAAAACCCGCATTCCGGACCGTTGATAGAGAGCAAAGGCTGCTTTCTTACATGCACCGGCAAGATTTTTTGCAGAGGTGGTTACGTATTCAGAACTGGCAGAGGAGATCTCGCTACCGGACTGGCACTCCTCCCATATCTGATCAACAGCTTTGTTAAGATGATTTCTGGTGTGTTCTACCTCATCCATCAAGGATGTAATTTCAGAAGATACTTTTGTATGCGATCCGGCTTCATCGAAAAATGCGTGGGTCATCCCGAGGAGGGAGGAGGCGAGCGTGGCGACAGCAAACGGCATAAATGGAAAACGGTAGAGCGGTCTGCTAGCGTATTCAGGCTGAGGCGACATCGTGAAACTTCGGTTTTTTGGAACCCTGATATCCCTGATTTCAAAATCGTGACTTGCGGTAGCGATCAGACCGTAGCTATTCCAGCTGTTGATCAGGTTCACTTCGTCCGGATAAAACGCGAAGGCTCGTACTTCCGGCTCATCTGAATCATCAAGATTGACCTGACAGTTTGCGGTGAAAAGCGTAGCATGGGGAGAGCCGCTCGCATACTTCCAGTCTCCATGAATCAAAAAAGAATTATCACTTCTTACCGGTTGCGCCTTGCCGGACGGATAACCTGATCCTGTAATAAATGTTTTGCGGTCTGAAAAAACCTTCTGTGCAAAGGCGGGCTCCATGTAGGCTCCAAAGATACCTGCACCTGCTCCGAGAGTCAGATTCCATCCAAATGATCCGTTATAAAATGATGCCGTCTCAAAAACCTGCATCAATGACTTTACGGACAGTTCAGCACCGCCCAGCTCTTTTGGAACGGCAAGGTGATATAGCTTTTTCCTGTATGCCAGCTCCAGCAATTCAGGAGTAAGTGTTCCGAGATCTTCAGAAGGCTTCTCCTGTTCTATCAGCAGACTCTTTTCAGCTTCAGTAAAAGTGATGATACTCTGTTTATCTGACATGCTAAATCAAATGGATAAAAATGTTTGAATTCATTGGCGCGTAAGGTAGCGGTCGATGGATTTCAATTCAAGGTCAGTGGGTTTTAAACCCTCGTTAGTTTGTGCAATATATGGAACCGTCAGTTCTAGCCCGCCTGCTCACGAAAGCATTCGGGATTCGGAGGGCAGGGCTATGAGAAATCATCGGCGTTCTCAGTCATGAGCTGGAAAAACTCAAGGCCTGTGAATGTTGACTTTCTATACCTAAACCTACAAGAGGC
>CAZHUP010000415.1:0-2176 GCA_964535495.1 uncultured Rhodohalobacter sp.
CGGGTTATCCTGATCTTGAATCTACCGTAGATCTAATCCTCGGGTTTGAAAAGAACGGTGCTGATATTATAGAGCTGGGCATGCCTTTCAGCGATCCGCTGGCTGATGGGCCAACTATTCAGTACGCCAGCAATGTTGCGATCAGTAATGGCGTTACTATGAAGAAGATATTTGAAATGGTGAGGGAGGTTCGAAAGTCATCGGAGATTCCAATTATTCTTATGGGGTATATCAACCCGGTATTCCGGTACGGTGTTGAGAAGTTTTGCAGCGATGCAGAGGCGAGTGGGGTTGACGGTTTAATCATCCCGGATGCCCCGCTTGAGGAATCATCCATGATATCGGAGGCTGCTGATAAATATGGACTCGAAATGATTTACCTGGTGGCGCCTAATTCGACTGATGAACGAATGAGAAAAGTGGATAAGCAGAGCAGCGGTTTCGTATATTGTGTATCTGTGACTGGTGTTACAGGAGCAAGAAGCGGAGAAGAGGTTGCAAGATCTGTTGAGCGATTTATTGAAAGAGTGAAATCGAATGTCACGGAAAATCCTAAACTTGTTGGGTTTGGTATCAAAAATCATTCGGATGCCATGAAAATATCTGAGCAAGTTGATGGTTTTATAGTAGGAAGCGCACTGATTGATAACATCAGAAAAAATTATCCCGGTAAAAAGTGGAAACAGAAACTCTTTACTTTTGTTAAAGAGCTGAAATTTGGAAAGAACAGCTGAAAATTTAACCGTATTAAACTGATATGAAATACTATTATCTCATTATACCCTTTGCCGTATTATTTGCAATTTCTGCCTGTACAGGAGATTATCGTCCAAAATCGGTGGGCGGTATTGATGAAGTTATAGTTGTAATGGACTCCACACAGTGGAATAGCGAAACAGCTTTAGCTCTTAATGAAACCTTTGGCCGGGAGATAGTAACGCTACCGGCTTATGAAAATGCTTATCGGTTAATTTTCAGAGATTTTTCTACTAATCAGCAACTCGAAACGATCAAGGAATTTAAAAATGTGATATTTGCTGCACCGATTGATGAGGAGAGCAATACCGGCTCTTTTATCAGAGCACTACTGAGCAGTGATGTGGAACAGAGAATCAGAAATGAGGAAAGTTTCGCATTTCCGTTGACGGATCAGTGGGTGCGGGATCAGTGGACACTAATTTTGACTTCGACCGATGATGAGACATTGGCTGATTTGATCAGAAACTCAGAAGAATCTCTCGTTAACCATTTGCTTGAAAGAGAGTTCGAACGAAGAAAAGAGGAGGTATACAGAAGAGGGGAGCAGACAGCAATCTCGGATCAGCTTTGGGAAAATCATGGCTGGAAAGTACGGGTACAGCACGATTATGTTCAAACCGTGGATACCACAAATGTTGTCGTTTTCAGACGTTACCTGCCTGATAATGATCGCTGGAAATGGGCATGGTGGAAAGATGATGTCACAGATATCGACTTCCTGAATGAAGATTGGATCAACGCTACCAGAGATTCGCTTATGGAAATATATATAAGGGGTGAGAGAGAAGAGTCTTATATAACCACCGAATACCGGCGACCTGTACTTACCAATGAAATGGATTTGGATTCAAGGCTTATCGGGTATGAGACTTTGGGAACCTGGCGAATGACGAATGATTTTATGGGTGGCCCATTTGTGAATTTTACCTACTTCGATCCTGCAACTGAGAGATTGTTTATGGTGGAATATGGACAATTTGCACCAAGCGTAAATAAACGAAGGTTTGTCAGGCAGTTTCAGGCAATGGGGCGAACTTTTGAATCGGATTCCACATGGACCGGTAATGGCGCGGATGTTCTTACTGAATAAATTTTAAAAAATATAAAATTTACAGTGAGTTAAGCCCAAATTTGCTATAATGTTGGCCATCTAACTTGTTCTTTAGATAACCGGTTCGCTCAGTTATGTCAACCATACCGGTTATTTTGTAACGCTATTACCCATGAGTAAAAAATCTGTTTTTATTTGCGAGGACCATCAAATCGTTGTTGATGGTATTAAAAGTATTCTTGCAGGTACGGGTAGATATTCGCCCGTTATCTCTTTTCAGGCCGGTGAAGAACTACGAACTGAACTTAAAAAAAGTGTACCCGATCTACTTATACTTGACCTTAATTTACCCGGAATTACCGGCAT
>CAZHUP010000416.1:0-2172 GCA_964535495.1 uncultured Rhodohalobacter sp.
TTCCAAGAAATAATCATGTAAGGAATCTTCATTTCATGGTTCATATAAATGTACATCAACAAACCTCGAACCATGCCTCCGTCAAGATACCGCGTATATAATTCAGACTATCCCTATTTTATCACCAGCAGTATAGTGGAAGGGTATCCGATTTTCTCAAACCCACTCGCAGCTCAGGTTGTCCTTGATGCTCTCGAATTTATTCAAAACGAGAGAAGAACCACTGTTTATGCATATGTAATTATGGAAAATCATATACATATGATTGTTCAGAATGATAAACTCCCTCATCAAATACAGGCTTTTAAATCCTGGACGGCAAGAGCCATTGTTGATCAGTTTTCAGATAACGGGCACACTTTTCAATTGTACAAACTAAGAAAATCCAAAAACCTTTCTCATACCGATTCAGTACATCAACTATGGCAGGAGGGATATTATCCCAAGCAAATATTCAGTGATGAGGTGATGATTCAGAAAATTGAGTATATCCATAACAATCCCGTTAAACGGGGGTTTGTAGACCGCCCTGAAGATTGGAGATATTCCTCAATGAGAAATTATCTGGGGATGAAATCATTAATACCGGTTACGCTATTTGAACTTTGACAGCAGAGCTGTCCGCTATCGTCGGGGAGCGGAGCTCCCGACGAGTCTCGTTCTCGTTCATAGCTCAGCTTTGTAACGAGAACCCGGCAGCTTCGCTGCCATACCATACTCAGCAATCAGCCGTCAAACAAGGATCCCACCTATATATTCCGTACCTTTAAGTTCACATTTTTAAGCCCGGCTTTTAATTTGAAAGCGGGCTTTTTTCATTTTATACCCTATATGACATTTAATTCACTGAATTTAACAGATCCAATCCTCAGATCTTTAAAAGAAGAAGGATACACGAACCCCACTCCCATTCAATCACAAGCCATTCCCATCGCACTCAAAGGAACCGATCTTTTGGGTTGTGCACAGACCGGAACCGGTAAAACAGCCGCTTTTGCAATTCCTATCCTGGAAAATCTAAGCAAAAGCAAGAGCAGGGATCGTAACAGAAATATCAGAAGCCTGATTGTTACGCCTACCCGCGAACTGGCCATTCAGATTGATGAGAGTTTTAAAAACTATGGCCGATATACCGGCCTGAATACTGCCGTAATTTTTGGCGGTGTAAATCAAAAAAGCCAGGTAAAGAAACTAAAAGAGGGTGTCGATATATTGACGGCCACACCCGGTCGTCTGCTCGACCTGATGAACCAGGGATTCATATCACTCTCCAATATTGAAATTTTCGTATTGGATGAGGCAGACCGCATGCTCGACATGGGGTTTATTCACGATATCAAAAAAATGCTGGCCGTTCTCCCCAAAAAACGACAGAACCTTTTCTTTTCGGCAACCATGCCTCATGAGATTGTAAAACTGTCCAACTCAATCCTTCACAATCCAACAAAAATTGAGGTAACCCCTGAGTCTCCCACCGTGGATGCGATTCAGCAAGGACTTTACTTTGTGGACAAAGGAAACAAAAAGAATCTGCTGATTGATGTGCTTCAGGATGATGAAATTAAATCAGCCCTTGTTTTCACAAGAACCAAGCATGGTGCAAATAAAGTTGTGAAGTTACTTAACGGACGAAATATCCAGGCTGAAGCCATTCATGGTAATAAGTCACAATCTGCACGTCAAAAAGCACTGGGAAATTTCAAAGATCAGCAAACCCGGGTTCTGGTTGCTACAGACATTGCCGCGCGCGGAATTGATGTGGATGAACTGCATTATGTGATCAATTATGAGATCCCAAATATTCCGGAAACATATGTTCACCGTATCGGGCGAACCGGACGCGCAGGATCAGACGGAACCGCACTCTCTTTTTGTGATGCCGTAGAGAAAGAGTATCTGCGCGACATCGAAAAGCTGATTGGGAAAAAGATTCCCGTAATTGATGAACACGATTTCCCACTGCAGGATAACAATCCTCCACAGCCGGCAAAACAGCAGTCGCGACAATCACAAAAAAATCGTGGTAACGGCAAGCGGAAGAAAGGCGGTAACAGCAGAAAGAGAGTCAGGCGTCAGCGATAAGCTCTGACTTTTACATCTGCTATCAAGATTAAGATCTTATCTCAAGGAATTCATGAAAGCATATTATGCGTTTTGTGGATTCCTTTTTTT
>CAZHUP010000417.1:0-2172 GCA_964535495.1 uncultured Rhodohalobacter sp.
TCAACTGCTTTTTCGGATCTATTACCGACGCCAACTACTTTCCCAAAGACGGCGCAATCGTGCTTGTAATTAAAGTGGTAAGCATGTTACCGCAACACAAAGTCTTAATGAATATATTAGGTTTAACTACTAAATAAAATAGTATCCAATGTGCACTAAACCTTACATATCAAAATAGTTTCAGATGTCTCGATATAAAGATACAATTGTATTAGTAATGTGCGCAGACGATGCTTATGCTATCCCGTCAGCTGTATCACTCTATTCTGCATTAGAGAATATATCATCGGAATATTACATTAAAATATTTTACCTAAGTATTGATGTTTCAGACGATAGTAAAAGAAGAACGATTAATATTATTAACAGATATGAAAATGCAAGTCTTAATTGGTTGGAGGTTGATAGTGATTGTCTCCCAGGCGTAGAGACGCGTCATTCTTGGCTAGATGCAAGCGCCTATGTGTCTTTGATTGTACCACGTTATTTGGCAGATAGGTATAAAAAGGCATTATTTATAGACGGTGATACCCTTGTCGAATCATGTTTATCAGGTCTGTGGGAAGTTAATCCTGAACCGTTTGCTGTTGCCGCATGTCGCGATCAATGGATCCCACTTGTCTCATGTCCATCGGGATTAGATGAATATAAAGAGCTAAACATAGAGTACGATACGCCCTATTTCAACTCTGGTGTTCTACTGTACAATTTGGATGTCTGGAGAAAAAGATCAATTTCAAGATTATCGTGTGAATATCTTTATAATAACAGCAAAAAAATAAATTTAGCCGATCAGGGTGTTTTGAATGCTACTCTGGCAAATGACTGGATGGAATTGGCACCTTACTGGAACGTGCATCACAAGATTGGAACTAAGGAGTGGTGGCACTCAGTTGCTGCGTGGCCCAATTCAGAGTTTCGGAACAACATGCCCTTCAACTATGAGAAACTTCTTTCGGAACCTAAGATTCTGCACTTTGCAGGTCCAGCCAAGCCGTGGATAATTGATAATTACCATCCACAGGCTCTCCGATGGTTTCGCTATTTTTGGGACAGTGGTTGGCTGGCTAATGATGAATGGCTGCATTCGGTGGCCAACTTTTATACTCGGTACTACACACGTGCGTTGCGCGAATCCACGCGTCCGCTTCGCCATTGGATGGCTGATTCATTACCGTTTTCCTTCGGCAATATGCTAAGGTCTTATGCAGATTGAAGAGTGCAGATCTATTGTTCTGGTCCTCGCCGCGGATGAGAGTTACGCGCAGCCCATGGCGGTGACGATCTTCTCCGTCCTGGAGAATATCTCACCGGGACGGTCCATTGACTTGTTCTTGATTGATGGAGGTCTTCAACCACATCAACGAATGCGAATAGAACGCATCGCCGAGAGACACTCTGTGTGCGTTAGTGTCCATTGGACCTCCGTTTCACCCGCAGAGCTTTCTCGTCTACCTCTCGTAAGGCTATATGATACGTTTAGCAAGGCTACGCTTTTCAGACTATGGATTCCAGATCTCTTGCCCAAAGAATGCACGAAAGCCATATATCTTGACAGTGATATACTTGTTGAAGGTGATATTGTTGAACTCTGGGAGGAACCCTTGGATGAGTCGGTTCTTGCGGTGCAAGACTACTGGATTCCCTATATATCATCTCCCAACGGTATCACCTACTTTAATGAGATGGATATGAGATCGGATGCACCCTACTTTAATGCCGGTCTAATGGTTTTAAATATCGATAAATGGCGAGCGAATGACGTACAAGAAAATACGATAGAACATTTGACTAAGTACGCAAACTATCTCTCGCACAATGATCAAGAAGGTCTGAATGCCGTGCTTATTGATGACTGGCGTCCTTTGTCTGTGGAGTGGAATGTTCATCATGATTTCAGATATAAAGGCTGGAAAGATCATGCGGACCAATGGTCTGATTCGCTCTTCATACAAATGTTGAGAGAAAGACAGAATAAACTAGTTGCAGAATGCAAGGCTCTCCACTTCACGGGTTCTTCAAAACCGTGGATTGATGAAATATCGCATCCTAAGGGATATGATTGGTTTCGCTATCTCTGGGCCAGCGGCTGGTTGAGCAGGGAAGAGCGTATCCGGTCCCAGCTCCTCTTTTACAGTCGATACTACCTGCGTGAGGTCTTCAGGCGCGGAA
>CAZHUP010000418.1:0-2170 GCA_964535495.1 uncultured Rhodohalobacter sp.
GGCGTTTTTGTTCGTTAAAAGGCTAAATAACGGAGTTTTATTATGATCAGACCAATGATGGGGCGCAGAGCCAAGCCCAAAAAATTTGAAATCCCTCTCAGATATTACAATCCTGAAGAAGAGGAGAAGAGAAAGAAGCGCATTCAGATCAAAACCCGAAGTTTGAGTCGTCGGAAACGAGAAAAAAGTCAGAATGTAAGAATACTCGTATACGCTGTTGGACTCGCCGCGGTTATTTTCCTGATGTCTATTCTCTAAGCAATCGAAATTAAAAATCTTCAAAGTTAAGCAGTTGAATCAAACCGAAGATAAGGGGCAGTCTATAATACACACCATGCCCCCTGAGCTTTCCAATAAAATTGCAGCGGGCGAAGTGATACAGCGTCCTGCTTCAGTAGCCAAAGAACTTCTTGACAATGCAGTAGATGCAGGGGCTGATCGTATCAAGCTGATTGTGCAGCAAGCCGGGCGAACCCTCATTCAGGTTATTGATAACGGATGCGGGATGTCACCCAAAGATGCCCGCCTCTGTTTTGAGCGTCACGCTACATCAAAAATTCAAACCGTAGAAGATCTTTTCCGAATTCAAACCATGGGGTTTCGGGGAGAAGCGATGGCCTCTATCGCTTCTATTTCTCAGGTTGAGATGAAAACCAAACGGATGGATGACGAGTCGGGAGTTCTGCTTGAGATTTGGGGAGGAGAGGAGAAGCGATTTGAACCTGCAGCCACAGACGATGGAACCTCTGTTGCTATTCGAAACCTGTTTTACAATGTCCCCGCCAGGCGGCAATTCTTGAAAACGGACGCTACTGAGCTGAAACACATCATCAGAGTGTTTCAAAATATCGTTTTAGCCAATACAGATATTGAGTTTGAATTGCACGCCGATGGAGATAAGATCTATCATCTGCCTAATCAGGAGCTGCAGCAGAGAGTAGCCGACATATTCGGTAAGCAGTATCGCGCCAGCCTCATTCCTTTTAGTGAAGAGACAAGCTATGTGAAAATTCATGGATTGCTTGCGGATCCCAAGCTTGCAAAAAAATCGCGCGGTGAACAGTTTTTGTTTGTAAACGGAAGACCTTTTCAGCATCGCTATCTTTCCTATGTAATATTGAGCCTATACGACGCCTGGACTAAACAAAATGAGTATCCGTTTTATGCAATCTTCTTAGAGATTGATCCTTCTCAGGTTGATGTGAATGTTCATCCGGCCAAGATGGAAGTTAAGTTCGATGATGAACGGAGTATCACACAGCTGGCTCGATCGGTTGTTAAGAAAGCACTTAACGAACATTTTGTAGTACCGGATGTCGGGAAATCTGACTTTATGGAAAATGACTTTGATCTTAGTTTTGATCAGATCGGTCAGAAAGACAACACAGGAAGTCAGCATTTTCAACAGCGGGGGCGTCCTTCGGAGCATATGCAGTTTCCCTCTAGGATAAATTTTGGGGAATCATCCGGACAGGATGGCAATGAATCTGCCCGGCAGCTTTATGGGGATTCTGATAAGAAAGAAGAAAGTACTGAGGGTGGTAAGGAGAGCGTAAACAAATCCAATAGCCGGGACAAAACCTTCTGGCAGCTTCATAATCGATACATTTTGACTCAAACCCGCACGGGATTGACGGTTATAGACCAGCACGCAGCGCACAAACGAATTATTTACGAAAACACGCTGAGTGCCACAGAGGAGTCGCTGCCATTTACTCAGCAGCTTCTTTTTGCCCGTACGATTGAGCTTAGTGCCTCCGAATTTTCTCTCTTGGAAGAACTTCTTCCAATCATTCAGCGAATGGGTTTCAGCATCGATCTGCTTAGCGGAAATACAGCGATTATCAATGGGGTGCCGGCTGATATTGATATTGGTGATGAGCGTCAGGTTCTGCGAGATATGCTCCATCAATACCGTGACCTTGATAAAACCCTGAAACTTGAAGCGCGTGAAAAAGTGGCGATAGCTTTCGCATCAAGGACTGCAATTCCAAGAGGTAAACGGCTGTCAGAACAGGAGATGGAGCTACTTATTGATCAGCTCTTTGCGTGTGAAGAACCGTATAAAGATCCCCTTCAGCATCCAACTCTGATGTATATGTCTCTTGAGGAGATCATGAGACGTTTCCGGTAAAAACCTCGTCTGACGGGTAAGTAGTTTACTTTTTTT
>CAZHUP010000419.1:0-2164 GCA_964535495.1 uncultured Rhodohalobacter sp.
CGAACTTCGGATGGCAGTTCATTTACAGGCATGTTCATGTCAAATTCCTGAAATGGAATCAATGACCAAACTGCTACCTGAATTTCACGCCATGTTATTTCCGGATCTGCTTTTTGGAGAGCGTTTTTCATAGAAAACAAGCGATTTACATCTGCAAACTGTTTGTCGCCGGCTGTCGAATAAACGCCTACGCCTTCATAGATAGCGTTGTCGCTGGAAATCGGATCTTTCCACGCAATACAGTATGCATCACGTTCACCGTTAGAAATCAATGTGTTCCACTCTACATTGTCAATGTTGATTGAAAAATTACTGGTAGTTCCTCTGTTAACTCTGATAGCTGCATTTTCAGCACCTTTAATAAGAGTCACGTTTGGCACTACATCTAATGATTCATTAATTCCTTTCTCAGAAGTGACATCGCAAGCTGAAAATGTCAAAACTGCTGCAAAGATTATAAATAGAGATGCTAATATACCCCTGGTTATCATATTGTTCTCCCGTAAGTTTTGTAGTTGTTTATACCTAAAGCAAATCACTCAATTTGCTTGAAGAGAAATACTATTGAATATTCTTGCCAAGTAAAAGTTAAATGTCTCTAATGGGAGGCCTCTGATTATTCTGTGGTTTGTGCTTATCTGACTCAAAGGCGTTGTGTGAATCCCATTCAAATGAGAAACTACTTGCTGGACATCAATTAACGTTTAAGCTGAAGATACTCCCGGATGTATCAGTAGAAATACCTAGAAAAGTGACCGGCAGGTTAAAATTAATGCAAAAAGCTTATTTTTCAACTACAGTTATTACTGTTTGAACGTCTACCGGGGTTTCTGCGATAACTGCAAACCTTGAGCTCTCCTCGGAATCAAAAGTTTTATAACCGGCCTCCACGATCTCGAGGATCTCTTCGAGTATCGTCATGCTGAAAAGAGGTTCTCCGTTTTGAAAAAAATCATCTAAAGGTGAGTTGTTGGGATCGATCGCTGCAATATCGAATTCGGGATTTCCTCTCAATGTCCATACGGCAAGCTGTATTTCACGCTGAGTCATTTCCGGGATGGTACTGTAAAGATCATCAATAATGTTAAATAGATAATTAATTGGCTTCCATTTCTCAACATTGTAGGTAGAGTAGAGCTGAATGTTTTCGTAGGTACCGCCTGAAGAGTTTATAGGTTTTTGCCAGTCAATACACCATCCCTCTTTTTCCCCATCAGAGATAACGTCATTTGTTCCGATGCCTGAGAAGATTATTCTGAAATAACTATCCCTGTCCTTATATACGGTTATAGTAGTATTAGAGGTGCCGGATATAAGTGAGACTTCATCAACCGGTTCAAGCGAATCCTCAAGATCTGATTTAGTTGATATCTCTTTACACGATGTAAAAAGCATCAATAATAATAATAAGGATGTAATAATAGAGTAAAAGAATATCTTGCTTTTCATGTTGTTAGTGTATTGAATTTTAACACCCAGGTGTGTTGTTTTCTTTAAGCAAGATTAAAGACTAATTCGGCGAGATATAGTTATTATAAATTAATTTTTTGATGACGGGTAGGTCAATAGTGGAACAGTGAAGTGAGAAAGAATGGCAAGTTGATAAAGAGGTATTAAAATCGTCCGGTTTATGGACGTTAAGCTACGATTAAGTAGAAATGCGTATGTAGATGTGGATGTATAATTATTGCCAAATAGTGAATAAACCATATATAAGCTTAGGTACCCTTCATTAAGAATTGCTAATTCTGCTCTGATGTCTGTTATTTTTCGGCTCAATCGGGTATAATTGATTTCCTGTCATTACATTGGTAACACCAAGAAATTTGATGACTGTGTGGTTTGATGCAAATGATTTATATGAGGTAACAAGATATGTCCGAAATAATTAAGAGTGATAAGGAAGGGGGAGGATCAAATAAAGAAAATAAATTTGAATTTGTACCCGCATATTCTTTGTCAAATCAGGATAGCGGCGGGCAAGGTAGCTTAGATCCTAAATACTTAGTTTCACTAATTTTTAAATACAAATGGCTGATCCTGCTATTTGTGATTATGGGAGGAGTTGGTGCCTGGTTTTACTCTGATACTCTGACACCTATTTATAAGAGTAGTGGAACAATGATCATTAGTGCCGGATCATCCGGTGATGATGAGTTGTCAA
>CAZHUP010000420.1:0-2161 GCA_964535495.1 uncultured Rhodohalobacter sp.
TGAAGAGAGCTTCCAGGCGCCGGTACTTATCTTCGATGGACTTGATGGGGGAGTGGATGTTTTTAAGATTTTTGATCTTATCTTTTTGCAGCGCGTCCAGGAACTCCCCAAACTCTGCCTCGGTAATGTAGCCGCGTTTCAGCTCTTTCCTTTCCGACCGCGTACTGTAGGCGATGATCTCCGGCGCTCGATCGATATATCCTTGCCGGACGGTGTACATGAAGAACCGGTCCAGCACGGCTTTGATCGTCTGGCGGGTTCCCCACTTCTCAAAATTGTTAACGTAATCCGTTAACTGTTTTTCTGTGATGCGCCCAAGGATGGGATCCCCAAACTCGTTGCAGGCGATACGCAGATAAGAGGAGTGAGATTTTACCGTACTGGCGGCCAGCTCCGAGGGGATCAGCTTGATGTACTCTCGCATGGCCCGGCTGAACACCACGTTTGATTTTGCTTTCTGATGGCCCGGATCGGGGATGGTCTCCGTCCATGGATCGAACATACCGGCGCGGTACTTGCGTTCGTACTCGTCGCGAATGGTTTCAATATGCGATTTTAGGTGTTTTGCTGCCGGGAACACGAAATCTTTTGAACGGGGCAGGCCCTGGGCGGCCTTCTTTGCCGACGTGAATCTGAAACGCCAGTACGGCGTACCGCTGATCTGTACTTTGGTTACGGATGAGGCCATAGATCAATCCCTTATATCAAGATTAATTAAACGCCATGTTGAATCATCAACCTGCTCAATGGTTCCATTAAAACGAACTCGTATCGTTCCGCCCATTCTGTTCTGAGAATCAACATAAGAGTTGATCGTGTATGTGGTACCATCCCTTGTTACGTGATCCGATACTCCATCAAATACACCAGGGAAGTCTGCAGTTGATGGCGATACCAATCGATCTTTAACGAACCGCTCCATTTGTATATATGCCATGGTTGAATTGTCTCTTTGGTCCCATGGCTCCGGATCATCAAATTCCCATGTAGAGGCCCATGAGAACATCATAAAAAAGACACCAATCCAAAACAGACATCCAAAGCCCTGCCAAATTAATTTTTTGCTTTTCTTTAACTTATAACCGCAGTTTGGACATGTTTTAGCTTTGCTGCTTACTTGATGGCCGCACTCCTTACATTTTTTTAATGCCATAGTTTATTTTATTTAATTTAAAAACAGTAAAATATGCATCCTCAATCTGTGAATAGTATAAATATTTTTTTGAGTTAATCGTTTTTTTTCTATTATTGCTGAACGAAGTTGTTAATATCTTTCAATCAAGAAAAGCAAGATAAATTGAATAAAACCATAGAGACTTTATCACCAATTAAGAACGATTTTTCTCAATTAGCATACGAATCTTTTCATCAACTTTATCTCTTAGCCGAACAAGTTGAGGAAGATCATCCAGAGATGGCTCTGCATTTATATCAATGTATAGGCCGTCTGATTGATTTTTCACTACCTCGCTATTCTGATAACTTAAATTAATCTGAGATTCAGTTTCCTTCGATTCCTTACCAAATTGAATCCAATTGTAATCGATTTGCAATGTATTTGCAAGATTTTTTATATCCTGCGGGTCGAAACTTTTTGTTCCTCCTTTCTTCCATCGGTATATCGTAGCTTCATTAACTTTCATGGTTTTAGCGATATACCTAACCGATAGGCTTGTTTCTTCTAAAGCTTTTTTTACCCTATCCCTTATACCCATATCTTCCTCCTAAATTTTTTTCGTATTTGTCTTGTATTTGTCTTTAAACAGTCTTACACTTACAAGTGTAATATAAAATTAACTGCAAACAAGTTATAAACCAAATAATGAAAAAACTGAAACGAGTATATGACGCCGCCCGGATGCTTAATGGGCATACTCTTGAAGATGCCGCAGCATATGTGGGTAAGTCTCAGTCCATGATTGATCAAGTTCTTGCTGGAAAGGTAACTTCAGCGCCAACTACAGAAGCGGTTGCCGATTACTGTTACAAAGCGGGATTAAATCATTCCCTTAGAAAAATTGGACTTGATCCGGAGCAGAAAGTTGAGAAAGCCTCCGCGTAATTCAATCAGATAATAAAAGAAGGTAGATATGAGCACAGTGAGTCAACGCAAAATACCGGTCAGCAAAACGAACTGGTTCGGGATCTTCGAAATGATTAC
>CAZHUP010000421.1:0-2155 GCA_964535495.1 uncultured Rhodohalobacter sp.
GTTGACGAAAATCTAAACCGGGTTGTCTCATATTCCGGAAACGTTGATCTGTCATCTAACTCCGTTATCTCATCGGGCGGTTCAGTAACCGTATCAAACGGCTTCATTGAAGATCATGAGTTAGTCTTAACGAGAAGCGGACAAAACATCACAATATCGGCCTCAGATGAAGAGATGTTTGGACTTACAGGTACAAGCGAGCCGTTTATCGTTACTGCTGCAGATCCTGAACCGGTTAATTCACAAGTTACAGTCAGTCCAAACGTGATTGAAAATGATCCAAATTCTCAATCTACTGTTACAGTTATCCTTCGTGATGAATTTTCAAACAGAGTTTTAGTCGATCAATCATCCAATCTTTCACTTACCGTGCAAAGAGTAGATCCGGCCGGTACGGTAGAAGCAACCCTATCTGACCTGAGTTTTGATTCTCAAAACAATCAGTATCAGGCTACACTCACTGCTTCAACAACACAGGAGCTGGTTGAATTTATCGCAACTTTTAGCGGTTCGGAGTTACCTCAGCGCCCGAGAGTTAACATTACAAACCCCATTGTTTGGGAGCCCGGTGGTGGACCTGAATCTGTTCAGGTTGATTGGACAAACCCGGATAACTGGTCACTTAATCGAGAACCCGTATCTGATGACTTCGTTATTATTCCGGGTGGAGCCAATTACTATCCCGACTTAGACTTAAATGTAAATGTTGGTAGTATCCAAATAGACGACGGCGGCCAGCTTGTTCTTTTTGGTGGAAACACGATTGATGTAACCGGCGGAGTTGAAGTAAACGGAACATTAGATATCGAAGACAATACAAGTTTAATAGTAGGCGGAAGCTTGACGGGTAATGGAACATTTGCTTCCGGAACGAATGCTCAGGTTACCATTGGTGGTGACCTGTCTCTACAAAACTTTTTTGCAAGAACTTCGGGTACCATCATTCAATTTAACGGCCAGTCTCTCCAAACTGTAACGACACCTAATTTACTGGCTCAAAGGCTCGAAATCCTGAACAATGTGATAGTCACATCGGGTGATATAATTGACACATCAGAACTACTAATCACGGAAGGGAACTCTCTCATCTTGCAACAAGATGCAGATATCACGTTGGATAATCTGCGAAGCATTTCAGGTGACGGTGAACTACAGCTAAATAATAACACTCTTGTTGTGAGAGGAAATTTAGACCTTCTCAACATCGATGCGAGCGAAGGTACCGTCATTTTTGGGATTCGCATTGGTGAAGATTTTGCAGACTATCCTGATCTGCAACGTCAACAGATTAACAATCTGACTCAGATGAAAAATGCGGTCATCAACAATAATGATGGAGTTAGAACTTTCGATGATATTATCGTTGATGGAGATCTTACACTGCAAAACGGTGATTTGATCATTAGTTCAGGCAGAAACTTTATCGCACCAAATACTACATACGTTAACGGAAGGCTTCAGTTCAGAAGAAATCTGGACAGCCGCGGATGGAAAATGTTATCAGCTCCTGTCGCCTCAACATTTCAAGACTTTTTTGACGGGTTAACGGTTCAGGGAATTTCGGGGAGTACTTACGAAAATCGTCAGCCTAACTTAATGTGGTATGATGAAACTTTTATAGATCCAAACGATCCTGAATTAACCACCGATAATCAACGATGGACTGCACCGACCTCCATCACTGATAGTCCCGAATCCGGTTTAGGCTACTTTTTCTACGTATTTGGAGATGTACCCGGCGACGACGACTACAACGATCCACTGCCAAAAACCCTGACCATCTCCGGGCAGGAGAATTTCCACGGTCAGGCCGGTGATTTCACATTCCCGGTAACATATACTGCAGATGCTGATACAGGCTGGAACATGGCCGGTAATCCATTTGGAGCAACACTTGACTGGGACGATGCAGGTTGGACAAAAGAGAATATGGACAATGTTCTTTATATCTGGGATCAGAACGCTCAGGAGTATAGATATTGGAATGGCGAAGCAGGTAGCCACGGCAGTGGAAAAATTGCACCCTTTCAGGGATTTTGGGTAAAAGCAAACAGTGAAAACCCGGAATTATCTGTCAATCCATCCAATAAAACAATCGGCGGTGTTTACCGAAAACAGCCCCAGCGTTACGAAAATGTACCTGTTATCGCTCTGC